>JAISHD010000072.1 GCA_031262705.1 Methanocalculaceae archaeon | reverse complement strand
GAAATCAGCGGTTGATGGACGGGCAGAGAGGGGCAAATGCTTATGGTGGTATACCTCTTACCTTAATCGCACAATGCATAAGGAAGAACTCATCGAACTGCACCAGATATTTCATGATATTAAGGAATACTTTGAATCGCTCAATCCGGATCTGAAATTCCCGCAGTACACGGCTCTGAAGATCCAGCCGGACCAGATTAACCGCAGCAAACTTGAGCACAAATACGCAATCTTCATTCTCGGTTCCGAGCTTGCCACATCCATGAAAGAGTTTGAGACTATCTCTTCCCGCGGTATTCCGACACGCATGAAGGAACGTGCGGAAAAAACGTTCAAAGAAATGGAATCGGAACGCGAACACTAAAAAAAATATTATTTTCTTCTTTCTTTTTCCTGCTCAACCAGATACTCTGCCAGCAATCGCGGAATGGGTGCGGTCATGCAGTGCCAGTTCGGCGTTCCGTTGACCTCAAGAACCGTATAACCGCCGCCGTCCAGCGGCAGAAGATCCACACCGCAGTAGTCGATCCTAACCGCCGCCGCCGCTGACTCTGCGGCATCCCGCATATCAGGGGAAATCTCAACGGCACAGCCGCAGCCGCCCTGATGGATGTTGTGGGTGAGATGCGCAGACTCCCGTTTGATTGCGCCGGCCGCTTTGTTTCCGATGACAAAGATGCGGTAGTCGCGATCGTTTCTGACGTACTCCTGTACATAATATGGTGCGGCTTCGGTGATCTGATCGACCGAGTCGAAGAGGTAGATGCCGTTTCCGTCAAACCCGTAGACCGGTTTGTACACGGCACGCCCGCCGTGGGATGCGAGAAAGTCTGCGACGATCTTTTTTTCGTTCGTAAAACAGGTGTCAGGACTCGGCGCTCCAGCGCGGATCAGTTTTGCGGTGGTGGTAACTTTGCTTGCGCAGGTAGCGATTGCTTCGGGCGAGTTTATCACATGGTTGCAGAGTTCCAGAGCTTTGAGAAGCTCGAACTGTACGCCGTCCTGACGAATTCCGCAGGCCCAGATGGTTTCCCCTTCGACCGGGAGGTGAAACGGGTCAACGGCGGCGAGATCGAGAATGGAGAAAGGGACGTTCATCCGCCGCAGTTCGTCCATCACCATGCCGGTTGAGTTATCGTCCGGCGTATCGGTGGGTTTGGGAATTATATGAATCATTGTCAGTTCTGTATGCAGGGCGAAAACGATAAGGGTTTCTTTCGGGCACGAGGGAGACGACCATTATTTATCCCTCACCGGACAAATACAGATACATCAGAGTTGGTCGATCTCCCATGACATATGATCAAAAAAATATCCTGTCTGTACGAGACATGGACCGTGAAGAGATAGACGCTCTTCTCACTGCTGCAGCAAAGTTTGATCAGCACGAGTTCACGGGGCATGAACTCGATGATAAAATTCTCGCGGTACTCTTTTTTGAACCAAGTACCCGGACCAGAATGTCGTTTTCGTCAGCGATGATGCGGCTCGGCGGAAAGATTCTGAATCTTGGCAGTGTGGAGGCGTCATCAATTGCGAAAGGAGAAACGCTTTCAGATACCATCCGCGTTATCTCGGGGTATGCGGATGCAATTGTGATCCGGCACCCGAAGGAAGGAGCTGCCCGGCTTGCAAGCGAGGTTGCAAGTGTTCCGGTGATTAACGGAGGTGACGGGGCAGGCCAGCACCCGTCGCAGACGCTTCTGGATCTGTTTACGATCCGCAAGTCGATGCGGCTGGAAAATATTGATGTGGGGCTGCAGGGCGATCTCCGTTACGGCAGGACGGTTCATTCGCTTGCGGATGCGCTGACGAAGTACAACAATATCCGGCTGCACACGATTGCTCCGGAAGGGCTTGACCTGCCGAATCATATGAAGCAGGATCTCACCGATGCGGGCATGGAGATTATTGTGCATGAGAGTATTGAGGAGACGATCCCTGAGCTTGATGTGTTGTATGTAACACGGCTTCAACGGGAGCGGTTCCCGGATCCGGCAGCGTTTGCAAATTTTGCGGCAACGTACCGGATAACGCCCGAGCTGCTGGAACGGGCAAAGCCGTCGATGATTGTGCTTCACCCGCTGCCGCGGGTGGATGAGATTGATCCTGCGGTGGACGGTCTGCCGTGTGCAAAGTACTTCCAGCAGGCGCATTACGGTGTTCCGGTACGAATGGCGATGTTACATGAGGTGATGAGTCCATGAAACGATCGGTTTCGGATGGGATTGTGATCTCGCCTATCAGGAATGGTACGGTGATCGATCACATCACGCCGGGCGAGGGGCTGACGGTGATCCGGATTCTTGGTATTCAGGATGGAACGAACGTGACGTTTACGGTTGCAACGAATGTGACGAGCAGCCGCGGCGGCAGGAAGGATATGGTGAAGATTGAGAACCGCGAGCTGGTGAAGTCCGAGGTGGATAAGATTGCTCTCATTGCACCGGATGCGAAGATCAGTATTATCCGCGATTTTAAAGTGGTTGCCAAAAAGCCGGTAGAGGTTCCGTCTGATATTGTGGGCGTGATTAAGTGTCCGAACCCGAACTGTATCACCAATACCCGTGAACCGGCACAGAGCAGGTTTGTGGTGCATCCGCGGGGTTTCCGCTGTCAGTACTGTGATACGATCATTTCCCGCGAGATGGATATCGGGGATTACATCTGATCTTTTTTCCGGAAAAACAAACGTCACCGCACGCGGTATTCACCGCTTTCTTCCTGTACAAAGAATCCTTCGCGGCACATCTCATCCAGTATTCCCGCAACTTTTTCCGAGGATGTGCCGACCGCTTTTGCAAGGCTCTCGGGTTCTCCTGTATCTCCGTTAAGCAACAGACGAAGCAGGGCTCCGCGAATCTGCCGGTCGGAGCCTTCGAACGCTGACTGTTTTACATACTGGCGGCTTCTCCGGTTCGGGTTGGGAACTGATGTTTTGAGTGCGGTGCCCAGATCCATCAGCGCCCAGTACCATTCGCGGGATCTGTCCGGCAGAAGGCAGGCTTCTACCAGCGGAAGGAGATCGCGGTCATCGACGAGGGCAGTGTCGGAGAAGAAGTAATGGATGAACACGCGGCGGATGTTGGTCTCGATGAAGACGACGGGGCGGTTGAAGGCGAAGGCTGCAATTGAGCAGGAGGTGGCAGGTCCTATTCCCGGAAGTGCTGCAAGCGCTTCCGGTTCTTCGGGCAGCATGTCGCCGAACTCTTCGGTAATCCGAACGGCGAGTTTCTGAAGGTTCAGTGCACGCCGGTTGTATCCCATACCCTGCCATGTGTTGAGCAGTTCGGCCTGAGAGGCTCTGGCAAGTGCGGAAAAGTCCGGAAATTTTTCGATGAACTTAGGGTACATCACCGCAACCCGCGGTACCTGGGTCTGCTGTAACATTACTTCAGAGACGACGATGCGGGACGGATCGGAGTTGTGCCTCCATTCCATGTCGTGCC
>JAISHD010000069.1 GCA_031262705.1 Methanocalculaceae archaeon | reverse complement strand
AGGCTTCGGCTGAATAACTGAACTCCCCGTTCAAAATAAAAAAAATTGTACAGGCAAGTTCCAAACGTTCAGTCGTCATCACACATATTTGCAAGAGTGCCTGTCGATACCGGCTTTTTTTCATTTTCTGGAGATTTTTTCTCCGGAAAAATTGTGTACGATTGAGTGGTGGACAGACACGCTCACCACTCACCTCCTTTCCGGAAAAATCACCGCGACCCGTTCCCGGACCCGCCGCGCCTTGGCACATACACCTCAAACAAATCCCGCATCGCAAACACCGTCTCCGCATCCGCATCCCGCACAACCGCATGCTCCGCCGCAAGACCTCCCAAAACCACACACGAAAACCCCTCCTCCTTAAACCCCTCCACAACCGCATAATCATACCCTTTCCAGGCATAAAAATCCAGAATCTCATACACATCCGTCGTGCGGAGACTCATCACCGTCTTCTCCGCATCAATCCCTGCCGTCGCAACAGAACCTCCCGCAAAATGCACTGTCGTATCCTTCCCCGCGGGCAGCTCCCAGATGTGATGACCCATATGTTTAATCGTCGCAACCGTTCCGGCTGCAGCCAGAAGCGGCACAAGCTTCGTGATCATAGTCGTCTTCCCGGAATTCGAGTGACCGATAATATTGATGATCCGCATACCCATAATATTGCATCCTAAGATCACTTTATTAATTTGCACCCGGATACATACTGAATAACCAACAGGCCGCCCGAACCATCCCGGGCGGTCGGGGACAAGGACACTCATGAAACTGCTGATGAGCAGCGGACGAACCCCCGAACAGGGCGCCCAGCTGTACTACAAAGACACCAAAGACTACTCCCGCGAAACCTCCTACTGCTTCCTCAACCCGATGGACATGATGGAAATAGGCGTCGAAGAAGACGAACACGTCCTCATCGAAAGCACCGCCGGAAAAACCGTTTTCAACGTTCGCGAATCACCCGAAACCCCCGAAGGAGTAGTGTTCATCCCCTGCGGCCCGTACGCAAACTTCATCCTCCACGAGACTACCCACGCCACCGGCGCGCCCGATTTCAAAGGAGTACCGGTCGAAGTCAGCGCAACCCTCCTCCCCCTCCGGTCCGCGTGGGACCTCATGGAAGAACTCGGTGGCCTCAGATACGACATCTCCGCAGGAACCATCCTCCCCGACATCGAACCCGGAGAAAAAATCATCAAAAACCATGCCTGTCCCCTCTGCGGCTGTCTCTGCGACGACATCGAACTCCACATCAAAGACGGCATCATCACCGACGTCGTAAACGGCTGCCTGCTCTCCTCCGGCAAATTCCGCTCGCCGGGCAGAATGGTCACCCCCATCCGCCGCGAAGGAAACGAATGGAAAGAAACCGACCTCGACACCGCCGTCAGAATGGCCGCCGAAATGTTTGCATCCGCCAAACGGCCGCTCTTCTACGGCTGGTACGGCACCTCCACCGAAGCCATGCACATCGGCCTGGAAATCGCCGAAGAGATCGGCGCTGTCATGGACAACTGCTCCTCCGAATGCCACGGTCCCACCATCATGGCCGTCCAGGAAGTCGGCCACCCCGGCTGCACCCTCGGCCAGGTCAAAAACCGTGCCGACGTCATCGTCTACTGGGGCTGCAACCCCATCGCCGCCCACCCGCGCCACCTTTCCCGCTACTCCACCTACTCCACCGGCGCATTCCGCCCCGAAGGACGCGCCGACCGGACCGTCATCGTCGTGGACATCCGCGAATCCGAAACCGCCAAACTTGCCGACATCTTCATTCAGGTAAAACCCGGCGGAGACTACGCCCTCTTCAACGCACTCCGGGCGATCGTCCGGGGAGAACGCGACATCATCCCCGACACCGTTGCAGGCGTTGAACGCAGCGTACTCTTCAAAACCGCCGATATTCTGCTCAACGCAAAGTTCGGCGCCTTCTTCACCGGTATCGGCCTCACCCAGTCGCGGGGCAAGTACAAAAACGTCCGCGCAGGTATCGAACTCGTCGACGAACTCAACCGGCACACCAAATACACACTCACTCCGCTTCGCGGTCACTGGAACGTGGACGGCACCAACCAGATGTTCTCACTCGCCGCAGGCTATCCCTATGCAGTGGACTACTCACGCGGCATCGTCCACTACAACCCCGGCGAAACCAGCGGCGTTGACATCCTCGCCAAGCACGAAGCAGACGCCGTCCTCATCATCGGAACCGACCTCGGCGCACACTTCCCCCGCGAAACGGTCGCACATCTCGCACGCATCAATACCGTGGTGCTCGATCCGTTCATCTCACTCTCCACCGCCGTTGCAAAACTCCATATCCCGGTGGCATCCGTCGGTATCGACGCCGAAGGCACCGCCTACCGGCTGGACGGCGTGCCGATTCATGTGAGAAAAGCGTTCACCTCCGGCATGCCCTCAGACGAAATGATCCTCACCCGCATTCTGGACGAAATCCGGAAAATCAAAACGGAGCGAAAATGACCCGCAAACCCATCGTGCTGCTCGCACTTCTCCTCTGCTGCGCAGCCTTCCTTGCCGTTTCGGCATCTGCTGCCGACACCGAATTTGATGCAGACTACACACCGCAAGGCCCGGTCGTTGCCGGTCAGGAGCTGACCGTTTCGCAGAACATCTTCGTCGGCGAGCGGTTCTGGAGCGGTTACACCCTTGAGTTTGACACCGACCTCACCGATCCGGTCTGGGAAATTGCCCTTGTCGTACAGAACCGTACAACACAGACCTGGGAACTGCCCTATGCGCATGCAGTGATCAGCGGATTCACCATCTCGACCGCCGAACGCGACACGTGGCTTGTGACAAACCTCACCGGCACCCCGTCAAAGTATGACGAAGGAAAAGAGATCACACTCTGGCAGCTCAAAGTCAAGATGGAAAACGATGCAGCCAAAGAGACGTTCGTCTCAAAACCCGTGAAGGTTGAGCCTGCACCGGTACCGACCGCAGGCCCGCTGCCGAGCACTGCCGCAACGACTGTTCCGCAGACCACCGTAACAACCCTGCCGGCCACAACGGCAGCAACGAGTCCCGCAACCACCCTGCCGACAGCGGCCACGACTGTGCCGACAACCCCGCCCGCAACCCCGCAGAGTTCCTTCGGGGGCTGTGTGTCCGGTCTTGCTGCCTGCCTGGGTGTCCTGCTGCTTTGGCGCAGATAACCTTTTGGGATTCTCTTTTTTCCTGTTTTTTCCGTGTGCTCCATGAGAGGAGATACAACCAATGGCGAACTATAGAGCTGCCGGTAAACGAATGCGGATGCAAAACCCTTACATCAAGTACTGATCCGTAATTTATTAATGAAACAGATGTCAATAGCTAATCATTTAGGAAAAATCAACCCGCAGGACGGGCCGGTTTTTTTGGACAGAGAAGAGCATGATCCTTGAACTCGCATACATCGCCGCAGCTGCGGTAATTTCCCTCATACTCTTTATAGCACTCGACATATTCTGGAAACTTCCGAAAGAGGGGGGAGTTTCCGGAGCTGACGCCGTCAGCCGGGAAATCGTTGCGGCAGGCGGAGACAAAAACGGCGGCTGGATGCTCGGCAACATCATCTGTTCGCCCGACGCCTCCGCAGGCACACTCCTTGCCGCCTGCGGATACTGGATATGCGGCGTTCCCGGCGGAATCGCAGCCGCAGTCCTCGTCTTCATCGGCGCACGCATCTGTGCCGACAAAGGCTGGGCCGGAACCAGCGGAGCACTTGCCGCAATCGTCGTCATCTGGGCACTCAGCACCTTTGCAGGATTCCCGCCCGAAGCCTTCATCGCCGGCATGGTCATCGCCATCCTGCTCGTGCAGGGAATCTCCGCCCGCCATGCAAGCAGAATCCTCGGCAGTATCTGGAGGAAAATCTGATGATCGAACTCGTTGCCGCCGTCTGTGCCGTCGTCGCCGTCTATGCCGCTCTCCGGGCGGTTCTGGAAAAGAACACCCTGCGAAAACTTCCCTTCGTCAATGTCATGAACTTCGCCGTAGCAGGCGTCATCGCCCTCATCCTCCCGCACCCGCTGACCCTCGCTGCCGCAATCGCCTACTTTGTCGGCGCAACCCTTGAAGCAAATGCAATCGCATCAGCACTCGCAAGTCGCTTCGCGCCTTGCTCGGCTCCCTCTGACGAGGTCGCGCTCGCACGTCTTACGCCGTGCTCAGTTCCCTCTGACGAGGTCACACTCGCACGCCCTGCACCGGAGGACGAATCATGATCGAACTCTTCGCCGTCCTTGCCGCACTCCTTGCCCTCATCGGCGGCATCGCAACCGTCGCGGTCAAAAACCCCTTCGACAAACTGATCACCCTTGGCATCCTCGTCTCGGGAGCCGTCATATTCATGGTCAGCCGCGGCTACCTTGACGTCGCCATCGTCGTCTCCCTCATGATGCCCGTTGGAACACTCTTCATCCTTCTGCTGTGCCGCAAAAAACCGGAGGGACTGCAATGATCGGCATCGAATTTCTCATCGGCTGCATCCTTCTCCTCGCAGGTGTTGCTGCAACCGCATACCCGCGTGACACGACCTATCTGACGAGGCTCATCAACATGGAGGTCGCCGAGTTCGGTCTCGTCTTCATCATGCTCGCATTCGACGAAATGCTCGCCCTCGTCACCTTCATCGCCGTCACCATCGTAACAACCCTCATCTTCGTGCGGCTCATCGAAAAGAAGGAGGCACCATGACCAAAATACAGCGGATCGCAGACTACCTCGCAGACACCGACAACCTGCCCAAAGTCTATGCCGCCGTCGTCTGCATCATTGCCGTAATCGGTCTCTGCACCGTCCCCTTCCTCACCTACCACGACGACCAGCTCTACCCGAAATCCCTCAACCCGGACAGTTCCTTAAACCCCTATGACCGGGGCGGCGTCCCCTTCACCGAACCAGCGCAGATCGTCGCCCAGTACCCCGAAAACTCCCCTGCCATCGGATACGTCACCGCCTACCTGACGCCTGCAAGCTGGTTCCTCGCAAACACCACCCTGTACCTGGGAACCACCATCGTCGGCCACCCCGGAGGAATCCTTGACGAAATCCTCTACTACACACGGGGACTTGACACCATCGTCGAAGCCAGCATCTTCTTTGCCGCCTTTGCCGTAGCCTCATTCCTGTACCGGAGGTCCAGACAATGATCGAACTATCCCTTGCCATGACGCAGCTCTACACCGCAGGCATAGCAGTCGCCTTCATCGCCATCATCATCGCATTCTCCGCAGTCCTGCGGGAAAAAGACGACATCCACAAACTGATCATCATCGACCTCATTGAGATCACCGGACTTGTCGTCATCGCCCTCATCGCCACCGACCTTGCCGAAGCCCTCATCCTGCCGGGCCTTGTCGTCGGTGTCGCCGAGATCATGGCGGTCTCCGAACTCTGGCTTGCCAAAGAAAACCTCCAGCAGAAACGCTCGGCGAAAAAACTCGACATCGAGGTCATGAAGACCGCACCGCCGATTATCGGCATCATGCTCGCCGCTTACGGCATCTTCCTCACCGGATTCTCCGGCGGTCTGATCGCAGCACTCGGTCTCATGGTCTATTTCCTTGGTAAAAATGTTGATGTTCCGTTTGCAAAAATCGAAAACGCCGCAGGTTACGCATGGGCACTCTGGGTCATCGCATTCCTCATCTTCATGCTCGTCCCGTCCCAGTGGTTCCTTGCCGTCATGCTTGCGGCTGTTGGCATCATGCTCAAAGTCATGGCAAAAATGTCCCTGGTCGGGACGATGCGGGGGGCTGAATAATGTTTGAACAGATACTCCTCACGCTGCCCTTCGGCGACATCGTCCACTACCTCTCCGGCTACACTGTTGTCCTGTTCGCGTTCGCCGCAATGTTCGTCATCCTCGCCGTCATCAGCCTGCCGGAAAAACCCGTTGACATCGTGTTCGGCACCGACGGCTACTACACCAAAGAGATCCCCGTTGACCTGATGAAGTTCCAGCGGTTCATGGCAATCGCCTGCGGTATTGCCACGATTGGTGCAATCACCACCGGCGACGTCTTCAACTTCACGCTCTTTGCCGCCTTCATCGGCATCCTCAACATCGGCATCGTTGCAGCCGTCAAAAACAAACACGTGCTGGATGCCGCCTTCTCCTACGGACTGGTCGTCATGATGGCAACCGTTCCCCTCTTCGCAGGTGCCGCAATCATCGCCGCAACCTGCGGCACGCTCTCCATCTGGGAGCTTGCGGGTACCGGCCCCGCCCCGCTCGTTGCCAGACTCCTTATCCTTGTCGGTGTCCTCGGGGAAGGGATGGCACCGTTCTATATTGGTAAAGCCGAGATCACCAGAGCACCGGGCGCTCCCTACATTCTGATGATCCATGTAAGTTCCCTCCTGCTGTTCCTGCGGGTGGTCGAAATTCTCCTGACGGTGTGAATCATGAAAAAATCTACAGCATTGGCTCTTGGAATCCTGTTTGCGGCAATCGCCGTTGTTTCGGCGCTGTTCGTTTCAGAGATTCCCGCTCTGATCGCGGTTGTTGTCATCTCCTCCCCGGCAGCTCTCGCTTCCCTCATTTACTGGTGGTGTGCAGGAACAAAGGACGGAGACATTCCGTTTGTGGGGTACTGACATGATTGCGTTCCTGCTTCTTCTCATCACCGCAGTCTTCGCCGGACTCCTGCTGCACGGCCTGCACCGCAAAGTAATCGCACGCATCCAGTCAAGACCGGGACCGCCGGTCTGGCAGGAGATTCTCCACACCCTGAAGTTCTCCTTCAAACAGACCTGGATTCCCCGGACAGCAAGTCAGGTGATGTATGTTGCAATCGTTCTGATTGCGGTCGGCATCTGGGTTGCGGCACTCTGGGTCGTCTGGACCGGAGCAAGCCTGCTGATTTTGTTTGCTCTGTACATGCTCCACAAAATTATCGAACACGGAACAGGTCTTTCCTCCGGTTCTCCCTACACAAAGTTCGGGGCAATCCGGTCCGTCATGTCAGCGGCAGCAGAGCTGCCGCTGCTGGCAACGGTCGCAATCGTGTACCTGTTCTGGGGGACGCTCTCCATCGGTGAGATAGCCGCACTCCAGATCGAGACGCACACGCCAACGATCCTTGTTGCCTTCCCGGCGGCGGTGTCGCTGTATCTGATCATCCTTTCCAAAGCGCACTACGGACCCTTCTCGGTGATTGAGGCAAAGGAACTTGTCTCCGGCTACTGGACCGAACACTTCGGCGGCTGGCGGGCGCTGTTAAACATCGCCATGGGTCTCAAAACCGTTGTTCTGCTCTCGGCATTCGTCCTGCTCTTCATCGGCGCAGTGCCGTGGTGGCTGATGATCATTCTGATGGTCGTCCTCATGGTCTCCGTCTCGTTCATCTGTGCGGCAACGCCGATGCTCACCCCCTATCAGGTGGTGACGGTGCAGACCATCTGGACCGTGATCGTAGTTCTCTACGCTGCGGTTGTCTGGCTTGTGCTGTATGCAGGAGGGATAATCATATGAACAACCTGATCGAAAAAGCCGTTGTCGCAGGCATTGCCTTCTACATTCTCCTGATGGCGTTTGAGGTCATCAGCCACCCTGCGGTTCTCGCGGGAGCCGTCATTGGTGCTGTTCTGCTCGGCATTCTGGCAAGTGTCTTCCTCTCTTCCCGGGAACACGCCGTGCACACCGGCGAGATGGTGCTTGTCTGGGCAATGATACTGCTGTTTGTACTCTACGGAGTGCTCTGCTGGTTTGGGGTGATACCATGGATCTGATCTACGAACGAAACCTTCAGCCGATGAAACTCGCTATCCTCAAAGGAACACGGCAGGATCAGGCAGTGATTGCCCTTGCCGCACGGCTCGGCATCAGTCGTCAGCAGATGCGGAAGATCCTCATCAACGGCTGCGACATGATGATTCTGGAAAATCTCGGCCCCCGGCTTGAAGCGGCGGACGCGACCGCTGCAGACGACCGCGTCGCCGACGCTCTTTCGCTCCCGCACCTGACCGCGGCAACCGGCCTGCTGAGCGCGGCAGCGGCGGCGGAGTTCCGCCGCCGTGCCGAGGCCGGCACACCAGTTCCAGAACTTCTCGCGGAAATCCTTGAGGCGATAGCATGACTCTCCTGCAAACCCTGAAAAACGCCGTGCGCAAACGTTCCATTCACGTCTGCTACGTGAACACCGGTTCCTGCAACGGCTGCGACATCGAAATCCTCGCCTGTCTCTCCCCCCGATACGATATTGAACAGTACGGCATCTATGTCCACAACAACCCCCGCGAAGCAGACGTCATCCTCATCACCGGCGCAATGTCTGCGCAGTGGATCGACAAACTGCCTGACCTCTGGGACAAAGTGCCCGAACCGAAAGCCGTGGTCACCATCGGCAACTGCCCGATCTCCGGCTGCGCCTTCAACCGCCCCGGTGCTCTCATCGATCCGCCGGTCAGCAAATACATCCCGGTCACCGCAGCTGTTCCCGGCTGCCCGCCGCGTCCGACGGAGATTATCAGCGCCATCTTAGGCGTTGCAGACATTCTGTTTGAAAACTACGAAACCAAAACGGAGGAAAAACCATGAAAAAAGTCGTCGATGTCTCGCTGCCGATAGGTCCTGTGCATCCCTGCTTCAAAGAACCTGCCCGCATCAAATGCGAGACCGCAGGCGAACGGGTCATCGCAACCGAGGTGGAACTCGGCTACGTCAAAAAAGGTATTGAAAAAATCATGGTGGGCCGTCCCTGGCAGGAGACCATCTTCCTTGCAGAACGGGTCTGCGGCATCTGTTCCGTCGTCCACAACACGGCAATTGTCGGTGCGCTTGAAAAGATCAGCGGCATTGCCGTATCCCCCCGCGCCATGCATCTGCGCATCATCCTCAACGAACTTGACCGCATGCAGAGCCATCTGCTTGCCAACTACTCCTACTGCTACACCATCGAGCATGAGACGCTCGCCATGTATCTCCTCAATCTCCGTGAGACGGTGATGGATGCAATCGAGATCATGACCGGTACCCGCATCATGGCAGCCTACGTCGTGCCGGGCGGCGTCCGCGAAGACATCAGCGCGGAGACCGCCGGAAAAATCCTTGATGCAATCGGGCACATCGAGGCAGAACTGCCGCGGTTTGTACAGATGTTTGCAACCGGTCCGCTGATCGCCCTCCGGTCCAAGGGCATCGGCGTCCTTTCGGTCGCTGATGCAAAAGAGAGCGGGGTTGTAGGACCGACAGCCCGGGCAAGCGGTATCGCCCGTGATGCCCGCGAACAGGAACCGCTGTACGCCGGACTCGGCTGGCACATGATCACACGGAGCGAAGGCGACAACTTCGCCCGCATCATGCTCAGGTTTGATGAACTGTTTCAGTCGGCGGCAATCATCAAAAATGCACTCGCACAGCTTCCCGACGGCCCGGTGAGGCTCGGAGGCCGTGTCACTGCCGGCCGGACAACACACACCATCGAAGCGCCGCGGGGTGATCTCACCTACGACATTGAACTCGACGAAAACGGTCAGGTAATCTCGGTCGCCATTCAGACGCCGTCGATCATGAACGTTGAGGTCGGCTCGCATGCGATGATGAAAAATCTCGCGTCAGCCGCCGACGTGACCTCGACCTTTATCAGTACAGACCCCTGTATTGCCTGTGCGGAGCGGTGAATCATGAGCGTTGCATCCTACCTCAAAGAGTTCTGTCGGCCCGGCTGGATCAAAAAGTTCTTTGCAGCAAAGACCGCCCCGCTCCGGGCACCCGCACACTTCCGCGACTTTCCTGAGCTGACCGGCAACGAGTGCACCCACTGCCTTGAGTGCAGAATGATCTGTCCCGCTCCCGGCGCAATCGATGTCGTCCAGCGTGCGGACGGCAAATGGGAACCGCAGATTATCCGGGGACACTGTTTCCGGTGCGGGTACTGTGTCGAAATATGTCCTGAGGAGGTGCTCGCCTCCGGCGACATTCTTGCAAAACGGCATGAACAGAACCTTGCCTTCACCCAAGAGTATGCAGTGCTGGTGAATCCGAAACTCTGCATGGGCTGCGGCAACTGCTGCACGGCGTGTCCCGTCAACCGCGAGATCGATCCCGACATGGGTGCGGGCGGCACATCCGTCTCCACCGATGTTCTGATGCGGATTGAAAAAGGTAAAAACACCGTGCTGCACAACGACCTCTGTAAAGGCTGCAAGGTCTGCGAGGACACCTGCCCGAACGGCGCGATGCATGTTGCACGAAGAGTGGAAGCAATCCAGACGGAGGGACCCTGATGACCGACTACTTCCTGAAAAATGCCTGCGTAATCGATCCGGTGAACAGAATTTCCCGGGACATAATGGACATCTCCGTTGTAAACGGCCGTATCGCCGAGGAGCCGTCAAAGACTGCGGAGGTCATCGACTGTGCAGGGGTGCTGGTGATGCCGGGCGCAATCGACTCCCACACACACATCTGCGGAACGAAGGTGAACTTCGGCAGATACATGAGTCCCGAGGACATGCGGGCGGGACGTGCGCCCCGCGGTCACGGCATGCGGGCCGTCTCCGGCTACAGCATCCCGACCACCTACGGCAACAGCTACCGCTACGCGCTGATGGGATACACGACACTGACCGAAGGAGCGATGGCCCCTCTCGAGGCACGCCACACGCACGAAGAGTTCCGTCACACTCCGTTGCAGGACGGCCTGATTCTGACACTGTTCGACGGCGACTGGGGCGTCATGCGGGCGGTTGCGGCAGGCGACATCAAACGTGCAGCCGCCCTCATAGCCTGGCGGCTGGACGCGGTCAAAGGCTACGGGGTGAAACTCACCAACCCGCTGGGGGCGGAGATGTGGAGCTGGGGCAAGAATGTGGACTGCATCCGAAAACCGATTCCCTTCTTCGACCTGAGCCCTGCCGAGTACATCAAAGGCGTCATCGAGGCAAACGAGCTGCTCGGCCTTCCGCACTCGGTGCATCTGCACTGCAACAACCTCGGCAAACCCGGCAACTATACCTGCACGCTTGGCACGATGGGACTCGTCCCCGACCTCAACAAAAAACGGCAGACCGCCCATCTCACACATGTGCAGTTCCACGCCTACGGCGGTTCCGGCTGGGGTGACTTCTGTTCCAAGGCCGAACCCGTGGCCGCAATGGTGAACCTGCGTCCGCAGATCACCATCGACATGGGGCAGGTAATGTTTGGCAGAACCACGACCATGACCGCCGACGGCCCGATGGAGTTCAACCTCTACCGTCTGCATCAGGACAAATGGAGCAACCATGATGTCGAGCTGGAAACGGCGTCCGGCGTCATTCCGGTGATGTACCGCCGCAAGAATCTGGTCAACAGCATCATGTGGGCGATCGGTCTTGAGCTTGCGCTCTTAGTGGAGAATCCCTGGCAGTGTCTGCTTACGACGGACAACCCGAACGGTGCGCCGTTCGTGAAGTATCCGGAGATTATTGGCCTCCTGATGAGCCGCGAGTACCGCGAGAGGGAGTTTGCCACCGTGCATGCGGGAACGGCAAAGCGCGTGGTGCTTCCGGCACTTGACCGCGAACTGACGTTTGATGAGATTGCGGTGATGACCCGTGCCGGTCAGGCACGGGCGCTCGGCCTTCTTGAACGCGGCAAAGGTCATCTCGGCATCGGGGCCGAAGCGGACATCGCCGTGTATCCCATTGTGCCGGACAAAATCGATCCGGCAAAACAGTACGCCGAGGT
>JAISHD010000061.1 GCA_031262705.1 Methanocalculaceae archaeon | reverse complement strand
AAGATCCGCCTCTTTTGTATCAAGACGGCGCTTAATGTCATCGGCATCACGGCGGGCTTTCTGTAACTTCTCCGTCAGAAGCGTAAACTCCGATTCATCCAGAACTCCCCGGATCTCCGCAATCCGCGAGTTCATCCCGGAAATAACATCCGTCAGCTCATCCTGCCGGACTTCAAGCTCCGCAACCTTGGCTGAAACCTCCTGCGCATCATGCTCCATGCCGGAGAGCGACTCGGTGATCGACATTTCTTCATCAGCAATCGCATCGAGACGCCGGTTGCACTCCGCAATCGTCAGCTCAAGTTTTGTAATCGCTGCATCAAGTTCGCTCTTTTCGGCGCGCAGACCATCCGTAACCGCCTTGTTCCTTGATTCGGCCGCAACCAGATCACTTTCCTCACTCTTCAGATCCGAAAGTTTTGCAGTAATCTGTGCCGATTCCTTATCAACCGCTGCACCAAACCCGCGGATATCCTTCCGGATAGATCCGCCCGTCATGGCACCCGCCTTCTCCAGTAGTTCGCCGTCCAGCGTCACCATCCGGAACCGTCCCATCAGCCGGCGGCCTGCTTCCAGTGTCTCGACCACTACCGTCTGACCAAACACTAGGCTGAACGCATTGCGGTACTCCTCATCAAACTCCACCAGATTCAACGCGTAATCAACGACGCCATTCCCCGCAACCGGCGGCAGCGGTGCCGCAGGCTTAATCTTATTCAGCGGCAGAAACGTCACGCGCCCCAGCCGTTCCTCTTTCAGATATCGGATGGCGTCCGATGCAATCTGATCGGTATCAACGACCACATTCTGCAACCGCCCGCCTGCCGCAATATTCAGTGCCGTTGTATATTCGGACGGCACCTTGCCGAGACGCGCAATCGTACCGAACACGCCGTCCATTTCAAGGACCGCGGAGATAGCACGGTTCGATTCGGCGGAGACCTGCTGCTGTGCCTCAAGCCGCATCTGCCGCTGCGTCAGCCGCTGAATCTCCTCACGGATCGGCTCAAGCGACCGGCGGCATGACATCATCGACCGGTCAGCCTCACCGATCTGTTTGTCAAAGACTGACTTCTCCTTCTGTTTGTCCGCAAGCTCCTTTTCCAGAGCGTCAATCTCCGTCTGTTTTTCGGCGCGCTCTTCCACCAGCTGATCCTGCTGACGTTTCATGCGTTCCGATTCCTGCGCGCGGATACGGCTGCGCTCAATAATGCCGTCGCGCTCGGAGAGAATCGATGAGCGTTCAGATTTCTTTTCCTCTATCTGCCCCATAAGAGCGATGAGTTCCGTCTGGGCGCCTTCGGAGTCCTTGCTCTTCTTGTCCATAAACTCCTGAACCTGATCAAGCACCTTCTTCTGCGACTCATACTCCATCGCAAGATTTGCCCGATCAATCTGAAGCTGACGGAAATCCTTGTTCTTGTCCGCAATAGAGTTCTCAAACTTCTTCATATCAATGAAGATATCATTCATAGAACTGAGATTGGCGTCCTTCTCCTTCTTCAGACGACCGATCGTCTGCTCGGCCACGCGGATGTTGCCGCGCTCGGCTTCAAGGTCCGCAAGGAGTTTGATGTACTCTGGACCGCTCTTCTCCGAAATCTGCCGGTCGATATCCCTGACTTCTTCGGCACGGCAGTCGCGCTCATGCGTCTCCAGGGCAACCGAATCATTGATGCGTGACAGTTCCATCTCCTGATCAGCCTTTGCAAGAGCGATCGTGGAAAGATCGCGTTCAAGCTCCCGCAATTGGGCAACCAGTCGTACTGCACGGAAATAGTCAAGCTCTGCCTGCAGTTTCTGATACTTGACTGCCCCTTCTCGGGCATCCTTCAGTTCCTCAATCCGAACCGCAAGGTCCGCTAGGAGCAGTTCCTCACGCTCGATTCTTGCCCGCACCTGCTCAAGCTCGGTAAGTGCCTGCTCCTTCTTTGCATCGAACTCGGCAACACCGGCAATCTCATCGATCATCCTCCGGCGGTCAAGATCGCTCATCTCCATAATGCGGGTTACATCACCCTGCATCACCACATTGTACCCGTGCGGTTTGATACCGTATTTGGAAAGATAGGCAAGCACATCCGTCTGGGTGCAAAGTCGTTCGTTCAGATAATAGTAGCTGTAGTAGCCGCTCGCCGTCCGCTTGATTCTCCGACGTATCTTCGTCTCATCAGAAAATGTCAGCGTGACTTCTGCGGTGTGTTTGCCGGAGATATTGTTGATAAGATCCGTCAGTTTTTCCGCGCGGAGAGAGCGTGCGCTCGAAAGGGATAACACAAAGAGTATGGAATCGATAATGTTGCTTTTTCCCGAACCGTTCGGGCCGGAAATTACCGTGAACCCCTCATAAAAAGGGATTTTCGTCTTTCGGGAAAAAGACTTGAAATTATCGATGTCAACCTGAACAATATGCACGGACTCTCCCGGAATTAGCGGCGTTTCTTGGAATCATCCATTACCGTATCGTCTTCAGCGGCTTCAATAACCGCATCGGAGTCGGCGCGAATAGCCATGGACCGGGAAGTGTGACCGGGGTTGTATCCGGTTCCGGCAATGATAACACTGTGATCCGTCGTCTTCTTGCGCTTCTGAATCGTGCCGTCAGGTTGCATCACGTACTCAAACTCACCGGCTTTCAGCTGTTCAACCGGAACCTCTGGCTCGGGTACAGGAACAGGTTCGGGTGCAGGGGATGAAATTGCATGGCGGGATGTTCCTGCGCGCACAGGAGTTGCCGGCTGTGCCGCACGCTGGGGAACGGCACGCGGGGCCGGAGCGCGGACAGATTCATCCTCAGCATCAGCCACAGGGTGTCTGCTGGGAACAGCACGAACCGGTACTGAACGCTGGGGAACAGCCTGCACAGTACGTCCTGTTTCAGGAGAGGATTCCGGTTTTTTTTGGCAGAATCTGGATTCTGCGTGAACTCTTGGCTGACCGCCACGCATCTCCTCAAGCTGCATCGCAAGCTTGCGGGTCACGGACTTGAGATCAAGCATCTCCTCAGTGAGACCTTTCACCATCGCCTCAAGCTCGCGAACCTTCCTCTCAAGAGCATCAGTATTTTCGGGTTTTATGGTAGCAGCAACGGATTCTACACCTGCTTCATGTTTAATATTCATTTCACGCTCCTGCTCGGCAAGTTCGTGTTCTAAAAATTTCATTCTGGTATCCATGAGCGCATTTTTCCTTGTAAATTAATTAATAGGTTTTTCTGTGCCTATTCTATAAGAGATTTGCGGCATGGCCAAAAATTATCATGGATCGGCAATGCCGTATCCGAGAGCATATGCTTTCGCAAGATGTCCCGGAACATTTTTCTCCCGAAGGCCGGGATCATCTTTGGCTGTGCCGTCAAAGATGCTCAACTCCGCCTGTTTGGCACGATCATATATCCTGTCAGTGATCATAACCATCCGCATTGCAACAAGACAGCCGGTTTGTTCCAGACGTTCAAGCACGTTCCCTGCGGAACAGAGAAAAAGAGCTTTTTCAAGTAGATGCATACGGCGGGTGTCGTAGGCAAATCCGATAGTTCAGACATGATCAAACCAGCCGACAAGTTTGGCAGGAGCCTCCGTCCAAAAAACAGGATAAGATGAAAACAATCGCATCACACCGATTTATCTTCCCTTGCTCAACGAGGACATCATCTGGGACAGGGAGAACTTCGCGATACTCGGACTCACGAAGATACTCAGCTTCGTTCATGTCGGTACAGAATTTTGGGCATACAGATCGGATATTTCCCATGTATGCCTTGCGCCAGAAAGACCAGAGATGAAAGCATCACGGATACATGCGGTAAAAGATCCACTGTGAGGGTGAATGTACACTATAAAAACGTGCATAAAAAAGAGATTATGTCGATCCCCAGGCTGCAAGGGCCTTGGCAAGCTCCGTGTGGGTCTTTGCATACTCCTCAGCAGAGACATCAGCAAGGAACGCATCAACCGCCTGACGCATCGCCACAGCTCCCGCACGAGTACCGTCCGGATGGCCGTGAATACCGCCGCCCGCCTGAAGAACGATCTCTGTGCCAAGTGTGGCGAGTTCTGCATGGATCTTACCGGGATGCAGGCCGCCGGACGCAACCGGGAAGACCGGAGCAACCGATCCCCAAGGTTCGGTGAGAATCATGTTGTCGCCGAGAATCTCTGCAGCACTGCCGCCCATCTTTCCGGAAACCGTGCCCGTGTGGAGCTGATCTCCTCCGCAGAGACGGACGAGTTTGGCAATCGGCCGCATCGCAATACCATGATGCGGGTTCCGGGTAAGTGCACCATGCATCGTGCGGTGAACATGAATTGGAACAGTGATTGCTGGATCGGCGACAAGTGCCTGAACCGCGGAAAATCCTGCAGTCAAGACATCAACCATCAGCATGTTTGCCCCGGATCTCACGGCTTTTTCACCGATTTCAACAATTTTATCTCCACCACTGGTGATATTAAGTGCATAGAGAACCGTATGCCCGGTCTCCTGCTCGGCTTTGTCAAGCGCATCCATAACCGCAGAAAGCCGGTCCATCAGGGGACAAAACTGCTGGTTGGTCAGTGTCTCATCATCCTTGATCAGATCCACCCCGCCAACAGCCGCCTCATAGGCAACCGCTGCAGTGTCCATCGGATTCAGGCCGACCTTTGGCTTAATGATAGTCCCGACATGCGGACGGCGGGATATCTCGGTTCCCACAATCTTTCTGACACCTTCAATGCCGAACTTCGGACCGGTGTGAACAGTCCTGAATGCGTCGGGAAGGTCGATGTCCAGAAGTCTGACGGCCTCAAGCTTGCCAAGGCCGAACAGGTTTCCGGCAATGACGGAGAGGTACTGCGGGATGTTGCCCGGTTCGAAGATTTCATAGGGATAGCGGATTCTCGTAACGTATGCACCGTCTCCCAAGGAGACGATATCCATAACTTCACCGTCATAGGCATGAACGTAGGCGGTGTGATCGTTGATGGTAGAGAGGTGTGTCCAAGTGCCGGTGGTCTGCTCCTCAGAGATTGCCTGCGCGGCAAAATCAGCGGTGACACCTCCCTTGGGCCGGAAATAGTAGGTTGCAATTAAATCGTCCATGAGTAATGACTCCTTGTTATCTGAACTCGGAACCGGTGAGGGTTCCGAGGAACTGGTTCTGCAGTTCATCGAATCCCCAGCCGAGGTATTCCCGCATAATCGTATAGGCAAGGTGCGGGGGCAGAGCGCCCGCTTCGGTGATGATCATGTCGATGTACTCGGCAGGGGTCACATCAAAGACCGGATTTTTAACGCGAACGAAAGGGAGGGTGGCTGAGATTTCATCAGGCAGCACCTCGTTCTGTGCCCGTTCCTCGATCCGGATCAGTTCACCGAGGATAGTCCGCGGGGCGAATTTATACGTTTCAGCGGTAACAATCACGTTTTTGCGCGCCTCATTTGCACAGAGAGCAATCTGGGAGGTCCCGACTTTATTGACGACCGCACCGTTTACTGTGATTGCGTCAGCACCGACAATGATGAGGTCAATCTCTTTCATCATGCTGCGAACCGCAGAGTCAACGATGTAGGTCGTAGGGATCTCATTGTCATTTAAGGTTTTGATGGTGAGCCGTCCCTGATTCCATGGTCTGACCTCGGTCGCATAGACTTCGATGTCTTTTCCCTGACGTTTTGCTTCAAGGATACAGCCGAGAGCTGCTTTGGAGTTGCAGTGGGTCATGATAACGCTGCCGTCCGGGATGTGGTTTGCTCCCATCGCGGCAATGCGGTCAATCGCGGTACGGGATGACCAGATGAACGCATCGGCTTTTTCGCGGAGGATACGGCGGGCGGCGTCTTCGGTTCTGGCACAACGGACGTCACGCATCACCATCTGGATGGCGTTGGGGAGGGAGACAGCAGTGGGCCGGGTTGCGAGGAGAACGCCTGCCGCGTGTTCCATTTCCCGGAGAAATAACGAAGCGTCACCGGTATGCGGGAGTGTTTCGGCGTGATCGCGAAGGGCAGAGACTGCTTCGCGTGCGATTTTTCCAGCGCCGCGGATCTGCATGGTTTGGATCTGCTCAGCTGTCTGGAGAAGAGTCATATGTAAAAAAATGGGGGTGCTACATTATATAGGTGCGGGTACCGGAAACATGACCGTAACGTCTGAAACATCCTAGGTGGTCCGACAAAAGAATATATGAGTGTTCACAGCGGATGTAACAGTGAAATATGACGGTTGCAGCGGTTTTTGACAGTGCAGGAACACTCCTCAGAACCTACCGGAGTGTTCTGGACGTTACAGAGCACCAGATGGCGGATGCAAGCATCGAAACAACAACGCTGACCTTTCAGGATCCGGACCGGATACTGGTTCTCCTCAATCTGCACTCCCGCGACATCATGGACAAAAATCCAGATGCTCTTCTTTCCACGTATCTGACGGAGGAGGAGGTTCGTTTCGGCATCAGCTGCGGACAACGGGTAATCGTATCTGATGTTGTCGGAGATATTTTGTATGGAGACAAGATTGCAAAAATCTCGGATATGCAGATAGTAATCCGGGACTGCTGGATGACGATCTCTCAGAGAAGTGACAACTTCGCGCTCAATGCAGGTGCAATCATCAATCTGCGGACGAAAAAGATTGAGTTTACCATCGCAGCCGCCGGATATCCATTTCCGGGAGTGAGAGAGATGGTGACCATGTTGCATGGCCTGGGTATCGCCGTGTTCATCGCATCCGGAGACAGAACGGAAAAACTCGCACTGATCGCCGATCAGATAGGTATCCCACGAAACCGTGTGCACGGCGTGGCAACGCCGGTCACCAAAGCACAGATTGTCCAAAACCTGAAGACCGAGTACGATGTCGTGGTCATGACCGGCGACGGCATCAACGACCTCTCTGCAATGAAAGCCGCAGACGTTGCCATCCTCACCGTGCAGCAGGAAGGGACACGACCTGAAATCCTGTTTGAAACCGCAGACTATGTCATAGAAAATATCTGTGAGGCAGCACGGATTATCCGGGAAATGGCGCTGGATTCAGAAATGGGATAGGCGTTATCTATCCGCAACCCCGTCGCCCGTAATCACAAAGTCCCAATAATCTCCCTCCGGCCGCGACCGGTGCTTTGCCACCACCGCACGCCGGAACCCGTCCCGTTTTTCCACCCGGATAATCGCCTTGGAGATGTGCGCAAGTGCCGTTCCCCCAAGCCCGCTCAGCCGGTGGCGGTCCACATCCATAAACACCTGATTCGTAATCACCGCCGGAACATCAAACCTTTTTGCAAGCGCAAGCAGCACCATCATCTGATGCGACAGCATGGACAGTGCCTCTCTGGTATCCATCTGTTCCAGACGATACAGCGCAGTCGCCGAATCAACCACGATCAGCTGTACCTTTCCCGCACGTAAAAGCGCCTCGCATCCGGCAATCATGCCCCCCTGTTCCGCAAATGTCATCGGCTCTTCGATATAGATCCGTTTTGCACACTCCTCCGTATCCACTCCCGCAATCTGTGAAAAACGCTCCACCGAAAATCCTTCGGAGTCAATGTACACCACACCGCCTCCGGTACGCAGCACCGCAACCGCGGCAACAAGACAGAGAGTACTCTTTCCGGAACCCGCCTCTCCCACCAACTGCGTAATCATCCGCGGCTCAAGCCCGCCGCCAAGCAGCCGGTCAAACCCCGGAACAGTAGTGGAAACTTTTCCGGCTACTCCTTCTTCCATGCCTCCCCCTCAACAACCCGTTTCATATCCCGGACGGAAACACCGGCAGCATCCGCCGCATCCTGCACCTGATCAAACTCCGCTTTGCGCGAGTAGGGTTTACCGTCCATAAACGCCGTCTTCACATCGATCGTGAATGTATTCCCGTTCACCACCACCGCTTCGGACGAGATGCGGCGGTCAGCCACAAACCGGTGCACCATTGATATACAGCGGATGCCAAGACTGCCGGTCTCCCGGGCAAGCAGGCGTGCCAGCCGTTCCGAGTCCTCCGGCAGAGCGATCACTCGGACAAGGTAGCCGGGCCGTCCCTTTTTCATCACGATCGGCACCAGACACGCATCCCTGGCCCCCGCATTCATCAGGGAAGACACCACATTCGAGAGCAGTTCGCCGGAGACATCATCCACATTCGTCTCCAGCACATCAACCTTCGGACCAAAAAACGGTGACTCCATCTCCATTACCATCACCCGCAATACATTCGGGTGATCGGCTGGATCACGGGTACCTGCCCCGCATCCGACCGAAAGAATCCTTCCGGGGTGCTCGTTCGTTCCAAACGACGCTGAAAACTCCGCAAGAAGTGCAGCCCCCGTCGGCGTGCACAGCTCTCCGGAAAAACCACCGGTCGCAACCCGCAGATCCGAGTTTCGTAAAATCTCTGCGGTCGCGGGAGCCGGAACCAGCATCGTCCCGTGGGCACATACCGTTATTCCGGATCCGACCGACAGCGGCAGAATGTGCACCGCGTCCACTCCGAGTGTCACAAGCGCCGTGCATGCACCAAGCACATCCGCAATTGCATCATCCGCACCCACTTCATGAAAATGCACATGATGTGTCCCGTGCACCTGCTCCTCAGCTGCCGCAATCCGGGAAAATACCCGGACGGCCAGATCAACTGCAGCAGCCGGAGCGTCTGCGGCGCGGACAATCTCCAGTACCTCGGCAGGCGTCCGGTGTGCAGGCCCGGCATG
This sequence comes from Methanocalculaceae archaeon, assembly GCA_031262705.1. Classification (GTDB taxonomy): domain Archaea; phylum Halobacteriota; class Methanomicrobia; order Methanomicrobiales; family Methanocorpusculaceae; genus Methanocorpusculum. The sequence continues at coordinate 1,074 of JAISHD010000061.1, read as the reverse complement.
CGTCCGGACGTACCACGCAGGCATACCGCACCGCACCACCTGCGAAACCGACAGTTCCGGCGCTATCGACCGCATTGCACAGAGAACCGCATCGAGGTCCGCACCTGCGGCAAGAAGCGCGCCACACATCATATCGCCCGCAGCACCAAAACCGGGATCAATCACCAACAGACGCATAGAATAACCTTGAATAGTACTCTTGCGTTCACGGGATAAAATTCTCCTCATTAGAAGGACAAAAAAACCTGCACTCTCCAGAATATTATTAATCAATTCCAGAGCATTGTACTACTCAATCATGCCGGAAATATCACTCAAAGTCGACAGTGCCTATCCTGAAGATCAGGGATCAGGAAAAGCACGGCTCGACCCGGACACAATGAAACAGCTCGGTATCGTCCCCGGTCAGCTCGTTGTCATTGAGGGCAAAACAAAAACCCTCGCCAAAGTCTGGCGTGCCATGACCGCAGACTGGAAACAGGGAAAAATACGTATCGATAAATTCACGCGGATAAACGCAGGCGTCAATCCGAGAGATCGTGTTGCCGTCCGGCCGGTTGAAGAACAGATCGAAGCTGAATGCGTTTACCTCATTCCTCCGTTGAACATGCCCCATAACTTTGATACTGAACCTGAAGAGATCACCGAGTCCCTAATCAACTTCCCGGTAACGACAGGAGATATTCTGCCGATCATCACCCGCCTCCCAAATACCTATCTTGAGTTCAAAATAGCGGCAATCGAACCGGAAGGAGCGTGTATCATCTCCCGCAACACCGATATTGAGATCTCTGAAGAAGGAGAACTGGAAGGATTTGAAGGGACAAAACAGATCAGCTACGAGGATATCGGTGGCCTCAAAGGAGAACTCCGCCGCGTCCGTGAGATGATTGAACTGCCGATCCGCCACCCGGAACTGTTTGAAACGATGGGCATTGATCCACCGAAGGGAGTACTGCTCTACGGACCGCCCGGAACAGGAAAGACCCTGATTGCAAAGGCAGTCGCGAATGAAAGCGGCGCGAACTTCATCGCAATCAAAGGCCCGCAGCTGCTCTCCAAATGGGTCGGAGA
>JAISHD010000020.1 GCA_031262705.1 Methanocalculaceae archaeon | reverse complement strand
TCATACACGATTGAACGAAAAAAGGGAATCCAACACTCCCATTTCCACAGGAATTCTTCGGCTGGAGAACTGAACTCCCCGTTCAAAATAAAAAAATCGTAGACGCAAATTCCAAACGTTCAGTCATCCGAACACACCTTTGCAGGGGGTGCCTGTCGAAACCGGGTCTTTTAAGATCTTTTCCTCAGCATGTACCGTTCGCTCTTGAGCGCCAGAGGCACAGCTGCACATGCGAACTCACAGCCTACCGTAGCACCGCAGCAGCACACCGGAAAATTACCGGTACCGCGGATCCTGCTCCGCCGGACAGAAATTACACAGTGCAGACGGCAGATCCCGCTCTTTATCCCGGATAGGACACAGCACCCGCTCCCCCTCACGGTGAACCGTTGCCCCTCCCGGAAACGGCATCCCGACCGGATGCCCGTATCCTCCCGCAATCAGCATCACATACCCGTACACCAGCCGGTAAAAAAACTTACTCAGCGGATGCTCCATCTGCGGAAACGGATCATCCGACTTCCCCGACCGCACAAAACACTGCACCCGGGCAATCTCCCAGAACTCATGCCAGAGCAGCGGATCCGTCAGCGGCGCATCAACACCTCCTTTCGTCCGGTACACCCGCATAAACACATGGTACTGATCCAGCATATCCGAACTGTAAGGACGGTAGGCCCTCCGGTACGGATCCGGCAGTTTCTCCACCTCGCGGCGGATAAAACCTCCGATATACTGAAGATCAAACACCGTGTACCGGCAAAGAGCCAACCCGATTCTCCTCACCGCCTCAGCTGTACCTGTCGCCTCCTGAAGAGACCTGACCGTCTCATCAATAAACACCGCCGACTCACCGTCGGACAAAGACAGAACATTCATCTGCGAAGAACTGCCCCGACTCCCAACAGGGCGATGACCGGCAGAACCGCACAGACCGGCGACTTCGTCGGTGCAGGCGGAACCGTCGCTGATGATTGAGTTCCCGCAGTCGTCGGCACATCTGCACCGCCGGACGACACCGGAACCAGAACCGCATCAACATTCGTGGTTGCGATATTCTTCGGCTTCACCTCCACCAGATCTGTATAACCCGTATAGCCGTCCTTTCGCACAACCACCTGATGCAGACCAAGCTTCACCTCATCCCTGGCAAGCGTCCCGTTCGTAATCGTCCCGATATATCCATTGTCAAGATACACCTCTGCTCCCTCCGCATTGGATCGGACACTCAGATAACCGGTCGTACGGATCTTATCCTCGGTCAGGTAGAGCCTTGCCGTGTACGTAATGTGCTCCCCCTTTGGAACATACACCGACCCTCTCCAGATATCATAACTGCCGCCGTTGCGCTGCACCAACACGGAAACAGTTGACCCTCCGGCAACCTCAACCGTCACCGGACTATATCCGACGAACATATCCGAGACCCGCACATCCGCCCCGCCCGGAATGGAATCGATCGTCAGTTTGCTGACCGGTTCATCCGCAAGTACCGCGGGTATCACGAGCATGACGCACAGAAGAACAAAAAAAATGAGAAATAATTTCATGTGAATAGATCAGAGTACATCCTCATAAATGAATCGTCCGTGACAGACGACATAAAGAGATATTAATAACCGATCAGCCCCAACATGTCATGAATTAGCATGGAGATTGCATACGCCGTTTTAGTGGTGGTCGGTCTTGTCGCGTTCGAAACCGTGGCGAGTATTGACAATGCAATCATCAATGCAGATATTTTGTCCACCATGAAAGCGTGGGCGCGCCGCTGGTTTCTGACCTGGGGTATTATTATTGCAGTCTTTGGTATCCGCGGGGTTTTGCCGTGGCTTATCATCTGGTTCTCAACCCCGTCACTCGGCCCCATCGGAGCACTGACCGCAACCTTCTCCGACGACGCCACCGCATCAATGGCGATTGAACAAAGTGCGCCGTTCCTTCTTTTGGCCGGAGGTATCTTCATGATATTCCTCTTCCTCCACTGGTGGATGGCCGAAGAGAAGAACTGCATCGTCCCGGGCGAACGTGTCATATCCCGTCAGGGTCCCTGGTTCTACGCAGTTGCGGCAATCATTCTGTTCCTCATCTGCTACGCAGCAGCACAGATCAATGCTCTTCTTGCAGTGGCGGCAGTGGGAGGATCTGCAATCTTTTTCATCATGCAGGGATTCCGGCTGTTTGCCGACAAAAAATCGGCGGAACTTGAAGCCGGAACCTCAAACAAATCGGACATAAGCAAACTGATGCTGCTTGAAGTAATTGATGCAACCTTCTCCATTGACGGTGTCATCGGTGCGTTCGCATTTACCATGTCCGTACCGCTGATTCTGATCGGTAACGGTATCGGCGCAGTTGTCGTGCGTGAACTAACCGTCCGAAACATCGACAACATCAGAAAATATGCGTACCTTAAGAACGGTGCGATGTACTCAATCTGTACGCTCGGCCTTATCATGTGCGGCGAAGGATTCGGTCTGCACATTCCCATCTGGCTTGCCCCGCTTCTGACCATCGGCATTGTGGCAACATTCTTCTGGCTCTCGCTCCGGAGAATCAAAAAAGGTGACTTCGGCGTGTGTCAGATCCCGCGGGAGTAAAGTCTGTCTCTTCTCTTTTTATTTCCGGACAAATACTAATGTACCATCCCCGACATACAGAATAACCATGACCGGTGTCACTGCCGAAAGCACACTTCTTCTTCACTTCATCAGCCGTCGGCCCGACGGGGAAATCTTTGAGGATACCCGCTCCAGCAGGCCGGTGCAGGTCACGCTTGGAAAAAAACAGATCAACCCAGCATTTGAAGAAGCCCTCATCGGAAAATCCGAGAATGAGACCGTCACCGTCACGCTCCCTCCGGAGAAAGCCTACGGCAGATACCACAAAAACTCGTCGTCACCATCAAACGGCATAAACTCAGCCTTGACCACGACCCGGCCCCGGGCGAAATCATCAGAGTTGAGGTTCTGAAAAAACCCTGTCTTGTCACCGTGGTCAGCGTGACCGACAAAAGTATCACCGTAGACGCTAATCACCCGCTTGCGGGTGAGACCATCTCCTACGAAATCACCATAGAAAAAATCCTCTGACCATGACACATCCGGGAACCATCCACCACTGCGACTGTATCACCGGCATGAACCGGCTGCCCGCAGGATCCGTTGACGTCATCGTCACCTCGCCGCCCTACAACATCGGCAAACTTTACACCACCTATGACGACACCGTCCCGCGCAACGGATACCTCTCCTGGATGAACGAAGTTGCCAACGCCGCGGTGCGTGTACTGTCCGATGACGGCTCGTTGTATCTCAATGTCGGCGGCAGTCTCAAAGACCCCTGGATTCCCATGAATGTTGCCGTAGAGTTCCGGAAAGCCGGTTTTACCCTTCAGAATATGATCCACTGGATTAAATCCATCGCGCTCCCCAAAGAGGACATGGGCAGATTTTACAACGCAGTGATTCCCGAAAACGGTATCGCCGTCGGCCACTACAAACCGATCAACAGCCATCGGTTTCACAACGACTGCCACGAGTTCATCTTCCACTTCACCAAAACCGGCAACGTACCCATCGACCGGCTTGCAAACGGCGTCCCGTATCAGGATAAAAGCAACGTCCGCAGATGGGTACAGAAAAAACAGGACATCCGTGACCGCGGCAATACCTGGTTTATCCCCTACGAAACCATCCGCGAAGAGCGTCCCCATCCGGCCACCTTCCCGATCCAGCTGCCGGTGATGTGCATCCGCGACCACGGCATCGATCGCTGCCGCCTCGTCATGGACCCGTTTATGGGAATCGGCAGCACCGCCCTTGCAGCTGTCCGGCTTGGCATCCCCTTCATAGGATTTGAGATCGATGAAGGATACATCAAGATCGCCGGGGAACGAATCGCCGCAGAACTCGCTGCAAAACAGTGAACCTTTTTTTGCGGCAACCGGAAACTGTTCAGAACGAAAACGACCCGTATCTGCCGCCGCCGCCGGGGAACAGTGTGACACTGCCTTCCCGCATCTTCGCCACTGCCGCAGCAACCTCCGGCGACACAGAGCACAGATCCCCTTCCGGAACTTCCAGCAGAACCGCAATTTCATTGTCGAACGCCTCGATGAACCTGCCGTACAGCGCTGTACACTTTTTCGTGTTCGGCGACGAAGTGCCCAGCACACGTGCAATCACCTCGCCTAAGGGAATCATCTTCAGATACGGCGGTCGCGGGGTCGGTTCAGAAAGTGTGGAGAGCTTCTCCGCCCGTTCACGGACGCCAAGCTTGATCCTTCCCTTATCGTGCGGGCATCTCCAGCGGAGACGCTCCGCCTCCGCAAGCGAAAACTGCGCATAGCAACGGGTACATGCCGTACGGTTGTACTTCCCCTCCTCCGGGAAAAATCCGGCATTCAGCACAACCGCGCCCGCAGAAACTGCCGCGAGAACCGCCCGGGGAGAATCAGCCGCAACCTCCATCCGCGTAAACTCGCGGCCGAGTTTTACCGGCGTCGGGCTGTGGGCATCGGAGTTTGTAAGAAACGGAACATCTGCAAACTCCGCAATACCCGCACCATAGGTGGAATCCGCCGAAAGACCCAGCTCACAGAACTCGAAACCTGCCTCCCCGTAACACTCAGAAGGCGAAGCATATGCCGCAAACAGCGACGTCCACGGCGTAAACGCATGAGCAGGGCCGATCATCCCGCCGACCTCATGCACCGCGGATGCAATCTCCTCCCCGTTCAATTGCAGATGCGGCCTGCCGGCGGTTGTCAGATGCCCGCAGGCGGGCGCAAACATCTCCTGCAGATCGGCAAACTGATCAAAGGTCTCTGCAAGAATCACATGATGCACGCGCGAAGAGTCCTCGATCTCCGTCTGCGGCACAACCGTGATCCCAAACTCATTGTCCAGATACGGCTCCCACATCCTGCGCCATTCAGGATGGAGTGCATCGCCGCTACCGACAACCTCGATGCCTTTGACTCTGCATCCGGCAAGAATATTCTCCGGCAGCATGTCCGGGGACGTTGCCATTGAAAAACAGGAATGCAGATGGAGATCCGTATTCTTCTGCATGACTCACCCTATGTAGCGGAGATCGTCCGGAGGTTTCGGCATCGCAGCATTTGCAATCGCCGCAACCTCGATCATCATCTGTTCCGCAAGATCGGTCAGCTCCGTCCGGTCGGCCCGGATATGCGTCAGTCGTTCCAGCACATCCAGCACCGCGGTTGAACTCACCGGATCCACCAGATAGCCGGACGTCTCGCCAAGAAGTGCAATACCTTCCATACCGTGCAGACGGCCAAGGGTAAGAAGAAGTCCGGCAGCACCGATGATGCCGCCCACCGGCTCCTCAGGATTAATCACCGCACCCGCTGCAAGCACCTCCTCTTTGAGGGAAGAGGAACTGAGAGCCGAAAGCACGCGGGGATGTTCGACCATGCGGCCGACACCATAGCCGCCCAGCGTGTAGATGCGGTGAACTCCCAGAAGATCAAACACCCGCAGATACCCTTCCGCAAGCGTGTAATGCCCCTCGGCGCTGGTGCTCTGACAGTCGCCTGCAAGAAAAATCGCCGGGGCATGTTCACCGGTTCCCGGTACAAAAAAGATCTCGTTGCGCGGCAGACGAAGAACCGCATCCTCGCCGAGATACATCTGCGGCGGAAACAGCGTTGAGGTAATCTCTGCAACCTTCACCGCAGAAAGCGCACGGATCAGATGATCCACCACCAGCTTCCCCACATGTCCCACGCCCGGAAGACCTGCTATTGCCACGCTTGCGGAGTGGGCTGCCACATCCTCCACATACCAGCGCACACTTACCTGTTCCATTCACCTGACCATCCGTCGGTATTTTCCATATCGGTCCTGAGGAGAATAGCGGGCAGGATGCACGGACTCTGTTGCGGCACCGCACTTCGGACAAACGTTCAAAAGAGTATAGGTGTGATCAATCGGGCACTGCCGGATATGACCAGTCATAACGCACCCGGTTATTTCTGTTTCCGTACCAGTTTTCCGGTACCTTCAGCACGCTCCATAACCCCGATTGCAGCGGATGCAGCTTTTTCCAGAGCTTTCTCCGCAGTCTTGTAATCGGGGGCAACAACCTTTACCCGGTATTTCGGTGCGCCAAGATACAACAGCTCGATCTCGGCACCGTCAACCTTGGGTTCGGCGGAACGGAGTGCACGCCGAATCACATTCACTCCGTCCGGTTTATTGGAGGTGAGTTCCAGAATTGCGGAGACCGTAACCCGTGGAACTTTCACATTTTCCGATGCGACTTTTGCCAGTGCGGTTCTTGCGACGTCAGCCAGAGAGAACTTTTCCAGAGTTACATCGCCATAGACGGCAATATCCTCAAACGCACCATAGAGTGAGGCGTACTCCTTGTACATTGCCTCTTCAATTACCTTGATCGGAACATTACTGTCATTTGAGGCAAACTCGATCCACTTATAGGCTTTTTGTTCGTTCTTCCAGTCCTGAATCTTTTCCCGGCGCTGGTGTTCGTTTACATCCTTGAGGGAAAGGTCGATATGGCCGCGGGATGCATCCACATGAAGGACTTTACATACAACTTTCTGTCCTTCACGAATATAGTCCCGGATGTACTTGATCCATCCACGGGCAATCTCCGCAATCGGGATTAACCCCTGACGTCCTTCATACTCATCCAGGGCAACGAATGCCGCAAAGTCCTTGACCTCTGCAACACTGCAGACGACAAGTTCTCCTTCAATTGGCCAGTCTCTTTCACTCATTGATGATATTTCCGAATTTATTCGTAGGATGCGACGACATCAGCTTTGATGTCGGCCTTGCCGCCGGTCGGCTCTGCAAGGACGCGTCCGCAGACGATGCACTCAACTTTTGAGGATGCCTTCTCGAAGACGAGCTGTTCGTGCTCGCAGTCGGGGCACTTAACCTTCAGAAACTTGCTCCGGTTTTCGCGGGTTGCTTTTGCCATTCTTGCTCACTCCGTAAGTTCAAATTTGCCTGCGCGGTATCCTGCTCTCAGGTGTGCCTTTCCGCACTCCTTGCACTGGTAGCGTACATTGATCTTCTTGGTCGGCTTGTCTCCTCCCGGAACCTTGCCGAACTTACCGCGGTTTCCAACGGAGCTGCGGCGCGCCTTTTGCCGGTCAATCCAGTGGAGGCCGGTTGTCTTACCCTTCTTTACCTTTTCCACCTCGTGCTCGGTGTGCTTCCGGCAGTACGGGCAGTAGGTGTTGAATTTTACTGGTTTTTTCATGAATATTGTCCCCTCTAAATCAAGGATACCGAATACCATACTTATTTGCGAAGCCTGATATTTAATGCTATGTTGCGGTTGCAAAGAATTTCTGCCATGGGTTGTGGCAGCGAAACGATGTCTCCTGGCGAAAGAGCATAGCACCGTCCGCTATAATCCTGAAATTCCTCAACTTCTTCTTGTACCATAATCACGCGGTACGATTCGGGAGCAGTTTCTGCATCGGCGTTGCCGTTCTGAAACACTTCATCTGCATGTGCATCCGCAAACGAGGCTGCATCAGCCGAAAGAGGCTCATCTGCCACTGTCCCTGCCTCTGCCGGGGTGAAGTGGAATGCGGTTGTGGTATCTAATATCTGTTTACCGTCAAGAAGAGCCTTTCTGCATGCGGTGGCCGAGTCTGCGACAACCTCATAGAGCGAGCGCTCTCCGGGAACCATTGCGCGGAGTTCTTCGCGGTTGATCTCTTCGCCGGTTGCTTTGGCAAGAGCCAGCGAGAAGATTTTGCGGGTACGTTCGGCATAGAGGTCGCGGATGTACTCGCGCAGACTTTCACGCTCCTTCAAAAGAATCTGCACACCTTCTCCGAACGGGTCGCCCATGCTGCGCGCCTCACTGGTCAGTGCGGAGAGTTCCGCGTGCACCTCTTCGTAGAGCGTTGCCGGAATCTCGGTAAGGGAACCGCTGTTGCGCTCATCGATTAAGTACCCGTGAAGTTCCGAGATGCTGATGCGGTCAGGCATTTACACCCCTCCTATCTCTGCAATACCGCGACAGCAGAGAAAAACCGCAAGTGCTTCGGGGACCGTGTTTGAACCGGCGGCAAGATCATACCGGTTTCCGAGTATCGGCATCGACAGCGGGAAGGAACACTCAACCGTTACCTGCCGCTCGCCGAAAACCACGGCATCGATCAGCGGATCGAACGCGGCAAGACGGCTGATCTCAAGCGGGGTTACCCGCATGCCGGAACCGCCGTGCAGAGATCCGGGATGGCGGATGAGCCGCTTGATATCGGTGGTAACCGGCTCGTCGGCCTGGGCAGCCATCCCGAGAATCTGATCCTGAAACAGTTTGTTCTCCGGGTTTGCAATTGCCCGGATGACTTTGTTTTCGAGCAGTCTCTCCGGAAGGGTTGCGGCGGTTGTGCGGGTTGCGTCAAGATTTTTCAGGAACCCTGCGGCAAACTTATCGGATATCCCCTTCAGACCGGTGAGGTACCCGGTCTGCGCATCATTATCCAGTGCAGCTATCCTGTCAAGCTCTGCAAGCAGGGCTGCGCGGTAGCGTTTCTGCCAGCCTTTGCCCCTCGCCGGACCTGCAAGCATACTCTCTGCGGACAGACCGGTTCCCGAGACATAATTGACCAGCTCGCGCCGCTCGGCACTGTCCCAGCTGCGGACCGCAAGGGTCGGGACATGGATATGATAGCCGCGGCCTCCGGAGAAGTTGATGCGGAGATCACGCTCGGAAAATCCGAGTTCCAACGTCAGCATATCGATGAGCTTGAACAGTTCCTCCTTGACCCGCGCAAGCATGACATCGTACGGACCCCGGACAATATGGTCTGCGTCAAGATCGAAGATGAGATCAGCACCCAGCCATCCCTTGTCGCTCATCTGCCCCGCGCCCGGACGCGCGTAGTAGGCGGTTGAGTAGTAAACATGCGCGGGAGTCATGGTTTTGAGATACGTGTGTACCTCCTCGGGAGAACTGAAGGAAAGGTGACGGCGCATACCGGCCGCCTTTGCCCCGCTCGAAAAGAAAATGAAGCCCCATTCCCGCTCCGTGAGCGCCTCGGGGATGTATACGGCTCCGGCTCCCTGCACATCTCCGTTGTAGTAGGCAGAGAATCGCTGCCTGAGGAACTCATAGGTGGCCGGCTTCATAACGTCTTGATCATATATGGGCCTGTCCGCACATATCCCTGTTTGCGATAGTAGGGCCGCACCCCGATACCGCTCATAACAGCGATCTTTTCATATCCGGCTTTGCGGGCGGTGTCTTCGGCACGGGATAGCAGATTCCGGCCGTAGGAGCGGTGCTGGCGTTCCTCGCCTTCGCCGTGTTCTCCGAGCGGCACGATACTGCCGTACACGTGCAGTTCACGGACGAGTGCTGCCCCTTCGAGCTCTGCGCGGAAGACACTCCCCGGGAACCGCAGGCGCACAAATCCTATCAGGGCGTCTCCGGCAGCGGTGGAAAGGAACTGTTCGGTCCCGCCGCAGCACTCGTAGATGAGGGTTTTTTCCTCAACGGATGCATGACTTGGCCGCCGCCCGATCTCGCGGCACCGGATACAGCGGCACTGTTTGCCCTGCTCGGCAAGACGCTTCTGCGCCATCTGGCGGATATGACCGTGAATAGATCCGGATACGATGAGTTTTGCCGGGATATCGCGCTGGATCCGCTGGAGTCTGACATACTCGGGAAGCCGTTCTTTGGCATAGGCGAGAAGGTCAACGAGTTCATCCTCGTTGTAGGTCTCGTACTTCCCGGTTTTCCAGAGCTCCTCAAGTTCTGCTCCGGGGGTTACCAGCGTCGGATAGATTTTCAGAAAGTCGGGACAGAACCGGGGATCAGTGAAGAGCGTGTCAAACATTTCCCGATCAAGCGGGATGCTGCTGCCGTACAGATTCGGCATGACATGAAATCCCACTTTGATCCCTGCATCGCGCAGGAGACGGTTTGCTTCCACACTGTCGGCGACGGTGTGGCCGCGCTTGTTCTGCGCAAGCAGGGAGTCGTCGGTATGCTGAAACCCGAGTTCGACTTTGGTGACGCCGAGGTCAAGCATCCGGTTGATGTGATCCTCGCGGCACCAGTCAGGTCTTGTTTCAAAGGTGGTTGCAATGCACCGGACGGCTGCGGTTTCGTTCTCGGTCATCAGTTCGGCAAGATTGTGTGCCGCAGATGGTGTCCCGGAGAACTCGTTCATGCCGCGAAGGCATTCGGAGACGAACCACTCCTGATACGCAGGCTCGCGTGCGGTCATGGTGCCTCCCATGATGATCAGCTCCGCTTTGTCCACGTGATGGCCGAGCAGTTTGAACTGGCCGAGCCGGGCAGTGACCTGACGGTAGGGATCATACTCGTTCTGCCGGGCGCGAAGTGCCGCCGGTTCCTCACCGGTGTAGCTCTGCGGCGACTGGAACGCATGATCCGGTCCGCCGGGACAGGGGAGGCATTTACCGTGCGGACATGCACACGGCGAGGTCATGACGGCGACCGGGGCAACACCGGATAGTGTCCGCGTCGGTTTTACCAAAAGCACGCGGCGGACGGATTCATACTCCTCCGAGGTTGCCGCCGCAAGAATTGCCGAGTTTTTCGGCATGACATCAAGGGAGTATTTCCGGCAGACGGAAAGCTTGATGCTCTGAATATCAGGGGAAGACGAGGCAAAGATGAGAGAGATTATCTCCCGGTGAATAGCGTGCTCGTCCATATTTGAAGGAAAAGAGTTAATGTTCTGCAATGACGCCGGTACCGGAATCCTGAGGGAAGGAGGTCTGGGGCTTTTTGTGGGCGTTCATCTCGGTAACGATCTCGTTGCCGAGCGTGAGAAGAGCGACACGGTGAAGGTTTTTATTTTTATGGATATGGATGGGGGATATCTGCATTGCGTCATACTCGGTTGTCGAAACGGTATTTCCGGATACGGACTCGTAGTATTTCTTAATCTGAACCATTAGCATATGTAAGTGGAGCAACTCTTCTTTCTGCATATTTTCAAAACACCTCGTACCAAAAGATTACTTACATTTGTCTGTTCATTTACAGATATAGGTTATTGGTGACGTTTATATCTGAGAAGAAAGATCCGGCCCGGACACACTGTAGCACGGCTCGGTCACGGCTGTTACACACGCGGTTTTTCAAAATAACCCGTGCGACCCGTGTATTTTCCCGATGAAACAACACTCACATATGAGGATTTGGATGACGTTTATATCTGAGAAGGAAAGGATCTTCGGAGGACTGTTCGGGGCGGCGGCAGGTGATGCGGTTGGCCTCACTTTTGAGGGGATGAGCCCGGCATCGCGCTGCAACCTGTCGGTTTCGGGCGGAGGACAGTTCGGTCTTGAAGCCGGTGCGGTAACAGACGACACGATGATGACGCTCGCGCTCCTCAGGACGTACCTGTCCTGCAAGACGTTTGATCGGGATGCATTTCTTCTGCGCATGACGGAGATTGTCAGGCGCGACCCGGTAACGTTCGGCAGAACCACGAAAACACTCTGTACCCTGCTGGAACAGGGATGCCTCCCGGAGGCAGCAGTCCAGACGGTGGACTCGCTCTTCGGGAGCAGGACAAACGGCAGTGTCATGCGGACCTTACCGGTGGGACTGGTTTGCGACCCCCGGACGGCTGCTGCCGAGGCGCGGCGGGTCTCGGCGTTCACCCACTTCAATCCGGCGGCGGGAGACTGCTGTGCGGCTGTCTCCACCGCAGCTGCAGTACTGCTGGCAGGGGGAGAGCGGGACGATGCGCTTGCAGCGGCACGGATTGCTGCGGGGAGAACGGATCTGTTTTCCGGAGCCCTTATTCCGTCGGTTGATGCAGTGAAAGCAACCCGGTGTGCACTTTTCTGCTTCCGGAAGTCTGCATCTGTTCGCGACTGTATTGAGCGGGCGGCAGCACTCGGCGGGGACACGGATACGATTGCAGCAATCGCCGGAGGACTTGCAGGACTGTACTTCGGAATGGAAAATATACCAAAAGAGTGGGTGTGCCAAATCAACATCCGAAAAAGTATTGCGGCGTGTGCCGGGACGCTTATGTCGGCACGTGCCGCAGTTCGACAAGTTTGAGATTTTTCTTTCCTTTCGGGCACATTTCGTTGTAGGAACTGAGCACTTCCAGAACAACATAGCGCCCTTTCTCCGTCATACCGTCGGGGTGACAGAGAGCATAGCCTTTGCAGAACCGATCGTCACAGACCGGCGTGTAGGTGATGCGGGTCCGGCGGGTTGCCTGGCTGGTGGGGATAACAGCAGTGATGGAGGCTTCAGTCACCTCCACGGCAACCGCCCCTTCGGCGTGAAAAGACATTCGTGTTTTGTCGGACGGACTGCTACCACACGATACCGACGCCCCTCCCGGAGTTTTGCGTTGTGGCAGACCTTGGCCACTTTGCATTTTTTGCATTCGGGGATTTTTCCTGCATAGACGAACTCGGCTCCCTCATGAGCAAGCACGGATCCGACGATGGTAACTATTTTTTCTGCATCGTCCATTCTGTTTTACACCTCATACAATGCTTCCACTGCCGCAACAGCCGCTTCCCGTGTGATACCGGTGTCAAAAATGGTGAACCGCTCAGGCCGGATCTCGCAGGCACGCAGAACCGCCTCAACACAGACCTCGTTACTGATGCCGAGGTCTTTCGGCGTGGTCGGTGCGCCGATACGTTTGAGGGAGATGCGAATACCTTTCCAGTCGCCTCCGTGCAGATACATACCGATGATCGTACCAAGTCCGCAGGCTTCGCCGTGGAGCGCGGCACCGGGCGCAAGCCGTTCCAGCATGTGGGCAAACTTGTGTTCACCGCCCGAGGCGGGACGCGAATTCCCGGCGATGCTCATAGCAATTCCGGAGGAGAAGAGCGCCTTCACCACGATCCATGCGGCGGTTTCATCGTTATGACTTACGAGATCAGCGTTGTTGACGAGAATTTCTGCGGTGATCTTCGAGAGGGTTAAAGCATACTCACTGATCGCTTCACCGGTAAGGCGGTGGGAGAGTTCCCAGTCAAGGATGGCGGTGTAGTTTGCAATGATGTCAGCACATCCTGCGGCGAGCAGCCGGTGCGAGGCGGTTGCAATCACGCCGGTATCGGCTACGATTGCAAGCGGCGGCTGGGCTGCGACACTAACGTTTCCTGCATCGGTTACGACCGACGCGCGGGAGGAGGCAATGCCGTCGTGGGATGCGGCGGTCGGCACACTGACAAACTGGATGTCAAGGTTGTAGGAGACGACCTTTGCGGTGTCGATGACGCGACCGCCTCCGACCGCGATGATGAGACCGCTTCCTGCTTCCTTTGCGGCTTCTTCGATACGCTGAATCTCGTCGTAGGTGATTCTGCCGACAAGACAGGTGGTGACGGGGCGGCGTCCCTGCAGGAGTCCGGCAACCCGTGCGCCGACGGTCTGCATGGTTGTTGCACCCGACAGGAGCATGACAGGTCCTGCAATGCCGAGGTCGTCAATGATTCCCGGAATCTGCAGAAGGGCATCATGGCCTACCACGACGTTGCGCGGCATCTGAATCCATCGGGATTTGTCAAAGGTTTTATCCTTTAGTATCCTAATATTGTCTACGTTCACGGTCAGGGCCCCACATGTTTAATGAAATAGGTGCGTTCATACAAAAATACTATATCGATGCGGTCCTTGAAGACCAGCCGTATAATATCTATTTGACAATTACGTGTGCAATCTTGTTGCTCGTCACCCTTTATCTTCTTTACCGCTGGGTTCGGGCAAATAATATCAGGGTTGACACACAGCTTATCTTAGCATCAATGCCCTTTGTCGTTTTCGGTGGCGTTCTCCGGGTTGTGGAAGATACCGGCTGCATCCCCGAACCATGGTGGGTGCTGTTTGTTACACCGCCGATCTTTTTCGTGGTGCTGCTGTACACGATTCTGGTTCTGGTACTGTCACGGACCCTGGAAAAGCACGGAGTTGTTGCATCCTACACAAAACCGTACTTCTGGGTCGGGGTTGTATCGAATCTGGTGTGCCTTGCGTTCCTCTGCTGGTGGGGTGTTACCCGGACGGAACTTGCACTCTGGGTTGCAGGCTGCATTCTGGTGATAGCAGTCGTCGCGGCGTTTCTGTTCTGGGCACTGCTCCGGTATGGGTTCAGATGGGAATATGTGACGCATCCGCTGTACAAGATTCTGATCTTCGGACAGCTGCTGGACGCATCGGCAACGAGTTTTGCACTGGATCTCCATCCGATGCACTATATTGAGCAGCATGTCTTGGGAGACGCCCTGATCCAGCTTACGGGAACAGCCTTTGTGATGTTCCCCCTTAAAATGGCGGTGCTGATTCCGGCCATCTGGATTCTGGAGATGTTCCGCAAAGAAGAGGGCATGGCCGAGATCTGGCATCTGGTGCTGCTTGCCATGATTACGGTCGGATTTGCACCGGGTGTGCGGGATATTCTGCGGATGGTGCTGTTTATCTGATGATGTCGGACAAAAAGATCTACTTCGTGGCGCTCGCGGTTGTTGTGGTACTGTTCTTTGGATCCTGTATTTACGGCTATACCGCGTTTATTGAGATGCCGGAAGCGACGACCGATGAGATTGTGGTGACGTTTCAGAGCTCCACAACCGAGTTGGACACGTCGGCTCCTGCACTGTTGTCCTGGCAGATCTTTTTCAATAACCTGAAGGTCTGTTTAATTTTGTTTATCGGTGGAATGACGTTTGGAGCGGTTACACTGTTTGTTCTGGTTTCCAACGGATATGTGATCGGCAGCATCTCAGGCGTCATGCTGCGCGGGTACGATGTGTCGGTGTTTGCGGCGACGATTGTTCCCCACGGCATCTTTGAGATTGCAGCAATTCTCATGGCGGCGGCCCTGGGTTTGCAGACCGGACGGTCTCTGTATCTGGATGCACAGGGGAGAGATAATGCCGGAACAACATGCCTGTGGTACGGGACACGGTTTTTGCTGGTGGTCGTTCCGCTTCTGATTATTGCGGCGTTGGTGGAGACGTTTGTGACGCCGGAGATCGCGATGATGGTTCTTTCGGACGCGTGATTCATCCGCGAACCACGGCGGGTTCCGGATGAGATAGAGTAATTCCGGACGATTTCCTCCAAACCCGCAATCTTAAATCCGGCTGCGACATATCACATCAGAGATTTTTCCAACGGAGATTCCCATGTATCTGAAACTTCCCAAATCCGAGTCAGACACGCGGCTTGCACACCTTTTCTCAGCACTTGATACCTCCGATGCATCCTGGGATACGGCCCTTGTTTTCGGAAGAGTCAATCTTTACTACCTTACCGGAACGATTCAGGACGGTGTTCTGGTTCTGCGCAGGGACGGAGATGTACAGTTTTTTGTACGCCGGAGTTTTGAGCGGGCACGTGAGGAGTCGCCGCTTGATGCAGTTTATCCGATGAAAAGTTACCGCGACATGCAGGATTTTCTCCCCGCAGATCTCGGGCGGACGTTTATTGAGACGGATCAGGTGCCGGTTGCGATGCTTGACCGGTTGCAAAAATATTTCCGGCTGGATGCGGTACTTGCACTCGACCCGGTGATGCTGAATATCCGTGCGGTGAAGAGTCCGTATGAACTTGCATTCCAGAAAAAAGCAGGCCGCGATCATGACGTGCTGCTGATGGAGGTTGTGCCGGAGATTCTGCGCGAGGGAATGAGCGAGGCACAGCTGTTCGGCGAACTCTATCGGGCAATGATGGATATGAACCATCAGGGAGTGGTGCGGTTTGCCGGGTTTGAGACAGAGATGCAGATCGGTCAGGCGGGTTTTGGCACAACAACACTTGTACCAACCTGTTTTGACGGACCGGGCGGCATGATGGGTGCGTCAGCGGCTATTCCTTCTGTCGGCGGCAGAGATCGTATCCTTGCAAAAGGGGACATGGTGTTTGTGGACATCGGCTACGGATACTGCGGATACCATACGGATAAGACACAGGTGTATTCCTTCGGGGGAAAACTGCCGGAACATGCGCTGAGTCTTCATGAAGAGTGCATTGAAGTTCAGAAAAAAGCAGCAGATCTTCTTGCAGAAGGCAATATTCCATCCGAAATTTATGCCGATGTTCTTGCCGGCCTCAGCCCCGTACTTGCGGAAAACTTTATGGGATACGGCAGCCGCCGTGTTTCGTTCCTCGGTCACGGCATCGGTCTTGTGGTAAACGAATGGCCGGTGATTGCACGGGGCTTTGACTCTCCGCTTGTAGAAAACATGGTTATTGCACTTGAACCGAAAGCTGGAGTCACGGGTGTCGGAACGGTTGGTGTCGAAGACACCTATGTGGTAGGGAGATCCGGCGGCGAGTGCATCACCGGCGGCGGGAGACCGGTTCTTGAGCTGTAAATCTCACGGTTCCGTTCCTCACCTGAGACGGCTGCTGCAGCTTTATTCTTGAGCATCCCACGATTCGCACGGCAAAACCGTGCTCGCCGCTTTGCGGGAAAACACAGAACACGCAGAAATTTTCAACCGCGTGCCGATTCGCATACTGCTTCAACGATCATTCGTAGTCAATAAACTTAGGTACAACGCCAACCGGTTGGTTATCTTAATACTCTCTCGGCGCATAGATCTACTGCTTCAGGTGTATATACAACATGGCAGATGAGACGGAAGGATTACCGCCGCGAAGTGATTTCAGCGCGTGGTACAATGAGGTTATCCGGCGTGCGGAGATTATGGATGTCCGCTATCCGGTGAAGGGACTGTATGTGTGGTATCCGTTCGGATTTGCGCTCCGCAACCACACCTACACGCTTCTCCGCAGCCTCTTAAACAGAGATCATGAGGAAACACTCTTCCCGCTTCTGATTCCGGAGACGGAGTTCATGAAGGAGGCCGAGCACATCAAAGGCTTTGAAGATGAGGTGTACTGGGTCACGCACGGCGGTCTTTCTCCGCTGGATGTAAAACTTGCACTCCGTCCGACCTCGGAGACGGCAATTTATCCGATGTATTCCCTGTGGATCCGGTCGCATGCTGACCTCCCGCTGAAACTGTACCAGGTTGTGAACACATTCCGGTACGAGACAAAACATACCCGCCCGCTGATCCGGCTTCGGGAGATCACCTCCTTTATGGAGTCCCATACGGTGCATGCAACTTGGGATGAGGCAAATGAGCAGGTTGAGTATGAACTTACTCTGTCACAGGAATTCTACCGCGACCTCGGCGTTCCGATCATCATCTCCAAGCGGCCCGACTGGGACAAGTTCCCGGGCGCGGACTTTACCATGGCGGTTGACGCAGTGATGCCTGACGGCAGAACCCTTCAGATCGGAACGGTTCATCATCTCGGCGACCACTTCTCCAAGACGTTCGGCATCACCTATGAGGATGTGGAGGGTGTTCAGCAGTTCGGATCACAGACCTGCTACGGCATCTCCGAGCGGTGCATTGCCGCGGTCATCGGCGTCCACGGAGACGACAAAGGACTGGTGCTTCCGGCAACCGTTGCCCCGACGCAGGTTGTCATCATTCCGGTCATCGTTGGCAAACGCGGCGATGAGATTCTTGCAGCGGTAAAGACGCTGGAGAGCGAACTCAAAGCAGCCGGTCTTCGCGTGAAGACGGATGCCCGCGATATGCGCCCTGGTGCAAAGTACTATCACTGGGAACTGCACGGCGTCCCCCTCAGGGTGGAGCTTGGTCCCCGCGATCTTGACAACAATCAGCTCGTCTGTGTGAACCGTCTTGGTGTAAAGACGTTTGTCCCGCGCGAGAATGCTGCAGAGTCGGTAAAGAAACTTCTCGACGAGGCACATGACCAGATTCTTGCGCGTGCGGAGAATCATCTGGAAAGCCATCTGATGACGGCTGCAACTCCTGAGGAGTGTCATGAGAAGCTGGACGGCAACGTAGTGGTTGTTCACTGGTGCGGATGCCGCGACTGTGCAGATAAACTTGAAGAGCTGACAAACGCAAGTCTTCTGGGAACCGAGGTTCGCAGCAGGTATTTGGTCGATGACGAGGGCCCGTGCATCATCTGTGGCAAGACAGGCAAAGCTGCTCTGGTAGGAAGATCCTACTAACCCAACCATTACCGAATACTGCGGAGGCTGCCCTTCCGCATCAAATTGTTGCAATAGGAAAATTTCTGATACGTATGGATATTATCGACAAATATGCAATGGAACGGACTATCGGCTTTAAAGAACGCCGGTATATCGAGGAACTCCGGATTTTAACGAAAGCTACGGCGATTGACTGTCTGATTGACGACCGGTTTGACCGGATCATCTACGTGATCAGGCAGGGAGATATGGGCCTTGCAATCGGGAAGAGCGGTGACAATATCAAGAAGATGTCACGGGTTCTCGGGAAACGGATCGAGATGGTGGAGTTTTCCGAGGAGCCGGATCATTTTATTGCAAACATGTTCAAGCCCGCGGAGGTGCTGGAGGTGCTGTTCGGCGAAGATGATCACCCGGTGACGGTTATTGTTCCGGAGAAGAGTGATGTCGGTCTTGCAATCGGCAAGGGTGGGTCAACGATCGAGAAGGCACGCCAGCTGGCCCGCCGATTCTACGGTAAAGATATCGGGGACATTGCGGTTCCGGGTGAAAAGGAGGAGGAAGCATGACGGATGCACAGGTGTTTGATGAGTTGTGGCAGGTTATCTGCGAACGTGCCAAAGAGGATCCGGGCAGGAAATCGTATGTCCGCCATCTTTTGTTCCATGAGAAAGGTATCGATAAGCCGCTCGAAAAGGTGGGTGAGGAGTCCTGCGAGTTTGTGCTTGCGGTGAAGAACGGACACGAGGAGGCGATTGTGGGGGAGGCTGCGGATCTGCTGTTCCATCTGATGGTCGCCCTTAAAGCTGCGGACGTGGATTTTGCAAAGGTGGAGGAGGAGCTTGAGGTCCGGCGGGCCGGCATGCACCTCCACGATTAACTTTTTTTCGTTTTTACACGATGGTGTAGGCTCCGTCCGCCATCCAGACAGCTCCATAGACGAAGGATGCATCATCACTTGCAAGCATGAGGACGATTTGTGCGATCTCGTCAGGCCTGCCGAACCGCTTCAGCGGCTGAAGGGCGAGGAAACCTGCGAGACCTGCCTGTACATCTCCGGTGTCGCGGGCACCGTCGTAGAGACCGGGGGTTTCGGTGGTTCCCGGTGCAACAGCGTTGACGCGGATACCATGCGGCAGAAGTGCTACGGCTGCGGCGCGGGTGAAGGAAGCAATCGCTCCCTTGGAAGCATGGTAGGCAAGGTAGCCGGGTGAACCAACCACGGCGAAGGTTGAAGAGAAGTTGACGACTGCACCACCTTTGTTCTGTGCGATCATGAGTTTTGCCGCCTCACGGGTGCAGAGGAAGGTACCGGTGACGTTTACGTCCATGACATGCCTGAACTCATCGGCAGTGGTCTCAAGCAGACCTTTGTTGAGCTGGAGTGCGTCGTCGTTTACGAGGATGTCAATGGTGCCGAAAGTTTGCGTGACTTCGGCAACCATCTGAAGAATGTCAGATTCACATCCGACATCGCAGTGAATGAAACGGGCATCTCCTCCGGCGGCGATGATGTCGGCTGCGGCGGCTGCACCTTCGGTTTCGTCGATGTCAACGACGGCAACTTTTGCTCCGGCTTTTGCGAAGAGAAACGCAACGGATCTGCCGATGCCTTTTGCGGCTCCGGTGACTACGGCAACTTTACCGGAAAATTTCATGAATGACTGGTTTGTTGTCCGGTGAAAAAAGAATGTGGGAAGAGGATTTATGATCCTTCACAGCGGGTGTCGAACTTTTCGTTGAGCATGTGTTCTTTGACGATCGCTTTCTCCGGCACGATGACCTCGGGCCAGAGGCGTGTTCCGGAGTGGATGGTTACCGAGTTTCGCAGAACCGACCGGGGACCGACCACGGTGTTGTGCTCAATGGAACAGTTGTCGCCGATGATGGTGTCGATATCGATAATGCTGCCGGAGATGGTGGTGTTTGCCCCGACTACGACGCCGTTGTAGATAGAGGAGGAGAATATTTTTGCATTATTTTTGATCAGAACATTCTCACCGATACTGGTGTAAGGGCCGATAATGACGTTCTCACCGACGGTTGCACCGCTGCCGATGAAGACCGGGCCGACGACACGCGAACCTGCACCGAGTGTGATACCGTCGCCGAACCGCACCGGGCCGGTGATGTGTGCATCCTTGGCATTGAGCGTTCCGGCAACGCTGGTCGTTGCGTTCTCCTGCAGTTTCCACTTCTCTGCAGCCCGGAGCATAGCGGGGTTGCCGACATCAGTCCAGTTGCCGCGTGCAAGCCAGCCGTTCAGCTGGTATCCCTTCTCCATCAGGAGGGGGAAAAGGTCTTTGGCGAAGTCGAATTTGGTGTCTTTGGGAATGAACTCAAAGATCTTCGGATCGCAGACATAAATTCCGGTACTTGCAAGATTTGAGAAGATCTCCCCGGGCGAGGGTTTTTCACGGAACCGACGGATACGAAGGGATGCGTCGAGTTCGGCGATGCCGAACTCGTGGGGGTCTTCGATGCTGATGAGACCGATTGAGGTAATCGCCGAGGAGTTCATGTGTTCACGGTAGAACTCAAGGACGTTGAGGTCGGTCATGTGGTCGCCGCCGACTACGAGAAACGGTGCATCGTTGAGATACTCTTCCGCGTTCTTCACAGAACCGGCAGTGCCGAGTTTGATCTTTTCGGGAACATAGGTGATGGTTGCGCCGTAGAGCGCCCCGTCACCGAGCGCCTTCTGAATTTCATCACCAAGATAGCCGATGGTGATGACGATGTCGGTGAAGCCGAGATTTGCGAGGTGTGTGACAAGATGGACAATGGACGGACGGTTCGCTATCGGGATGCACGGCTTGGGCCGCTCAAATGTCAGGGGACGAAGACGGGTGCCTTCGCCACCGCACATAATGCAGGCTTTCATATTACTCTATAATGGGTGCTGGTATCTATTGGTTGTATGCTTCTTTGTGCGCACAGGTATCGGAAACTCCGGGGATACAAACTATGTCATGACACGAGTTAACATGTGCCATGTTATTTTATATATGTGGAGCATCAATATTAGTACCAGCACAAGACACCACAAAAGGTTTCGAGTAGAACGGGATTTTCCTCAACCTGTGGTGTTTTCGCACCGCAGGGGATTGGGGGGGAACTTTTCTGCTTCGGGTTTTTGTATATGTGCCGTGCTACTTGGTGAATTACTATGGATCTTGATACTGGTGCGACAGCCTGGGTGCTTATTTCAGCCGCATTAGTGTTGCTGATGGTTCCCGCAGTAGGTCTGTTCTACGGTGGAATGGTAAGGAAAAAGAACGTCATCGCAACCATGATGCTGTCCCTTGTGGCCCTCGCCCTGGGTATCATCCAGTGGATTGTCGTCGGATACTCGCTTGCCTTCGGCAGTGATTTCGGCGGGTTCATTGGAAGTCTTGAGTACTTCGGCTTAAACGGCATCACAATCGACGGTGTGTCCGGCGGGATTCCCGATATGCTGTTCATCTGTTTCCAGATGATGTTTGCGTGTCTGGCACTTGCCATCCTGACCTCGGGTGTAGTTGGCAGAATTAAGATGTCTGCGTTCCTCATCTTTGGTGCAGTCTAGTTGACGATCGTCTACGCTCCGCTTGCACACTGGGCATGGGGCGGAGGCTGGGCCGGTCAGCTCGGTGCTCTGGACTTTGCCGGAGGAACCGTAGTTCATATCAGTTCAGGTTTCGCGGCACTGGCGCTTGCTCTTGTGATCGGCAAACGGCTCGGCTACGGATCCCAGACGATGAGTCCGCACAACATTCCGCTGACCCTGCTCGGCGGTGTGTTCCTGATCGTCGGCTGGTTCGGATTCAACGCGGGCAGTGCTCTTGCGGCGAACGGTCTTGCGGCGAGTGCGTTCCTCGTGACCGCGGTCGCCTGTGCTGCCGGTGCTCTGACCTGGATGAGCCTTTCCTGGAAAGGCGGCAAACCGAACTCGCTCGGTTTCATCTCGGGAGCGATTGCAGGTTTAGTCGGTATCACCCCGGCAGCCGGGTTCGTCAATGTACTTGGTGCTCTTGCCATTGGTATCGTCACTGCAGTTGTCTGCTACATCGTTCTGACCTGGAGAATCAAGAAAGGTCTCGATGAATCCCTTGATGCCTGGGCAATCCACGGCATGGGAGGATTTGCCGGTGCAATCCTGACAGGAGTGTTTGCGGTTGCAGCAGTCGGCGGTATCGGTGGTCTTATCGAAGGAAACGTGGCGCAGTTCGGCATCCAGATTCTGGACGCCTGTGTTGCGGTCGCCTACTCCTTTGCGGTAACCTTTGCCCTTGCCTGGATTATCAACAAGGTTATGGGTCTGCGGGTCACTGATGATGAAGAGTATGTGGGTCTTGACATTGCACAGCACGGTGAACAGCTGACAAACTAATGCAGGAGGAAATGCAGCATGAAAATGATTGTAGCAGTCATCAGACCTGAGAAGGTGGATGATGTTGTAGATGCCCTTGAGGCAGTGAATGTTCCGGGAGTAACGATTACCGATGTCCGCGGACGGGGCGAGCAGGGAGGTATCTGCCTGCAGTACCGTGCGGGCAGGATGCAGATTCATACCCTGCCGAAGACGAAGCTGGAGATCGTGATTCCGGACAAGGATGTTGATACGATCATCAAGACGATTCGTGAACATGCACGGACAGGAAAGAAAGGAGACGGACGTATCTTTGTGCTGCCGGTTGAGGCAGCGGCATGGGTGCGGACTGACGATTTCATCACCGGATAAGAGTATCCGGCTGACAGAAGGTTATCCTCCTTTTTCTATTTTTTTATCTGGCGTTAGAACACAAACTGCCAGCCGTCGGTTTTGAGGATTTTTTCTGCGTCACGGTACTCGGGCATGAGGCGTTCGACTTCGTTCCAGTAGGTTTTCTGGTGATGGCGGAATCTAAGATGGGCAAGTTCGTGGACGACGATGTACTCGGCAACGATTTTCGGGGCAAGGAGGATGCGGGCGTTGATGATGATGCCGTTTTTTGGAGTACAGCACCCCCATTTGCGTTCCTGAAGCCGGATGCGGAGCCGGGGAGGGGCAACTTCTGCGAGGGGAGCATAGTGCTGGATGATCTCTTCCAGAGGATCTGTACCGATTCTCCGGTACAGCATGATGATCAGATCACGGGCAACGGCTGTCTGATCGGTTTCGGTGAAGCCGTCGGGGATGGTGATGAGGAACCGGTCGTCGGTAAATTCTGCTTTTGCAGGACTGCCGGTTTTACGGACAACCGGGTGCTCCTGACCGAGGAAGGGAAGGGTTTCCCCGTCGGTGTAGCTGCGGGTGATTCGGGGACGGGAGGAGTATTTTTGTACCTGAGAGGCTATCCACTCGCTTTTGGTTTCGACGAGTTTTCTGACTTTTTCGGGAGGGATGCTCTGCGGCATGCGGACGATGACGGAGGCATCGGTTTTGACTTCTATTGCCCATGATTTTCTGCGGCTGCTGTATATGACGGTGTAGGGGATTTCGTGTCCGTTGCAGGTGATTGTTCCAAGGCCGGTGACTTCGTCGGACCGCATGTGAATGATTATCTCTCCGTCACGCCAACATAAATAGAATATGTTCGTTCGTGCAATCGACCGGGAAGTCCTGGATCTGCTTCTTGAGATGGGGAGGTCGAGTTCTCCCGATGAGTTTATTGTGATGCTTGGATCAGAGAAGGGTGTGATTACAACGGTGTATCCGATTGCAGGAACGACGGTTACGAGCGATAGTGCGACCATTTTTATGGATATGGTGCCGCTCGGGATGCAGATTGCAGGAACTGCGCACAGTCACCCGAACGGTGCGTTATGGCCGTCGGCTGCGGATCTGCAGACGTTTGCGGAGACGGGCCAGTGTCATATTATTGTGGGCGATCCGTTTGAGGCGGATTCGTGGCGATGTTTTGATCGCGAGGGCCGTGAGAAGTCTTTGGAGGTTGTTTCTGCGTGAGAAGAGTTGTTGCAACCGGGACGTTTGATATTCTGCATCCCGGACATTTGTTTTATCTGGAGGAGTCAAGGAAGCTTGGCGATGAGCTGTGGGTGGTTGTTGCGCGGGAACGGAATGTGGTACATAAGCCGCGGCCGATTGTTCCTGAGGAGCAGCGCCTGAGAATGATTGCAGGTCTCCGGTGTGTGGATCATGCAATGTTAGGGGATATGGAAGATATGTTCAGGCCGATTGCGGATATTGATCCTGAGGTGGTTACGCTTGGGTTTAATCAGAAGTTTTCGGAGGAGCGGCTGATGTCCCAGATGCGGGAGAGGGGTATTCGTGCGGATGTGGTGCGGATCGGTCCGTTCTGCGACTGTACACTCAACTCATCTACCCAGATTATCGAGGAAGCCCTGAAACGGAGAGGGTCAAAATGAAGAAGTACCCGGTTGATGAGGAGATTGTCAGACTGACGAACTTCATCCGCGAAAAAGGCGGAGACGCAACGCCAATTGTGGCGGACAGGATTGTAACCGGGGAGTGGGTGCGGATGAAGTGTCTGTTTGGCTGCAACGGGTTCGGGCGTCGGTTTTCGTGTCCGCCCTATACGCCGACGCCTGCGGAGACGCAGGCTACCCTTGACGGGTATTCACATGCCCTTCTGGTGCGGTTTGAGGGTGATGTGGGAGAGACGACACCGGAACGGCTGGTATCGCGGGAGATGACGCGGTATGTGCAGACGGTGATGTTCGAGCTGGAGGAGATGGCATTTCACGACGGGTTTTACAAGGCATTCGGGTATACGGGGCATCAGTGCGGCTGGTGCGGGAAGTGTACGGCGAAGGAGGCTGGAGCGGTGATTACGGACTGTAAGAACCGCAGGAAGATGCGGCCGAGTATGGAGGCTGCGGGTATTGACGTGTATGCAACGTGTGCGGCGACGGGATGGGAGCTGGATGTGCTGGAGTGTACGGAAGTCGCAGGCGGGTCGGTTCTGAATACGCTGATGACAACGGTTATGCTGCTGCTGGTTGAGTGAACCGTTTTTTTTCTTTTTTGGGAGTCAGGTATTTTTGCGGAAGATTGTTTGCTACGTTTCCGTATTCGAAAAAACAGTAAAAAATACCCAAAAGGAATGCCTTCAGCCGGAATTGAACCGGCGACAACCAGATCTTCAGTCTGGCGCTCTCCCGACTGAGCTATAAAGGCACTGTGCGTCATTAATATTAACGTGTGAATTATATAAGTATTCTGATTTTTCCATCCTGTTATCTTATTTTATCAAAGATGCAAACATAGTAGCCAATGCCTTTGTGTCTCTGTAAGAAGTCTGCTGAGAAGAAACCGAGCCTGCAGGAGAAGATTGTGGGGA
>JAISHD010000060.1 GCA_031262705.1 Methanocalculaceae archaeon | reverse complement strand
GCTTCTCCATCATGCCTCCGCTGCGGGCTGATTCGGCACAATCACATTCTCATACACATGCGGTTTGCGTGTCGCAACAGAATAGACCTCGCCATCGGTGGTCACCACCACATCTCCGTCCATATCCGTCCGGTAAATGTGTTTCGTCATCTGCACAAACCGCTCCAGCGGTTCCTTGTGCGGGTGGCCGTACTCATTGCCCTCGCCGACGCTGATCACAATCACCGCAGGACGTACCGCGTTCAGGAACTTCTGTGTTGATGACGTGGAACTTCCGTGATGTCCCGCCTTCAGAATATCGGCGTTCAGATCCTCTCCTGCATCAAGCATTGCCTCTTCAGCCTTCTTTTCCGCGTCACCGGTTAAAAGATAGGACACATTCCGATAGGTCGCCTTCATCACCACAGAGTTTTCATTGATGTCCGGTCTCGACCCGGACATAATCAGATCCTTCTGCGGCGAGAGAACGTTCAGCGTAACATCGTTCCATGGTGAAGAGATTGTGTCTCCCGCGGAAACCACGCGGTAGGGAATATCTTCCTCGAGAATGTACTGCATCAGCTTCTCGTAGGTTGCCGAGGTGTGGGTCACCCCATTGTCATAGACTGTACCTACTTCGTATCTTTTCAGCACATCAAGGGCACTGCCGATGTGATCGTAATCCTGATGCGTCAGCAGCAGGAACTCAAGCCGTTTCACTCCGAGCGAATCAAGATAGGCAAACAGTTTATCCTGCGCCTCGCGTTCCGAGGGGGACATCGTCTCGCCTGCATCGATTAATGCGTACGTATTGTCCTTGGAAAGCAGGATGGCATCCGCCTGTCCCACATCGATTGCATGCATCGCAAATGCATGTTCATCCGTGATCAGCGGTGCCAGCTCCGGGACAGAGCCCGGAGCTCCGCCGAAGAGCAGAATACATGCCGCGGCCACGATCACCACCAGGATTCCCACAATCTGCTTCTGCATTTTATTCGATTTTTTCCGGCGCCGCCCGCCGGATCGTCCAGACTTTTTCGCAGCCATAACTGTTATTCTATTTCTCCGCAGACCAGATAACCATTGATTATTTTTCCGGCAAATCCAATACTACTTCGTGAAAGGCTCAACCCATATACTGCTCAGCCTCCTGACCGGTCTCGTCATCCTCGCCCCGGTCGCCGGACTCATCCACTGGTCATGGTCGGTTGTCATTCTGATTGGCATCTTCTTTGGATCGATTGCACCGGATGTGGACAAAGGCCGCGGCTCTGCGATCTTCCACGCGGCTATTCCCGGGGCAAAAGGCCGGCGGTTTTTCCTGACACCGGTGTTCGGCTACTTCCTCTACCTCTTCTGTTACAAACCGCTCTCGATCATCTTTGTCGGCATCTTCGGCCAGAAAATTCTCCCGAAGCAGGGACACCGCGAACTGCCGCACTCACCGATCGGCATCGTCTGCATGTCGGCACTGCTCACGCTCTGGTTGTGGCTCTTCTGCTACGCGCTTTCCTATCTTCCGCATCTGGAGTTTTTGCAGGACAACATTCTCATCTGGATCTTCGGCGCGGCATTCCTGCTCGGCTGCATCCTGCATCTCTTGGAGGACACCTGCGACAACTCCGGCATTCACTATCTCTATCCGTTCCGGTTCCGCCGGATTCGCGGAACGGTTGTTGGAGACGGATCCGATCTCAGGCCGAAGATGTTTGCGGTCGCTCTCGCGGTTGTTGCGGTTGTGGTGTTTTTCGGATTTTTCACAGGAAAAATCCCTGTCGGGTATGCGAAGTGGGCGGCAGTTCTTGTGCCTGCGGCTCTCTGGATTGTCTTTCTGAAAATCTCCGGAGTACCGGCGAAAAAAGTCGTATGGGAATAACATTCTAACGTTTCAACACCAAATACATACAGCATGTATCGTCTCGTCTGTGTCCACTGCGGTGCGGAGTATCCTCCGGACGCAATTGTATACAACTGTGAAAAATGCGGCCATCTCCTGGCCGTCAAATATGATCTCGATGAGATCACCGTCAGCCGTGAAGAACTGCAGAAACGTCCGATCTCGGTCTGGAGATACAAGGAGTTCCTGCCGGTCAGAATCGAACCGGTAACCCTTCAGGAGGGCGGAACCCCTCTCTACCACCTGAAGAAAATCGGTGAAGAACTCGGGTTGCCGAATCTGTATGCAAAGCACGAGGGTATGAACCCGTCAGGTTCCTTTAAGGATCGCGGCATGACACTCGGTGTTTCGATGGCAAAACAGCTCGGCAAGAATATTGTTGCCTGTGCTTCTACCGGCAATACCTCCGCCTCAATGGCAGTATACGCGGCAAAGGCAGGAATGCCGGCGGTTGTTCTGCTGCCGGCAGGTCACGTTGCGCTCGGCAAGGTTGCGCAGGCTTTGATGCACGGGGCAAAGGTCATCTCGATTCGCGGCAACTTTGACCGCGCTCTTGAGATGGTGCACGAGCTCTGCGTCAGCCACGGCATTTATCTCTTAAACTCCATCAACCCGTACCGGCTTGAGGGTCAGAAGACCATCGGCTTTGAGGCGGTTGATCAGCTCGGCTGCGTGCCGGACAGAATTGTTCTGCCGGTCGGCAATGCAGGAAACATCTCTGCGGTGTACAAAGGCCTGTGCGAATGGCGCGATGTCGGCTACATTGACACGCTGCCGATGATGACCGCGATTCAGGCCGAAGGTGCGATGCCTGTCGTCAATGCAATCAAAGGAAACCTGCCCGAGGTTGTGGTGGAGCAGAACCCGGAGACGGTTGCATCCGCAATCCGCATCGGCGCACCGGTGAATGCGGAGAAAGCACTCCGCGCAATCCGCGAAACAAAAGGAACCGCAGAGTTTGTAACGGATGTTGAGATTCTTGCCATGCAGCGCGACCTTGCCCGCTATGAGGGTATCGGTGTTGAGCCGGCATCTGCAGCGTCGGTTGCCGGCATCCGCAAGCTTGCCGAGCAGGGCATGCTGGATCCAAAAGAGAAGATTGTCTGTGTGGTTACCGGCCACCTCTTGAAGGATCCGGAGACGGTGATTAAACAATGCAACCCGCCAATCGAGATCGACCCGACTATTCCGGCACTGCTCTCTGTGCTGTAACTGCAGTACTGCTGATAGGCATACTGTTGATTGTCCCCGTATCCGCGAACACGGCAACCTACTATGTTGCGGAGAACGGGACATCCTTCTCCGCAGAGGTTACTCTGGTAAACCAGAGCGGTTACCTGCTGCTCACTCCGGGTTTTATCGGCGAGGGTGCGGAACTGAAAGCAACGAACCTTACGCTTACTGCGGAGAACGGAACAGTTGTGAATGTCACGAGGCAGAGTTCCACGCAGATCAGTTTTCCGGAAGGCAACTATACGCTTGTCTATGATGCGCCGCTTGACGGCTATCTGATGTATGCGCAGTATCTCTCGCCGTTCAACACCACGGTACTTCTCCCGGCCGGATTTCATACGAACAATCTGCTTCTTGGTCCCGTGAGTAATGACGGTAAGACGTATCAGATTGCCGGGGAGACACAGCAGCTGCAAGAACTGGGCATTGTCGCGAATACGACGCAGTATGAGACGGCTGTCGTCTGGACGGACAAACGCGAGATTCAGATGCGGTTTTATCCGGCAAGCTATGAGAAGTACTTCGTGATCTGTATGGGTCTGTGGTTCATTCTCTTCTGTGGGGTCGGGTACCGGTACTGGCGGCTGAGACGAAAAGCAACTCAGTATCTTTAATCTTTTTTTTTGAAAAAATATTTTTTCGTGGAAAAAAATTTCCGAATTTTTTTTTGAAAAAGAGATTTATCTTGGAGGCTGATACGATACCTGCACGCCGTTGATGCTTCCGGTCTCTGCGAGTTGCCTTGCCGCTTCAATGGCTGTGTAGGTCTCATATGCGGTGAAGAAAACCATGATGAGAATCGGAATCAGCAGCGCGGTAAAGACGGCGTGCGACGGAACGTTTCCTGCGGAGGAAAATCCGTAGATCCAGATCGGCATGCACCAGAGCAGAATCACGAAGCTCAGAAGATAGCCCGTCCACCCGTCAAAGATTCCCGGCGAGATAGCTCCCGCAAGATGCATGAAAACCATTCCGATCAGAATCGGAAGTGAAGTATAGCCGGTAACGGAAAGGAACGGTTTGAATCCGGCAGTGGTATGCGTGATGAACTTGATGAACACAAAGAAGAATGCGGCGACGATGACCCATACGATGAAGGCCGTGATAAATCCGGTTACTGCACCGATTGCGCCGAGCACTCCGGCAGCGTCCGGCATGCCGATCAGTTCCGCGGCGGCGGCCGCTCCCTGGTACGCGACAGCCGCGGTGAGGATTCCATACACTGCCGTGTAGAGTATCGGTAGTTTGAAGGACTGCGTACGGCTCGCGTCTGCAAAGAACTCTTTTGGATGAAACAGCAGGGACAGTATGTCTGTTGCAAAAGTCATTACAGTCTATATTGTATCTCTTCGGATAAGAGCGCTTGGAAAAAAAGATTTATTCAATGTCAATGCCGTACTTTGCGGTGTTGGCATCAGCAATTGCCTGAATCTTTGCAATCTCTGCATCGTTTCTGGTCGGCTTGAAGAGGTGGCGGAACCGTTTCTGGGCTTTGAGATACTCATCGACCAGTACACGCTTGACCTTTTTCACTGAAGTAATCTTGCCGTCAACCATCTCGTAGCACGGCCACAGGCCGCACTCAACTGCCATTCTTCCGATCTCCATCGTTTTTGCGCCGTCGAATCCCCATCCGGTACAGCAGGGTGCGTGTACCTGAATGTAGCAGGGCCCGGGCGTGTTCATGGCTTTCTCGACCTTTTTCATCAGGTCCATCGGGTATGCCATCGTGGCGGTTGCCACATAAGGAGAACTGTGGGCGACGAGAATCTGCGGGAGATCCTTTTTGGGACGGTTGTTGCCGGTTGAGCATGCGCCGGACGGCGAGGTGGTGGTGTCCGCGTCATACGGGGTTGCACCGGAACGCTGGATACCGGTGTTCATGTAGGCTTCGTTGTCGTAGCAGACATAGGTGAAGTCATGACCACGCTCGAATGCTCCGGAGATGCAGAGCATACCGATGTCAACGGTCGCGCCGTCTCCGCCGATGACGAGAATCTTTTCCTTGTCGAGTCTTCCCTGTTTTTTGAGGGATGCCTCAATGCCCGACGCAACAGCGGATGCGTTCTCGAACAGTGAGTGAATCCAAGGCGTCTTCCATGCGGTCTCCGGGTACGGGGTGGAGAACACTTCAAGACATCCGGTCGGACTCACGACGATGGTGTTTTCTCCTGCTCCCTTCAGGATCATCCGGACCGCGGACGATGCCCCGCAGCCGCCGCAGGCGCGGTGGCCGCAGTCGAAGTTTTCAATTGTACGATCTACCATTTATAACAACTCCTCGCGCAGTCCGTAGAACATATCGCCGGAACCTTTCTCGGCAAGTTCTACAATCTTTTTTATGTCCTTCTTGCGTACGTCGCGTCCGCCAAGACCAAGGATGTAGTCATAGACCGGAATACCGGAGCCGTAGCAGGCTTCCTTGATCTCAATGGCGACCGCACCCTTTGCACCGAGACTGATGTTCTTGTCAAGAACTGCAACGGTGTTGACGTGGGCAAGCGCCTTTGCGATGTCTGCTGCCGGGAACGGACGAAAACAGCGGATCTTTAAGAGGCCGACCTTTTTGCCTTCCGCACGCATCTCGTCGATTGCATCTTTGGTGGTACCGCAGATGGAACCCATGGCAACGATCGCAATATCCGCATCTTCGAGTCTGTATCCCTCAACAAGTTCGGAGTAGTCGCGGCCGAACTTCTCACCGAAGGCTTTGCCGTACTTGCGCATGGCATCTGCCGCACGGTGAACGGCCTGATCGTGTTCATAACGGAACTCAAGATAGTACTCAGGCGTTGCGTACATACCGAATGAGATCGGATCTTTGACGTTGAGCTTCTGGTACGGGGTGAAGGGGCCGAGGAACTCGTCCACTTCTTCCTGCGAGGGGATATCAACCGGCTCAAACACATGCGAAAGAATGAATCCGTCGAAGCAGACGAATGCCGGAAGCAGGATGTTGTGATCCTCGCAGATTTTGTAGGAGAGAATATGAAGATCAACTGCCTCCTGATTGTCCTCTGCATAGAACTGCAGCCAGCCGGAATCTCTCATCATAATGGAGTCCTGTTGATCGTTCCAGATGGATAAGGGAGCGGAGATTGCGCGGTTGGCAATACCCATCACAATCGGGAGCCGCATTCCGGCGGAGTTGAAGACGACCTCGGCCATCAGGGCAAGACCCTGGGATGTTGTTGCGGAGTACACACGACTGCCTGCGGCTGATGCACCGATACAGGCGGAAAGTGCGGAGAACTCGGACTCCACACAGATGTACTCGGCGTCAAGCCGTCCGTCGGCGACGATGGAGGCAAGGCCCTCGACGATGTGAGTCTGGGGGGTGATCGGGTATGCGGAGATGACCTGCGGGCGGCAGAGGCGGACGGTCTCTGCGACGGCGATGGATCCCTCCATAATCTGAAGAGTCATTTATTTTTCCTCCTTGTACATGGTGATTGCCTTTGCTTTGTCGGGACACTCTTCAGCGCACATGCCGCATCCTTTGCAGAAATCGAGATCGATCTCGTAG
The DNA here is from genome assembly GCA_031262705.1 of Methanocalculaceae archaeon. Taxonomy (GTDB): domain Archaea; phylum Halobacteriota; class Methanomicrobia; order Methanomicrobiales; family Methanocorpusculaceae; genus Methanocorpusculum. Next base: position 4,715 of record JAISHD010000060.1, on the reverse strand, counting down.
GTTTTGTCCGGCATCTGACTAATGCAGCCTTCAGGGCAGATCAGCTGGCATGTTCCGCATTTGGTACATTTTTCCTTTTCAAGAACCGGATAAAAGACCCGCCAGGATCCGGTTTTGTTGTTTCTGGCCTGGCCGGGTCTGGCTGTACATCCTATTCCAAGCGGCATTATACTGCTCCCTCCAAAACCATATTGTATGCCCGTTTTGCTGCGGCGAAGTTTGTCTCCGCAAGCTTTCCGGGGAACCGTTCTGCGATTGCATCCTTGAGTGCATCAAGAGTAATCTCACCGCTTGCTGCGGCGAACGCTCCCATCAGCGTAGTATTGGTGATCGGCAGTCCGATCTCTTCAAGGGCAATCTGTGTTGCATCGATAACAATCAGTCTGACACCTGCGGGAAGGGCGTAATTTCCCTTCTTTTCGGTGTTGATGATTGCAATGCCTCCCTCCGACATTCCTGCAAAGACATTGACGTCACGAATGAGCGTACTGTCCTGTACAATAATATAATCCGGCTCGTAGACCTGGCTTCTCAGCCGAATCTTCTCGTTGCTGAACCGCACGAATGCCTGTACGGGTGCACCGCGGCGTTCGACACCGAATGCCGGAAATGCCTGGGCGTGCACACCGCCGGTAAAGGCTGCGGTTGCAATGAGTTCCGCAGCTGTGACGGATCCCTGTCCGCCTCTCCCATGGATGCGTAGTTCTTTCACGTGAATAACCAGTATAATCTATCACGATTAATCAATATGAATTTACTGTTTCCAATGATGTCCCAGATTATGGTCTGTTTTCTAAAAATAGGTATTTATATCCTGTTTTTTGGGATTGGTTGTTCTATTCGGCTCATCTTTTTTTCGGTCGAAATGGTGTTCGACGATTGTGATGTATTATGTTCTGATTGCCGAGGAAACAGGGATGCCGAGAATCTGTTTTGCTCCGGAAAAGACGTCACGGGCGATTCGGGCGAGACCGTCGGATGCCGCCCATTCATCATAGACGATGACCGGTTTTTGCAGAAGCGCGGAGATCTCCTCGGCAAGATCGGGGGCAAGACTTCCGGCAAGAGCAACAGGTGCAACAGGCGCGAGCAGCGCAAGGGACGCACACTCCATTGCGGCCCACATGGCTACGGTCGGGTTCTGATATTTTTCTTCCAGATGATACATCACGCCTGCGGTGGTGAATGCTTCGTTTGCGGTGAGTTCACCCGCGTCAACCTTTCTGATCGCATCAACGTCCAGTGCACCGTGCCGCGTTCCGGGCGCAAACACACATGCATCAAATGCACCGACAACTTTTCCTCCTCTCACCAGAAGGGAAACGGTGTTTGAGCTGATGTCGGAGACAATGAAAGTGTCACCGAGTGTTTCTGCTGCAAGATAGGCGATGCCGAGTTTTTCCGGACTGGTCTGATGCGAATAAATCTTAAATCGCGGGTCGGTGTCCGATTCTCGGTGAATGCCGGGAATGGCGATCGCCGGAATGCCGGAGTCCTTTACCGCATCAAAGACCCGTGTTCCTCCGCCGATGTGTTCACCCGCACCGTCACGGGTGATAACTCCGCGGCTCTTCAGTTTGTCAACCGGTGTTATCTGTGTGAAGTTATCTCCCATTGAATAGCAGAGCGCAATTCCGGAAATTTCATCGACTGGGCCGAGTTTATGCAGGTCGTCAATGATGAAATTCTTTGCTGCCTCACGGGACATCTTGAACCGTTTTCCGTTATCTGCGGCAAACCGGAGGGAAGTTGTTCCGTGATCAATCCCAATGTACATGGGAATTATATTTGGAGGAAGTCCTGATAATGGTTGGTCTCCCGCGTTTTCCCAGTAAGATTATGATTTCATCTCTCCAACATATTCCCATCTTTATGGTCGAAACCATAACTCACTATACTACCCTGGGCGTTCCGCAGAATGCGAAGCCCGAGATGATCAAAAAGGCCTATGTCTCGTTAGTAAAACAGTATCATCCGGATCGTGCGGGAACCGATGAGGCAAAACAGGATGAGTACAATGAACGCCTGCTTGCGATCATGGCAAGCTATGAGATTCTCTCCAACCCGGAAAAACGTGCGGTCTATGATGCCGAACTTTCCGGCTGCGACACTTCTGCCGGAACACCGCGCGGAAAAAAGATGTGCGGTATGCCGGTAAAGGGCGGCGATATTGAAACCGATTATCCGATCTCGATGGCGATTGCTGCCTACGGAAAAGGCAAAATCCCGATGAAGGTCACAGGCGAACGGGGTGTGGTCAAGGTGTATCCGGGTGTCCGCCGCTACCGCCTTGAGGGATACGGTGTTCCGGTCGAGCCCGGAAAACCCCGCGGAGATCTGTATGTGAATCTGAAGGTTGTTCCGCAGGAAAACTGGGAGATTGATGACGCGACCAACAATCTGATCCATACCCTGCAGATCACGCCAAAGCAGGCGGAACGCGGCGGCCCGATACCGGTACAGCTGCTGTTCAACAAAGTGATCAAGGTCATGGTTCCTGCCGGAGTAAAGACAGGAGATCGCTTCTTTCCGCCGGAAGGCAAAGGCCTTGGCGTGATGTCGCCGAAGAAGCGCGGCAATCTGATGATCGAGATTGAGGTTGTGGAAAAGAAGGGATTCCTTTCCGGCATCTTTGGGAAGTGAGTTGTTGATGGCAGAAAAACAGAGCGGTAACCTGACTGCGGCGGATTTCTATCATGCACTCTACCGCAGGTTTGATGCGGCCGCCGCAGACGATGAGGCCGTCCTTGAGGTAAGTGCAGGCGAGCTGCACAAAACCCTGAAGGCGGCGAACCGTCTGTCATTGTGCGGCAACTGTCTGTACGATATGCAGAACATCGACGACGTTATCCTGAATGTTCCCGCCGGTGGTGTTGGATCAACGCTTCTTATCAGCTACTCGCTGCCCCGTGACAAGGGACTGGTGCTGGAAAAGAGTATCTACTCACCCGCACAGATAAAGTCCGGTACCGGGACACGGACACGGCGCTTCGAGGAACTTGCGAGCCTGCATCCGATCTTTCGTGAGCTTGCGGTAATTGCCCGGCAGAAAAAATCCGAGACGGCAACACGCAAACTCTGTGACATTACGGCGGCGGTTGCGGAGCTGATCTGCCGGACACAGAAGATTCGCATCGACAACAAAAAGTTCGGCACTGTTTGTGGTGCGATCGGAAGATGTGGTGTTCTCTCTCCTGAAGGACTGTATGCGCTGGACCTTGTGCGCATCATCGGCAACACTCATGCACGAAAAATTCCTGACGCTTATCTCATGACGCCGGAAGTGTTTGCCTATGCATCCCATGCGTTTGTGATATTTGCGGATGAGATCGTGGAGAAGCGGCTCATCTGGAAGAAAACCGAATAAAAAAATATGAATATTTCTCACAATTTTTTTTACTGCAGGGAGAATATTTGAGTCCGGTGTATTCATAGATCTTTGAAGGAATAGGGAGAGTGGGTCGTTAGAAAAATACGTTCACTCTCACTCTTCATCCTTTCCCTTCTCTTCTTTGGATTTATCCAGCTTATCTTTTGCTTTTTTGAACAACTTGCCTATGTCCACACTTTTTTCAATGTTTATCAGTGCCGTTTGAAATCACCTCTTACTATTGCAGAGAAGATGGTTTTCCTAGTTCGCTGCAAACTAGAGTATTGATATCCACAATATATAATAAATATGTCACAAATAGTGACAAAAATTCCCGGAAGTCATGGTCAGCTCCGTGTAATGAGATTCATTTCATGGAGTTTTCAAAAAAGAGATTGTGAGAATTTTCAACTATTTTTTATGTGCCGTGGTTCCAGCTGCACATGTACTCTTTCTGCTCATCCGTCAGCACATCAAGCGTCGCACCGACCGCCGCAAGCTTCAGGCGTGCAATGTACTCATCAATCTCGGTCGGCACATCGTGCACACCGGCTGCACGTTCGCGTCCGTGTTTTGCCACATACTCAACCGACAGCGCCTGCACCGCAAAGCTGAGGTCCATAACTTCAACAGGATGTCCCATGCCCTTCGGTGTTGCAAGGTTGACCAGTCTTCCTTCTGCAAGCAGATGGATCTTCTTCCCGTCGATCACATACGTATCAATGCCGTCGCGGTGCTCGACTGCGGACGCGTGTTTCTCCAGCCACGGGATTTCGATCTCGTTGTTGAAGTGGCCGGCATTGGAAAGAATCGCCCCGGACTTCATCAGCGGGAAGTGGCTGCCGGTGATGATGCTGCAGTTGCCGGTTGTCGTGATGAACAGGTCCCCGGCCTTTGCCGCTTCCTCCATGCACATCACATCAAAACCGTCGAAATGCGCCTGCAGAGCCCTGCGGGGATCGATCTCGGTCACAATCACCCGTGCACCAAGTGCCCGTGCCTTGGTTGCAACACCCCGACCGCAGTAGCCGTACCCGGCGACAACCACATGACGGCCTGCGAGCAAAACATTCGTCGTCAGCATAACTGAGGCCAGCACACTCTCGCCGGTTCCGTGGACGTTGTCGAAGTAGTGCTTCATCGGCGTGTCGTTAACTGCGATGACCGGGAACTCCAGCTTTCCGTCGGCCTCCATTGCGCGCAGCCGGTGAATACCGGTCGTCGTCTCCTCGCATGCGCCGATGATCTCCGGCAGAACATCGCGGCGGTCAAGATGTACACGGTTGATTAAGTCCATACCGTCGTCGATGGTGAGTGTCGGGTGTGCGTCAAGTACCTTATCGAT
>JAISHD010000068.1 GCA_031262705.1 Methanocalculaceae archaeon | reverse complement strand
AGATAATCGCCGGTATATGTGCTATCCAGAGCCGCATCCGAATTTTTCTTTGTGGTAAAACTCACAAGAACCATTGCCGCAATGGAGAACAGCAGTGCATAGAAGGAGAAGTGCATCGGTAGCTTCTCCACAAACTGATCATAGTAGCCAAAGCACAGCGCGGTAACCAGTCCTACCGTCATGCTTGCGTGCCCCCGCAGTTGTTGCCCTGCGCCAGTACATCCCCGCAATCAGCGGCACCGCAAAGGATGCGAGGATCAGACCGATGGCAAGGAAGATCAGAAACACCAGAACCTCCGGCGGGTTGATGGCAAGCAGCAGGGAAACGATAACCGCGACAAGCATCGTAACCTGACTTACGCGGATAATCTGTTTTTCCGTTGCTTTGGGCCGCAGAATCACCTTGAAGATATTCCAGGAAAACTGCGTACCAACGGTGAGCATCAGTCGATCGGTCGTGGACATAACCGCAGCGAGAATCATTACTGCAAACAGCCCCATGGCAAACACCCCTCCGGCAGCCGCACTGATGCCGTAGACAAACGAGTAGTCGGCGGCATTGGCGACGTCCGGCAGAACAACCGTTCCCTCTTCAACCGTGTCCGAACCCCCATCCCGGAAAACCGGACCAGCATGGAAATCGTCAAATACACCGCAAATGCGATCAGCGGCGCCCAGCGGAAAAAGCGGATATCTTTTACCGCAAGAACATTGGATACCACGTGGGGAGCGCAGGCAAGACCCACCACCAGCAGAACGCCGAACGAAAAGATGATCTCCGGCGTGATGTAGGCATATGCGGCGTACCTCTCCGGGAAGGCGGGCATCACAACGTTCGGATCGATTGCGGCAAGAACGGTGTTGATGTGCTCAAGCCCGCCCGCATACATTACAATCATCGGTGCGAAGATGAGCATGCCGAAGATGAGAATCAGGCCCTGTACCATTCCTGTCCAGGACACGGCATACAGACCGCCGAGAACGGTGTAGGTGGTGATAATGGCGGCTGCAATCAGCAGCGCCTGCCAGTGTTCCATCCCAAACAGCCAGACGAGGACAATACTGATGGCGGTGTACTGGCCGACGAGATAAACCAGCGAGACGAGAATGCCGATGACCGCAGACAGCGTCCGCAGTTCACGGTTGTTTTCGTATCTGAGAGAAAAGTAGTCTTCCAGCGTGACAATGCCCTGTTTTTTTCCGATCAGATTCAGTTTCGAGCCGAAGAATATGATACAGAACACCGCAGACAGCGGTACGAAGATCTGATCCCAGATGCTTGGCCAGCCGTAGGTGAACCCCATACCACTGCCGCCGATAAGCGTGACCCCGCTGCAAATCGAGGTGATCAAAAGCAGGACAAATATCCAGAACCCAAGACTTCGTCCGGCGAGAATATAGTCCTCTGAGTTTTTGATTCGCTTTGCTGCCCAGACGCCGATGCCAAGCAGAAGGGCAAAGTACATCACAATCAAAAAGAGGGCAATCCATGTGTCAGCTGTCAAGTTCATAGCAGTCCCGTCCATACATATGTTTGTGAACGAAATTTTCGTTACCGAATTTATCGAGTGTATTGATATAAGAGTGTAATGGTTTTGGGGGGCATTGTCCATAACGTTATGATACCCACGGAAAACGCTGAACGCATGCGTTCGGCGTTTTCCGTGGGAAACTCAGGAATGAAAATGCAACGTCATGGTTTTGTGAGGCTTTATAATGCCGGCGACTCACATATATACAGATATGACTCTGAAAGGCCGCAGCATTGCCAAAGGCACGGGATCGGGCGAGCTTCTCTATACCGATACGCCCATCTCCTTCCTTGGCGGCGTTGACGCCGCAACCGGCATCATCATCGATGAAAAGCACCCGCTCCATGGACAGTCCGTCGCGGGAAAAGTTCTCGCCTTCCCCTACGGCAAGGGATCCACTGTCGGCTCCTACGTGATGTACGGGCTTGCACGAAACAAGGTGGCGCCTGCCGCAATCATCAACACCGAGTGCGAGACCATCATCGCAATCGGTGCTATCATCTCCGGCATTCCGATGATTGACCGGCTGGACGGTGACGTGTCCGGCCTCTCCGGCATCATCACCGTCAACGGCAGTACCGGTGAGGTCTCCGCCGCAGAATGAAGGCCGTCTGGCGCTACATCCATGCGGCACGAAACAGTTACGCCGCACTGTATGCGGCGTGCGAGACATACGGATTCACTCTTGAGCAGGTCGATACACCGGAAGGCGATGTGGTCTGTTACAGTCTCAACAGCGTTGAGTTCCCGCGGTACAAAGACGAGATAGCCGCAGCCGATCAGATCACGATCGCCGGCGGGCCGCATGCCACGGCGGTCTGGGAAGAGGTTGCCGAAGTCGCCGACTATGTGGTGATCGGTGAAGGGGAACGGACCCTTCCCCGGCTGCTATCCGCTCTTGTGGCGGGGATGCCCGGTGCGGACATCCCCGGCGTTGCAACCAAAGCAGGCGGCAGAAACAGAATTGATCACTCCGTCCGGCTGGACGGCTTTCCCTGTTTTACCCGGATGAAGGGATACATGGAGATCTCCCGGGGCTGTCCGTTTCACTGCGGCTACTGCCAGACACCGCGTCTGCACGGAACAAAGATGCACCACCGTTCGCGCGAAGCAATTGTGGAAACGGCACGTCACTATCGCGACGCCCGCTTTGTCACGCCGAATGCCGTTGCCTACGGTTCCGCCGACGGCAGAACTCCTGACGTGGAAAAACTGGAACGGCTACTTTCCTCCATGCCGGACAACAACCTCTACTTCGGAACGTTCCCTTGCGAAGTACGGCCGGATTTTGTCACGCAGGAAACCGCAGACCTCGTGGTGCAGTACTGCGCCAACACCAAACTCCATTTTGGCGCACAGTCGGGATCCAATGCGGTTCTCGCAAAAATGGGGCGCGGGCATACCCTTGAGGACGTATATGCCGCGCTGGATGTCTGCCGGAGTGCAGGACTTGAACCGGTGGTGGATGTCATCTTCGGGTTTCCGTTTGAAACGGATGAGGACGAGGAAGCAACGCTCGAACTCGTGAAAGACGTTGTCCGGTCCGGCAAAGTGCATGTCCATTATCTGATGCCGCTGCCGGGAACGCCGCTTGCCGCCGCCGTCCCCCGCGAGGTTATTCCGGCGGTGGACCGAGCACTGGGAAAACTCGCCCTCGGCGGGCGTGTTACCGGTGCGTGGCACAACAAGTTTGACTGAATCGGGTTATCCGAATACTACATTTTTATTGATTCACCGCGCCAACCCGTAAGGCATGACACTTGAACCCAAGGATGCCTTAACCCAATACCATTTTGCCGAGCGCTTAAAGCTCGACATCATGATGATTGCGCATCAGTATCTCACCATTCCCTCGCTTAAAAAGGAGGAGAAAGCCGGTGCGAAGCGCGTCCTTATCAATATCACCGAAGCCCTCGCCGCCGACAGCCGTGCCGCCGCCGCATTTACCGGCTGTGACGAGTTCAATAAAGCCTGCGGGGTTCTTGAGGAGGTAATGAACCTCGCCGAGTCCAACCAGTTCGGCCTCGCCTCCGAAAAAGCCGGAGAGGCCATGGTTCCTATCACCACCGCCGCAGCAGCCGCATGGGAAGTGCTTCACAGCCATGGACTCCTCTGAATTTCTGAACTTCCTTGCAACCCGTGTCTCGGTCCGCGAGTATGAAGAGGGCTGCATCACCGAAGACGACGCCGAATATCTCCTGACCGCAGCCTCCAAGGCTCCGTCCGCCGGAAACCTGGAGGCATGGGACGTTGTGATCGTCACCGACCCGGGCCAGCTGGAGATGCTTGCAGACGCCGTCGGAAACCAGCACCAGATCAAAGACGCGGGTTGTGTATTCTGTGTCTGCGCAAACTACGTCCGCGCCATGTCGCGGTACGGTGATCGCGGCATCATATTCGCCGTTGAGGATGCAACCATTGCCGCAACCTACATGATGCTCGCCGCCCATGCCCGCAGACTGCATACCTGCTGGGTCGGTGCATTTGATGACGGTGAGGTCAAAGGCATCTTGGATCTCCCCGCACACATCCGCCCCGTAGCACTTCTCTGTGTCGGCCGCGGTGAAGCTCCGTCCCGCGGCCCGGAACGCATGGACCCCGAAGGTCATGCTCACTATGATATCTGGTAGAAACCAATACTACAAATAAGATATATGCCGGACTATCGAGTGACACTGGAAGCTGCATGGACAGTAAAGGACGTGGCAACCACACAGGATGCCATCGGTATTGCCGTAAGCGAAGCAGGCAAACGCCTGCACCCGTCGGCCAAGTTCGTGGACGTTGACGTAATGGTTATGCCCTGTCCCTACTGCGGCGAAGAGATCAACAGCGCACTGGTCGTTGCCCGGACCGGCATCGTCGGACTGCTGCTGTCCATGAAAGTGTTCAACGCCGAGGGAGAAGACCATGCAGAACGCATCGCAAAATCGGTGATTGGCCGGGCGGTCCGCGATGTCCCGCTTGCGACCTACAATATCACCGTCTGCGATACCGGGGAGGAGACGGAGTGAGCGATCCGGCAATTTCCGTCTGCGGCCATCTCTGCAATGACTACATACTTGCAGTGGAAGAGTATCCGGCGGTCGGGATTTCCTGCAAAGTAATTGACCGGCAGAACTACTACGGCGGAGGGGCTGCAAACATTGCTGTAGGTATCGCGAAGCTCGGCGGATGCGCCGAGCTGATTGCGGCGGTCGGGAGAGATTACCCCGGCAGTTCCTACGAACGGCATCTGAAAGAGACGGGTGTTACAACCCGCCTCTTTCATACCGGCACGGAAAACTGTTCCACCGCGTTCATGGTGAACAATGCGGCAGGGGATCAGATCACCTACTTTGAATGGGGGGCGGGCGCACTCTTTGAGACCGCCGAGGCCCCGAGACTTTCGTTCGTTCACATGGCAACGGGTGATGCGAACTTCAATACAAAGGTTGCCAGGGCGGCGGAGTTTGCAACTTTTGATCCGGGACAGGATGTCAAATACTATGATGATTCCCACCTGCGGGAGATTTTTGCCAACATTGACATGTTGATCTGTAACAACTTTGAGTCCGAGATTATGTGCGGCAAACTCGGCTGGACGGAAGAGGAACTGATCGCATCCGTTCCGGTTGCGATTCTCACGAAAGGAAAGGACGGGAGTGTGCTCTACCGGAACGATGATGCTGTGGAAATTCCCGCCTGTCCGGTGACGCTGGTGGATCCGACCGGTGCGGGAGACGCCTACCGTGCGGGACTGCTTACCGCATACCGGCGTGGTTACCCGTTGCCGGTCTGCTGTAAGATAGGGGCGGTGACCTCGTCGTTTGCGGTGAAAAAGGTCGGCACCCAGACAAATCTTGCCGACTGGGAACAGATGAGCGAACGGTACGCCGATCACTTCGGCACGCTGAAAAAGAGCGAGTAAATGACCTGGGCCGCACTGACATCCGGGGGAAAGGATTCCATTCTTGCTCTGCAAAAGGCACTTGACGCAGGGATGGATGTGTCCTATATGGTGACGGTTGTCCCCCAAAATCCCGACTCCTATATGTTTCACTCGGCAAACCTTGCGGCGGTTCCGGTCATCGCCGGACGCTGCGGCATGATCTATGTGGGGATTCCTACCCTCGGAGAGAAAGAGGATGAATTGCAGGATCTGGAGACGGGACTTGCCGCCCTGCCGATTAAAGGAGTGATCGCGGGCGCGATTGAGTCGGAGTATCAGCGTTCCCGTATCTCTGCTCTCTGTGAGCGACTGGGGCTTGCGCTGTTTGCGCCGCTGTGGTACATGGACCCGCTGGCGCTTCTGCACGAGGTCGCAGAGCGCATGGATGTGCGAATCGTGGTGACCGCCGCTGACGGTCTGGGAGAGAATGTTCTGGGGAAGCGGATTGACGCTGACCTGATCGATCTGCTTTGCCGCATTTCGGTAAAGCGGCGAATCCATATTGCCGGAGAAGGGGGCGAGTATGAATCCCTGACGCTGGATGCCCCGTGTTTTTCCTCGCCAGTACAGTGCGAGGGATGGCATACGGAGTTTTCCTGCGGCAGGGGAGTTGCGGTAATTGACAGGTTCTGGTGAGATGTGTAATGGCTACTGAAGCAAAAACGGAAAATCTTTCAAAATATCTGTTCTCGGCACCGGTCTGGTGGCAGTCACTGATTCTTATCGTAGTTCTGGGTATCCTCGTGGATGCCGTCGTGTACGTTCTGGCTCCAGCGCACGGGTCAATGATGTACGGGTTTTCGTTCGTTGCGTCGGCGGTTCTGGCGACGGTTCTGACAAAACCGCTCGTGGATCTTCTGGGTACAGAAAAGTTGACCTGGAACCGGTCGGCACTGGTGGCGCTTGCGTGTATGATCTTTTCGCTGTTCTGGATGGCAATCGGGTTTGTGCTGGATACGGCGCTTGCGTATGTGTTTGGTCTCGGATTTATTCTTGCCATCCGGCTCCTGGTACTTACGGCCATCTCCGACTACCGGATTGTCCGGATGTATCTGCCCGCGGCGATGCAGACGATTGCAGGAGTGATTCTCGGGGTGTATCTGTTCGGTACCGGATATCTGGTTCCGGCGGTTCTGTCGATTCTGATCTTTTCGGTCGGGATCATCAGTTTCCTGCTTCTCTTCGACCTCCCCCTGCGCAAGGCACACGGAATTTCTGCGATGCAGTTTATCAATGCGTTTCTTGCACATCTGACGGACGGTTCAAAAGGTCTTGAGGATTATTTCCGGACAATCGGCGAGGCGGTGACGGTACCGGAGACGAGTTTCTTTTTCCGGCGCGAGGGGAAAAAAGATGTGCTGTTTGTGGTGCCGAATCTGCATCCGGGGCCGTTGTCCGAGGTGGGCGGCGGGAATTATCCGAAGCATCTGCACGATGAGTTTTCGGAACGGGAAGTGGTGTTCATCTCGCACGGGTGTGCGACCCATGATTTCAATCTGGTGTCGGAGAGCGAGAGCGAAAAGATTGCGGCGGCAATTGATGAGACACGGACGGAGCTTTCCTATGCGCCGCTTGCAGGCCGCCCGCTCCGGAGCAGGTTCGGGACGGTGTCTGTTCTATCCCAGCGGTTTGGCAACTCGATTCTGCTGGTGACTACGCGGTCGCCGGATATGACGGAGGATCTCGATTACGCGGTCGGGGCAATTGTGATGGCCGAGGGACACCGCTGGTATGAGAATGTCGGGTTTGTGGATGCGCATAACTGTATGGTTGAGGTGACGTCGGTGGTGGTGCCCGCGTCACCTGCCGGCAGTGAGTACATTGCCGCATCCCGGCAGGCGATGGAGCGTCAGGCGGATGCGGAGCTTTCCGCGTTCTCTGTCGGCGTTGCCCAGCGGGTTCTGCCGTTTTCCCGCGAGCAGGGGTTCGGCGATATGGGTGTTCTGGTGCTGGTGACGGAGGTTGCCGTGGTGCGGACGGCGTATGTGCTGTTTGAGGGGAATAATGTGCATATGGGGGTGCGCGAGGTTCTGCGGGATGCGGTGCTTGCAGCAGGTGTTTCGGAGGCGGAAATCATGACGACCGATTCACATGTGGTGAATACGATTTCGGGCAGAAATCCGGTGGGGATGGCGGTTCCTGCGGAGGAGATCCTTCCGCATCTTCTTGCGGCGGTTGCTGAGGCAGTTGCGGATCTTTCTCCGGCGAGCGTTGCATCCGCGACTGGTATGTGCCGCGATGTGGAGGTGTTCGGGCCAAGCCGGACGGTGCAGCTGTCTGCTACAGTGAATGCGATAGTGACGAATCTTCTGCCGCTGTTGGTTCTTCTGCTGCTGGTTTCCTTCCTGATTACGCTGCTGATCTTTATGATCTGCATCTGATCTTTGGTACAAAAGTTTCCTTTTTCTTTTTTTGCGGCAGTGTAAGAGATATGGATGACGCTTGACGATGTGTCGTCACCAAAAATGGGAGGTTGCCTCTGCGCGGGAGAACCGATACCGATCAAATCATTAAGGGATGCTACTTCTTTATGATGATTGAGAGGAAGCTGACGGTCTTTGATTCTGCGGAGTATCTTGTCTGATCTTTTTTTTTTAGTCGCGGCGGATTTCGATTGCACAGCTGCTCCGGCGCACCCGTGGCAGGACTGCGAGTTTGTTTTCGTATTGTTCGCAGGTGAATCCTTCTTTGGGCATGGGGTCGGGTGTGGCAAGGCCGCGGCTGCAGGTTACGTAGTACTCGTAGAGGCCGGTTGTCTGGTTGATTGTGTATTTGTGTTTGTCAAGTGCGGTGCACGTAAGACAGGGGACTACCATGATCAATATGATGTACCGCGGAGGGTATGAAGGTAACGAAGTGTATTCTCCGAAGATTTCTCCAGAAAAAATTTCAAAAAAAAAATTATTTTCTCTCCTCAAGAAGTCTGCAGATTGCCACGACCTCTGCGAGGAGTGCTTTGACATCTGCATTACCGGAGGCTACTGACGCCTTCACTGATACATCAACGCCGGTTGCCGCAGCACTCGGCGCACCGTCGCGGACAAAGTCCATGATCATGGCACGCAGCGGTTCAGGTTCTTCAATGCCTTCAATGGCAATCTCAGCCGATATCCATTGCTACCGGAGTAGCCGGCAGTCTGGATTTTGAGGTTGGAGATGCCGAACATGCGCATGACAGGGCCCTGAACAATGTCAACGTTGGTAATTCTGTTGTAGGGGACGATGCCGGTCTTGCGGAACCAGACACCGCGTTTCCAGGTCATTTCGGTTGCATTGAGATGATACACGACGGACTTGTAGTAGAGTACCGTCCAGAGAAGGACGAACAGCAGACAGACGACAAGGACGGCAACGATCGCAAGAACGATCGGCTGCGGAATTCCTATTTCGCCGATGAAGACTGCCCAGCCGAAACAGGCAGCCCAGATAATGGCAACTACCACCATTGGGTAAATGGCAAGGTACGGCTTGTATTTCAGAGCCGGTTTGAAATCTTCACCAAGTGAGATCATTGATGGGTTACTTTCCACTGTGATGAGAAAAACTTTCTTCATTTGTACGATCTCCTTAACCTATAACGTCTTGCACAACCAATGCTATTCCACATCTATGCTGTCCGTTCCCGAACTTCTCGCACCCGCCGGATCTCCCGAAGCACTCAAAGCAGCTGTTGCCGCAGGAGCCGATGCTGTGTATCTCGGAGGGAAAGCCTTCGGCGCCCGCCGGTACGCAGCAAACTTCGATCGCGGAGAACTCGGTCAGGCCGTCCTCTATGCCCACAAAAACGGCGTCAAAGTCTACGTCACTGTCAACACCCTCGCCACCGACGACGAAATACAGGGGATTGCCGAATACCTCATCTTTCTCTCCGAAATCGGTGTTGACGCAATCCTCGTACAGGATCAGGGAATCCTCAGCATTGCCCGTGAAGTCGCCCCCGACCTGCCGCTCCACGCCTCCACCCAGATGACCATACACAACACCGCAGGCATCCGGTTCGCTGCAGAACACGGCATCTCCCGTGTCGTTCTCGCCCGTGAACTCCCGCTCGAGGACATTGCCGCAATAGGCGAAGTCGCAAAAGAGTACGGCATTGAACTCGAAATCTTCTGCCACGGTGCAATCTGCTACGCTTACTCCGGCCAATGCCTCCTCTCCTCAGTCATCGGCGGCAGGAGCGGGAACCGGGGCATGTGCGCCCAGCCATGCAGAAAACCTTACACCCTTCTTGCCGACGGCGACATTGTCCCCATGCAGGGAAACTATCCCCTTTCTCCCCGCGACCTCTGCCTTTACCCGTACCTCAAAGAGCTCTGTGCCGCTCCCGTCACCGCCCTCAAGATTGAAGGGCGCATGAAAACCCCCGAATACGTCGCAGTCGTCACCGACGCCTACCGCCGAGCGCTTGACACCATCGCCGCGGGTGGTAACTTTGAACAGGAACAGGAGACCATGGAAGACCTTGCCTTTGCTTTCAACCGCGGATTCACCAGAGGCTACCTCATGGGCGATCGCGGCACCACTCTCATCAACACCAAAAAACCCGACAATCGCGGCGTTTACGCAGGAGTTGTCAGCGGTGTTGACGATCGGCGCGGCAAAGTCATCGTAAAAATCGACGGCCCGATCCCCGACACTGGTGACGGTCTTGTCTTCCGGCTCGCGGGCCGCGAAATAGGGTTCGCCCTCAACAAAGAACCCTACCTTTTCCCCGAAGGAGACGCCTACAAAATTCCTGCACCGCAGGAAGTACTCGTCGGTAGCGAACTCTGGATTACTCGCAGGATGAAAACTGAACGAAAAGCCACGGCCATTCTCTCACGTCAAATCCAGGGAAAAATCCCGCTGGATATCACCGTCGGTGTAAATGAAAATGGCAACCTCGCAATCATCGGACATGGGGCTGCCGCAGTCAGCGAAACCCCCATGCAGAATGCCCAGACCCACCCTATCACCACCGAAGCCCTCGAAGCACAACTCCGCAAAACCGGCGGCACCCCGTTTGTCATCCGCAGCATCACCATGAACTATGACGGTACCAAATTCCTTCCCATGGGAGCAATCAACGATCTGCGCCGCAGATTCCTGTCCGAGTGCAGCGACGCCGTAACCATCACCCCGACTCGTACTCACCGTCCGTTCGTTCCCAAGGGAACAGCCGTTCCTGAACGAACCGAACCACTTATTCAGGTTTACACCGACTCCATCGTCGCCGCAAAAGCCGCACACACCGCCGGAGCCGGACAGGTTGTCTATGAAGGTACCGATGAAATTTACGACACCCCAATCATCTACAAACTCCCGCGAATCCTCCATGAAGAAGAGCTTGCCAAAACTCTCACCAAACTTCCTGTATCCGCCGCAGGCATCATGGTGGATAGTGCAGGCATCGCAGAAGAGATCAAAGGCATCCCCAAGTACGGAGGTTCCGGTCTTAGCATCACCAATGCCCGTGCTGCGATGGTGTACGGCAAAACCTGCCGACAGGTCTGTCTTTCGCCCGAGCTCTCCGGAAAACAGATCAAATCCCTCATGGAACATCTGGCGGCTTACTCCCACCCGCCGAAAACCGAAGTCATCGTGCAGGGAAATCTTGAGGTCATGATTACCCGCAACTGTATCCCCGCAACCGCACTCGGGTGTCGGAGCTGCAACCAACCGTGGGCACTCAAAGACGGGACAGGCAGAATCTTTCGTGTCCGAACAGATCCAAACTGTTGCAGCCATATCCAGAACGCCGCAGAGATCTGTTTAATTGAACATGTCAGCACTCTTGCCCGTGCCGGTGTCTCTGTCATCTCCATTGATGCCCGAGGCAGATCACCGGAATACATTCGCAGAATGATTTCACTTTACACTGCTGCTTTGGAGGGGGAGAATGTCAGGGAACTCAAAAATCAGATCAGGGAAATTGCATCCGGCAGGGTCACCGCTGCTCATTATCTCCGTGGCGTGGAAACACAGTAACAAAAAAGAAAATCACGGAAATTGATTTAGGATTCCGTGAAGTTTAAATCTGTTCCATCATGTTTTTGCTTCCGTGTGTTCCCGCGAAGCAGTAAGCAGGCCGAAACGGCTCCCGAAGGAGGGAGTAAAGCACGGCGGAACGACGTGCTGAAGGCATGCGTTCAGTGTGTTCCGTGGGCCGAAATTCGATCCAAGATGGGTCGCGATTGTCAATAAACGAATTTAGGTGTAACGCCGCTCGGCAACAATCCTGACAGTCTTGTTGCCGCAATGCACATGACGTGTGCCTTGGTGCGGTGCTTTCCTTTGTCGGTACAGTTATCGGCCAGACAGCAGTTTTGACGAAAGGATAAAGATTATTGCTATTCCCAACCGACAAAGAACATATGACAGCGGCATACCAGTACACCACACGCGAGATGCGGATGGTACTGGTTGCCGCAGCCCTTGCCTCGTTTCTCAGCCCTTTTCTGGGATCGATGGTGAATGTAGCAATTCCTGCAATTGGTGCGGTCTATGTTGCAACCGCCGAGTCGCTGGCGATGCTTTCAACGGCCTATCTGATAAGCTCTGTGATGTTTATGGTGCCTGCCGCACGGGTTGCCGATATCGTGGGCCGAAAAAAAATATTTCTGGCAGGAATTTTTCTTCTTGCAGTCTCTTCCGTTCTTGCGCCCCATTCGCCATCGATTGAGATCCTGATTCTCTGCAGAATTCTGGAAGGTGTCGGTGTTGCGGCAATTACGAGTAACTCGATTGCACTTCTTTCAGCGGTGTATCCACCGGAGAAGCGGGGAGCGGTTATCGGGTATGCGGTGTCCGCGGTGTTTCTCGGACTTTCGGCAGGCCCGATCCTCGGTGGTGTTCTGACGCAGATGCTTGGATGGGAGAGTATTTTCTACTTTGTTGTGGTACTGTCGGCATTTACGTTTGCGGTTGTATGGTTTTCCATCTCGCATGACATCCGCGAAAATGCAGGCGAGCCGTACGATTATACGGGAACATTTGTGTATATGCTCCTCATTATTTCGCTGGTGCTCGGCCTCATCAACCTGCCGGACCTCTGGGCTGTCGGACTGCTTGCGGCAGGAGGTCTTGTGTTTCTTCCGTTGTTTGTTCTTGCTGAAAAACGTACGCACTATCCGGTGTTTGGACTCCGGCTTTTCTCCGGCAACCGTGTGTTTACGCGGGGCAACCTTGCAACAGTGATCAACTTCGGGGCGACGTATGCGATCAGTTTTTTTTTGAGTCTGTATCTGCAGATTGCGGGAATGCTTACGCCGATGCAGGCCGGGCTGGTGATGGTTGCCATGCCGTTTACCCAGATGATCTTTTCCCCGATTGCGGGGAGGGTCTCGGATAAAATCGAACCACGCTACTTGACCACAGCCGGAATGCTGCTGATGGCAGGGGGACTTACAGCCCTCCTGCAGCTCAACACCGCGCTGAACCTTCCGATGCTTCTTGCGACCCTCGTTCTGATGGGTTTTGCCGTGGCTCTGTTTGCCTCGCCGAATAACAATATGATCCTCGGTTCGGTGCAGCGCCGCGAATACGGGAGTGCAAACAGCATTATCGGCACGATGCGGCAGATGGGCATGGTACTTTCGATGGGGCTTGCAACATGCTTCATCTCGATATTCCTTGGTACCACCACCGAGATGGCAGGAAATCTGGACGCATTTTTTTCGGCGATGCATCTGTCGTTCTCCTGCGGTGTGATGTTCTGTCTGATTGCCGCTGCCCTGTCCTTCTCCTGTAAGGCTCCGTCAGTAACAGCATCCAAATAATTATCGGTATTGAGGGAGAATTGTTTTCTCATGAAATTCATGACAGTTGTTCTGCTTCTGTTTACGATGGTACTGTTTACTGCTGCTACCGGTTGTGTTTTGCCGGATAGTCCGGCTGAACCGACGCCGACGCACTCTGCAACCACAGTTCCGACACCGACATTCTCTCCAGACGGGATTACAGAGGATGGAACACTGAACGCCGCAGGCTATGGGACGCAGGAGTTCCCCCGTGTGCTGATGAAGAAAGGACCGGTGACCTTCCACGCAACCTTTGACGGAACCCGTACTTTTACCCTCGACGTCTCACTGCACGGAGCCGATGTTGAGCAAGTATTCTATAAGCGAGGGGCGTTTGATGAGACGGTGACGGTTGATATCGGTTCAACCCAGTATTATTACGTGACCGTGACCGGTCTTGGTAACTGGACAGTTATTCAGAGCTGATTCTATTTATTACAGATTTCCGTCAGTCGCAAAACATCACAATCTTCAGAATCACTCAAAAAAAACAGCTACGTCCCGGCTGGGACTTGAACCCAGGTCAAAAGCTCCGCAGGCTTCTAGGATATCCTCTACCCTACCGGGACTAAACGCACCTATGTGCTTTAATACATTAGAGCAATACCAATATAAACCCACCGTTTCAATTTTCTGCCAAAAAATCAGAGGCTGATGAGGACACTCTTCGGTTCAGTGTACTCATAGATGAACTCGCGTCCGTTCTCTCGTCCGTATCCCGAATTTCCGGTACCACCGAACGGAATTTCCGGCGGTAGAATCAGATGCCTGTTCACCCACACAATACCAGATCTGATCTGCCCAGCTACTGTATAGGCCGTCTTCATATTTTTCGTCCAGATAGACGCGCCAAGTCCATACGGCGTGCCGTTTGCAATCTCGATAGCCTCGTCCAGCGTTACAAATGGTATCACCGGCATGACCGGTCCGAAGATCTCCTCAGACACCGCGTCAGGCGACACATCGGAGATCAGGGTTGGCGCGTAGAAGTTTCCGGCCCCCTCCTGTTTTTTTCCTCCAAAGATGAGTCTGCCGCACTCTTCGTCTAAAATCCGGTCAACAGCTGATGCAACAGCATCGCGCTGTCCGGAATTGTTCAGCGGCCCCATGTTGACCTTTTCAAGACCGCTACCGACAACAAATTTTTCGAGTGCAGTCTTTACCTTTCCCACGAACTCATCGACACAGCTCGCATCCACCAAAATCCTTTTTGCCGAGGTGCAGACCTGCCCGCAGTTGTAGAACCGGTTCCGTACCGCACCTGCAACCGCCGCATCAATGTCTGCATCCGCCGCCACGATGAATGCATCGTTTCCGCCGAGTTCCAGCGTGAGTTTTTTCAGTGTAGGTGCTGCTGCAAGAGACACTGCCCGCCCCGTTGCAACCGAACCGGTGAAGGACACATGACGGATGCCCGTGTTTCGCACAACCGCATCCCCGGCCACTGTTCCACTACCGGTAACGACGTTCAGTGCGCCGCCCGGAACCCCGGCGGCCACCAGAAGCTCTGCCAGACGAAGAACCGTCAGAGGCGCTGTTTCCGACGGTTTTACAACGACCGCATTACCGCAGGCAAGAGCCGCACCTGCCTTCCATCCGAAAATGATTGCGGGCATGTTCCATGGCACAACTGCCCCGCAGATACCGAGCGGTTTTCTGACCATGTTCATGTATCCGTACTTCGGCAGAACCGCTGCATCTCCCCGGATGCTTCCGGTCATCGATGCATAATACTCAAAAATGTGGGCTGTTCCCAAGATTTCGTCTTTTGCTTCGCGAAGCGGTTTTCCCTGTTCGGTGGTTAGAAGTGTTGCCAGAACATCCGCTTCACCTCTGATAAGCGTGCCGGCTGCTATCAGAATGCGTGATTTATCTGCCTGACTGACCCGTTCCCACTTTGTCTGAGCGCTTTCTGCTGCCGCAACCGCTGCTGCGACATCGTCCGCGTTACCAGCGGGAACGGTATCTATCACGGTCCCGGTTGCCGGATTATAGACCGGAAGGGTACTTCCTGAAAGACTGTCACATCCGGCACCGTCAAGAAACATTTGCATGGGTGAGTATATTTGATCGAAGAGTGTTTAGAGGTGATCATTGTGGCAGTACTTGACTGTTCAAAAAAGAGGTTAGTAGTAACCGAATCCCCGCTCAATCACACGGGTGTTGTTGTAGGTTTTGGTAAACGACGCCGTGAACGTAATCTGCGGAATTGTGACTGCAAACTCCTGTTCCGGATACCAGTAGGTGTTGTCTCCGTAGCTCATTGCAGCATTGGATACCGAGATGATCGCTTTTTCGTTATCCACATACTGGAACACGATCTCCTGTGTCTGACCGCTGATCGGGGCAGGAGGGTTGATGATCTTCAGCAGCCGGTTCTTCAGATCCTGTTTGCCGAGGAGGAATACCAGAAATGCAATCCACGGGTCAATTGAGTAGTTGACCGTATATACTGCATTTACTCCCTCCAGTTTCACGCCCACGGAGTTTACCGTAATGTAGCCGTAGTGGTTCGACATCTCAGGACTTTGAAACAGAACCAGTCGCGGTATAGTTTCCGTTGCTGTCGGCTCCGCTGCCGCTGCAGCGCCTGCCAGTGCCGGCAGGAGAATAAACACCGCCGCCAGAATGATGGCAATATTCCGCTGTAGCTTCATCGTAATTATCAATATTGTTGTTCTTCTCAATATCCTTTCCTGTCGGCTAAAAAATTAGTGGAACAGGGGGACTGTTTCAAATGCATCCACATCGAACAGGCCCCGCGGAGTAATTTTTAGATGCGGGATTACTGTAAGCGACAGGAAGGAGAGATGACCAAAGGTCTGTTTGTATGCACCGGTACGCTTCAGATGCGCGGATAGTTTGTCCAGTTGCTTGACTGTTACGTCGGCAGGCTCACGGGTCATGAGGCCACCGATGGGGAGTGAAAGCAACGTGACTTCGTTTCCAGTTACGACTGCAAGACCGCCTCCCGCATCGGCAACCACACGAATGGCGGTGAGAATTTCTTCGTCGGTTTTGCCGGTTGCGATGATGTTGTGGGCGTCGTGGGCGATTGAGGAGGCGACCGCTCCTGTCTGCATCTCAAATCCTTTCACCAGGCCGACAGTAAAGCCGCCGGCATGATAACGGTCAACGGAGATGATCTTCTGCACACCGTCCGCATCGGGTTTGGCAGGAATGTTCTGGGTCACGATATCGCCTGCGATGATACCGATGACCCGGGCGATACCCGTATCAGGCAGGGCAAGATCGGTTTTGGCCGGGAACCTGCAGGAAAACTCCGGTACCTGATACGGTGTCTGCACCGCAGATGTGGGGATCTCTTCTGCGGGGACACCGTTTTTGTAGACCTGTTGTATGGTGAAGGTGCCTGTATCTGCGAGGATGCAGAAGTCGGCGACACGACCCGGTGCGATCATGCCCCTGTCAGTGAGACCGAAACATTCCGCGGCGGAAAGTGTTGCCATGCGGAGTGCAAAGTTTTCCGGCATACCTGCTTTGATTGCAGCACGGATGCAGTGATCGATGGAGCCTTCGCGGACCAGTGTGTCCACATGCCGATCGTCTGTGCAGAAACAGCAGTGCGTGACCGTGTTTGCATCGACAATGGAGGAGAGAACGGCAACATCCCTTGCGGCTTCCCCTTCCCGCAACAGAATATACATACCGCGCCGGAGTTTTTCGCGTGCTTCTTCGGCGGAGGTGCATTCGTGATCTGTTTTGATGCCGTGGGCAACGTAGCGGCAGAGGCTGATCCCGGTCAGACCGGGAGCGTGTCCGTCAACATGCGAAAACAAGGCGAGTTTTGCAAGAATTTCGGGATCTTCGGCAAGAACACCGGGGAAGTTCATCATTTCCCCGAGTCCGAGAACGAGGGGGTTGTCAGCATATTTTGCGAGTTCGGCTGCGGTGATGACTGACCCCCCGATGTCATCTGCAGTCGCCGGAACACAAGACGGAAGCATGAAGAAAATATCGTTCGGTGCGTGCTGTGCGTCCGCGATCATGAAATCGATTCCGGCGAGTCCGGCGACATTGGCGATCTCATGGGGATCGGCGATTGCAGTAGTGACACCGTGCGAAAGGGCAACCCTGCCGAATTCATGCGGTACAAGAAATGTGCTTTCAATATGCAGGTGCGTATCGATCAGTCCCGGAATTACTCGGGCCCCGCCAAGATCGGTTACCTGATCACCGATAAGGCTGTGATTTGCTCCGATTGCCGCAACAACACCGTTTTCCACAGAAAAAGAAGTAAGCAGCCATTCTCCGGTACATGGATTGAAGAGAAGGGCATTGTCAAAGATATGGATCATACTATCTCAAAGTTTTTGATGAATGCAGCAAGCCGTACGGCGCCTTCGTCCCGCTCTCTGACGTAGAGACGCACTTTGTAAGTTCCCGGCTCAAGTTCTATCGGGAACTCGCAGATGTTTCTGCCCGGGATAAAGGTTGGTGCGTTTGTCAGGAGCTCACCTACCGGTTCTTCGGTGAAGAGGTCATTCACGCGGGAGATGGTACACTGCACCCAGACTTCCTGCGGGTCGCCGTTGTACTGGAATGCGGCAACGAGTTTTCCGTCGATATAGACGGGGTCTTCTGCGTCGATTGCGGCTGCTCCGATCATCAGTACGATTGCAAGGACAAGAGCCACAATGATTCCTGTCAGGATCAGTACCATCCGTTTTCTGGTATCCGCCTGCCCTGCTTTCTTATGCATCATTATTCATCAGCGCGCTCTATGATTACGCGAATTTTATCGCCGTTTTTCAGGCCGTGGCCTTTGGGGACGTCAATGTTGAACCAGAGATCACCCTGCTGGGACATGAGGCAGTCCTTCGCTCCTTCAATATCTGCTACAAATTCTATGGTTTCAACGATCTCGGCAATCTTTTTTCCCATAGATAAAAATGAGGACGGATTATTTATTAAGGTAACGCTCGCTCCCTGCCAGATCAGCTGCTGACCAGTGATCTCAGTCTGACCATCCAAGTGGTGCTGGTGGAGTAGCCCCACTGGACAATCTCAAACTCCATGCATTTTTCCGCAAGGAGAGCAAGGTTTGTTCCAACGGCCCGAGAGGAGATGCCAAGTTCTTTTGCGATGTATTTTGCCTTGAAAAAGCGAGTGCCAGATGCAACACCTGCTTTAAGATAGTTGAGAATCCGCTGCTGGGTGGAGTTGTACTGCGGGACCTGAAGCTTCATATCACTTACCATTAGTAAGTGTTTGATATTCTAACATATAAACCCTATCAGAATATTCAGCAATCATAGGGCTGAGGCAAATGAGATATACTGCAGAGAGGAACAATCGCGCAGAGTATTCTTTGCTGATAAGAGTTACAATGAGTAAGGGCACAAAAAAGAAAGAGGGGTGAAGTATTTATGCTATTGTTTTGCTCGTTACCATCCAAGTGGTACTATTAGAGTAGCTCCAGCGCTGGATGTCCAGTTCATCACAGATCTCGGAAAGGATGGCAAGGTTCGTTCCAACCTCTTTGGAGGAGAGTCCAAGATCTTTGGCAATATACTTTGCCTTGAAGAAACGGCTTCCTTTTGCCACTCCTGCCTTCAAATATCCAAGGATCCGAGACTGGGTGTCGTTATATCTTTCACGAATTGTTTTAGGTTCGGTCATTATGACTTATCTCATGTAAGTATAGGATGTTTTGCATTATAAAGGTAATGCCTGACATACAGGAGTTTTAGAGAACCCTGTAGGAACATCGGCAGTTACGAAAAAGAATCCACGTAACCAAAGGTATGTGGATAGCCCAAGAGATCGGAGATCTCACGGACAGTTGCAGATAGGATCGGACACAGGTCAAAGGGCGTCAATCGGGAACTCGGAGATCTTTTCGATCATTTTGGAGATGACTTCGGACCGCATACCTTCAACGAATTTGATGCTACCGACCACAAGGTGGCCTCCGCCTGAGATTCCTGCACCCGGCATCTCATCGCGCATGGCACGCACCATTTGCGGGATGTTCATTTTTACACCGCGGGAACGGATCACTGCAAAGTCGGGCCCAAGACCAAGGGTTACGATCGGCTGATTCTCATAGCGCTTGCAGAGAATATCATGGACCTCGCCTGACGATTTGCCCGGCGGCGGGAAGGTGAAGCGGTGGGCAAACATCTCAACGTCTGCGAGGAAGAGATTTGCTCCGGATGTGAGCACCTGATCTTTGACGTGGGGCATCATAGTGTTCATTTGATCCTCAATTGCTGCGTTTGCCTCGGTCACGAGGAGAGTGACCAGCCGGTTGTGGCGTTCGGGTGCGTTGTTGAGGTTTAAGATGTCCTTTACGATCTCACGACCGTCGTTGAACCGGAGCCAGTACTGCTCGTAGTCCAGCGCAAGAGCCATGTCCTTGCACTCATCGCGGGTGTATTTTCCTTCGACAAGGGAGAGATATGCGTCAAGTTCAGGTGCCTCACTGCGATCTGCAACTCCTGCGACCGAGGGGAAATGGAGAATCCGCGCTTCGACGACCGGATTGATCAGGCGGGCAATCTCGGTTCCGAGCATACCTGCAGTAACACCGAAGTCGCCGCCGACATGGTACGGGTTGACGTGGGCAAGCAGATACTTGTCAATCGTCTCATCTGGGTGGTGGTGGTCAGCAACGACGACATCAAGCTGATAGACCTCGGTCATCTTGTAGGAAGGCATGTCCTCCTCGGTTGAGCCGTTGTCCATCAGAAGAATCAGTGGAAGCTTCTGACCGAATCGGACGTTGTCCTTTAACATCATGTCAAGGTCACGGGTCACATCCTCAATCTCATAGAACGGGGCTTTGGAAGGAGATCTGCGGAAGAGGAAGTTATCCTGATCCGGGTCACCGCCGTTGTCACGGATTAACTGCAGAACTGCCGTTTCCACAGAAACAGCAGCACAGATACCATCCGCATCCGCATGGTGGCGGAGAATGATCGGCTGCTGGGTTAATACTGCGCGGCGGACGATCTTTGCGAGTTTGCGCATCTCAGGCCAGAGTGCGTCAAGCACAGCACTTTCGATGAGCGGAGTGACTTCGGGCGGTTCTGCACGGGCTTCGAGAGCTTTGTTAATCCGTGTCCGGACTGCATCGGCCTCAACTCCTTTGAGGACTTGCATGTCGGAGACCTCAATCTGCATCTGATTGTTTCTGCGGGTCGCTTCGCCGAAGATGCGGACGATGTCACCGAGGTTGACCTCGGGATAGGAACGGACACCTGCTTCGGTGAATGCCGCGGCGTCTTCGACGCCTGAGTCATCGCAGACAGTGAAGATGGTGGGTCCTGAGGTCTGCTTGATCTGCACAACATCTGCTTCGATAGTGACATTTCTGCCGATCTTGTTCCTCAGATCCGAAAGGCGGGAGAGTGTGATCTTTTTGGTGACAAGTTGTGTCTCGTAGCTTCCTTCGGGAAGCTGCACTTCGCGGAGATCAATGTTTCCGTTCGGACGAATCTGATTGACCTGCACAAGAATCTGGTCACGTTCTTTTTTCTCGGTCCTGACATTGCTTTTATGCAGCAGTCCTTTTACGCGATCGTTTAAGAGAACAAACGTGCCGAATGTTGCAAACCCCTGGACTTTTCCCAGATATACCTGGCCTTCTACGATATCATCCACTTCACAACCGGGACCAAGCCGGTATACCATATCAATTGTACCCATGTAAATTTACTCCGAGTCTTCAAAATCTTCTATTTCATCGGTGTCTGCACCGCAGAGACCGTACAGTTTTTCTTCTCCGTCGCGCCGGCCGCGTGCCACCAGAAGATCTCCCGCATGCAGCACAACGCTGCGTGCAGGCCGATAGGTCCAGCGGTTATCGTGTTTAATAGCAAAGATTACCATGCCGGTGACGGTTCCCACATGCGAGTCGGCAAGGGATTTTTTGTCCAGCGGGGAGCCGGGATGAACAGTTACCCAGGAGATGATCTCATCCGACTCACGGACAATTCTTTTGAGAATCGGCGGAACATCGATCTCGCGGAGAACGACGTCGGCAATGGAACTTGCAGCATCGGAGATGGACTCGGCAAACGAAGACATATAGAGCATGCCGCGGAGACTTGCCACGTCCTCGGTGCGTTTTGCCGCTTCCAGCGTCCATAGATCAAGCCTGAGACGCATCTCGTCAAGCTCCTCTTCGAGTGCCATGACCTCGTTTGCGAGGTCTAGGTTCTCATGAAGGAGTGCAGTGTAGGCGAGACCAACGGAAAGTTCGCTGATGTTTTTCATCTCGATCATAAGGGCTGCCGCCCGATCGAGGTCACTGATGGCGGTGACGAGGTCGTCACCGTCGCTCGGGACAGGCTGACCGGCAAGTTCGCAGAGCGCAGGGAATCCGTACTCAGGCCCCCGTCCCACCAGTACGTCGCCTGCACGAAGCACGGTGTGTTTGTCGGGGTCGTAGATTCTCTGCCGCATGCGGCGTATCATGATGATCCTGATACCGGTTGCGGACTGGAGTTTGATGTCGCCGAGACGCGCATCATCAAGGGTGCTTCCGCCCGCAACAACCGTGCGGTGTGTTGCCTCTTCAGCTTCCGGCAGTGCTTTTCTGAGGTTTGCCGGGAAGGAGACGTGACGCATGATGTTTTTTGCGATGTCTGCGGCCTGGTTGGAGATGCGTTCCGAGGCCTCTGCAAGCTGCAGAAGACCGCTCATCGGTTCGGTGTCCTCCAGACGGCGTACGCTCATCATACTGGTGATACGTGCCTGATATACGAGGTCGTTCATCCGCGCTTCAAGTTCGATGACTTCGTCTGCGATGGCGTTGCTTTCAAAGAGCACCGCAGAGTAGGCCAGATCAACCATCAGTTCCGAGATGTCCTTCATTTCAATGAGGACATCCTTGAGGTTGATGGGTTGATAATCGCGTTCCATCATGCCTTACTATTATAATGAAGACGTCTGACTACTTAAAGTCAAGTTTCCCAGAGGTGAGTTCGGTTCTTGCCGTACAAAATCAGATGTCCTGATACATATTTTTCAAAAAAAAGAAGATTATTTCATTACAGCACCGGCATTTGCCCCTGCACATCCCCGTGCATACCGGGCAAGCCATCCCGAAGTGATTGCAGGCGCAGGCATGATCTGCCTGCTCCGTCGTGCGGCAAATTCCTCATCACTGACAAGAACATTGATCTTGCCGTTCGGGATATCAATGAGAATAGTATCACCTTCGGCGACAAGGCCGATCTCACCGCCTGCCGCAGCCTCCGGACACACATGACCAATAGATGCGCCGCGGCTTGCACCCGAAAAACGCCCGTCGGTGATGAGTGCAACCTGACGATCCAGTTTCATTCCCGCAAGAGCCGAGGTCGGATTGAGCATCTCCCGCATACCGGGTCCTCCTTTTGGTCCCTCATAGCGGATGACAACAACATCCCCCGGTACAATTTTTCCGGCATAGATGGACACAATTGCCGCATCCTCCGAGTCAAACACACGGGCCGGGCCGCTGTGCACCAGCATCTCATCAGCAACGGCACTGCGGTTGACGACACAGCCTTCCGTTGCAATGTTGCCCCAGAGAACCGCAATCCCGCCGGTAGTACTGTACGGATTTTCAATCGATCTGATGATAGCGGGGTTTTTGTTGGACACCCCCGCAATATTTTCCTGCACGGTCTTTCCGGTTGCAGTGATAAGGGACGGATCGATAAATCCGCCCTTTGAAAGCTCAGCAAGAACCGCCGGAATACCGCCCGCCGCATGCAGGTCCTGAATATGGGCAGGGCCTGCCGGTGCAAGGTGGCAGAGGTTGGGAGTTTCTGCACTGACACCTGCGATCGTTGCAAGATCCAGCGGAACGTCTGCTTCACGGGAGATGGCAAGAAGGTGCAGGATACTGTTGGTACTGCATCCGAGCGCCATATCACAGGCAAGGGCATTTCTAATTGCGGCAGGTGTTATGATCTGCCGGGCGGTGATACCTTTCCGGATGAGATCCATTACTTTCATACCGGCATGTTTTGCCAGCTGGATGCGGGCAGCCGCGACCGCCGGAATGGTACCATTGCCCGGAAGCGCAATACCGAGAGCTTCTGCCAGGCAGTTCATACTGTTTGCGGTGTACATGCCGGCACACGATCCGCAGCCGGGGCATGCATTCATCTCGATTCGTTTCAGATCTGCATCGGTAATTGCATCTCCTTTTCGCGCCCCGACTGCCTCAAACAATTTTGAAAGACTGATCTCTTCACCATTGTCAACGCCTGCAAGCATCGGACCGCCGCTGCATACAACGACCGGTATATCAAGGTCAAGGCGAGCCGCTGCCATGATCATACCGGGCACAATTTTATCGCAGTTTGGTACGAGCACAAGACCGTCAAGGCAGTGTGCCATTGCCATGGTCTCCACACTGTCGGCGATCAACTCGCGGCTTGCAAGCGAGTACGTCATACCAGTATGTCCCATTGCAATACCGTCACAGACGCCGATGGCAGGGATCAGAATCGGGGTACCGCCCGCCATGTGGACACCTGCCTTGACGGCATCCGCAATTTTATCCAGATGGATGTGGCCCGGCACGATCTCACTGTGTGCTGAGACCACGCCGATTAAGGGACGCGACAGCTCCTCCTCAGTATAGCCCATTGCATAGAACAGTGAACGGTTCGGTGCCCGCTCAACACCGCGTGTCACTGCGTGGCTTCGGAGTTCCATGGTATCCTCACTTCTTTAGCCAGCACATCATCTTCCGGAGTGATGCCCCGACCTTCTCCACCTGATGCTCTGATTCAAGCTGGCGGGTTGCCAGAAACTTGGCACGGCGGCCTGCCCGGTTTTCGGTGATCCATTCGCTTGCAAATGTTCCGTCCTGAATTTCGCGGAGAACCTTTTCCATTTCCTTTCTGGTATCTTCGGTAACGATTCTCCTGCCGGTACGGTAGTCACCGTACTCGGCGGTGTCGGAGATGGAGTAGCGCATAAACGAAAATCCGCCGGAGTTGATCAGATCAACGATGAGTTTCATCTCGTGCACACACTCGAAGTATGCCATCTCGGGTGCGTAGCCTGCCTTTACCAGTGTATCAAATCCGGCCTTCATCAGTTCGGTCACACCGCCGCAGAGTACCGCCTGTTCACCGAAGAGATCGGTCTCGGTCTCCTCACGGAAAGTGGTCTCAATGATCCCTGCACGACCTGCACCGATACCGCAGGCATAAGCGAGCGCGTACTCTCTTGCTTTACCGGATGCATCCTGATGAACGGCAATTAAACCCGGTACACCGCGACCTTCCTGATACTGGCTTCGGACGGTGTGGCCGGGTCCTTTAGGGGCGATCATGATCACGTCAACGCATGCGGGCGGGGTGATCTGTTTGAAATGGATGTTGAATCCATGGGCGAACATCAGTACGTTGCCTTCAGAGAGGTTCGGGGCGATTTGAGATGTGTAAATGTCTGCCTGCTGTTCATCCGGAACAAGCATCATGATGAGGTCAGCTGCTTTTGCTGCATCTGCAACTTCCATAACGCTGAGTCCTGCGCCCTCGGCTTTTTTCCAGGACGAAGAGGTTTTTCTGAGACCTACGACAACGTTTACTCCGCTGTCGTGGAGGTTTTGTGCGTGTGCGTGTCCCTGGCTGCCGTAGCCGATGACGGCTACGGTTTTGTTGTCAAGCAGGCTTAAGTTGCAGTCTGTGTCGTAGTACATTGTTACCATTTGTATTCACCTTATTTTTGTATTCCGCGTTCCAGAGCAGTGATGCCCGTGCGGCACATCTCAAGGATGTCGTATTCTTTAATCACTTCAAGAAATGCGTCGATCTTTGTCGGCGCTCCGGTTAGTTCTACAATCATGCTGTCGACCGAAAGGTCGACAATGGTAGCGCCGTAGATGTCGGCAGCCTCCCGGATTGCGCTGCGTCTGCTTTCGTTTGCGGCAAGTTTGACCAGCAGAAGCTCACGCAGGAGGGAACGGTTTTCGTTGAGGGCGAAGATGTCGCGGGTTTCAACGAGTTTTCTTGTCTGGCTAATGATCTGATTGATGATCGATTCGTCGCCGGAAACAACAATAGTAATGCGCGAGATGTGCGGGTCGTTTGTTGCAGAGACAGTGAGGGAGTCGATGTTGTAACCGCGTCTGCCAAAGAGGCTTGCAACGCGGGCGAGAACTCCTGAGTGGTTGTCGACAAGGACAGAGAGTACTTCTTTTTTCTCCATGATTTACTCCGTGATAATGTCCTCAATGGTTCCTCCGGCAGGAATCATGGGCAGGACTTTTTCGTCTTTGTCGATCATGCATTCGATCCAGACAGGCTTGTTTTCGGCGATTGCGTTTGCAAATGCTTCTTCAAACTCCTGCGGTGTGGTTACGCGGACGCCGGAGAGGCCGAATCCCTCGGCGACTTTGGCAAAGTCGGTTTTACGGTCCGGTGAGGTGCTGGAATATCTCCCGCCGTAGAAGACGGTCTGCCACTGGCGCACCATGCCAAGAACAGTGTTGTTCATGATGACGGTGATGATTGGCAGGTTGTAGCCCGCAACGGTACAGGCTTCGTTGAGGTTCATGTGGAAGCTGCCGTCACCGGTGATGTGGATTACGCGCCGGTCCGAGTGGGCGACTTTTGCGCCGATGGCTGCTCCGTAGCCGAAGCCCAT
>JAISHD010000047.1 GCA_031262705.1 Methanocalculaceae archaeon | reverse complement strand
GTTGTACAGGCCGCGTTTCGCCGGAGGACTCAAAGAGTACATAATATCCATCGCCGCCGGATGGAACAAAGAGTGGCCGATTGCAGCCCCCGCCGCAAGAAACAACAACAGCAGATAATTTCCTGAAATTGCAGTCAGACTAATCCCCACACTCCCGATCACCAGACACAGAGGAACACTCGCCCGCCAGCCGGTTTTGTCCCCGTAAAGGCCGATGAACGGCTGCGAAACCGACGAAGTCACATTGAACACCGTAACAATCAGTCCCGCAAGGAAGTACGAAAGGCTCATCTGTGCAATCAGCAGCGGCAGAATGAGTGCCAGTACCGGCGTATAAATATCAATCAGAAAATGACCGCAGATAACGCCGCGAATCTTTTGGTTTGCACTCTCTTCCCCCATACTATTCATTACTCTTTGACAACATCTACTATAAAGTCAGTTCGGCGATATGGGCGAAAAAATGCTCCTCCAAGTGTCACATCCCAACAAAATATAAATCTATCGTTCCCAATAGTACTGTGCCTTATTACAAGGAAGGAAAATCAAAATGGACAAATATCGCTGTGTAATCTGCGGATACGTATACGATCCCGAAAAAGGTGCAGGCATCATGCATCCGGCAGGAACCGCCTTTGAAGACCTCCCAGACACTTGGAAGTGCCCTGTCTGCGGTGCACCCAAGAGCCAGTTCAAAAAGGTGTAACCTTAATGGCAGCGCGTGAGATATGCGATCGGATCTATTCCGTCGGAACAATTGACTGGGATCTCCGGTACTTTGATGCTATCATGCCGACCCCGCGGGGCAGCAGCTACAACGCCTATCTCGTCAAAGGCAGCGAA
Source organism: Methanocalculaceae archaeon (assembly GCA_031262705.1). Lineage (GTDB taxonomy): Archaea > Halobacteriota > Methanomicrobia > Methanomicrobiales > Methanocorpusculaceae > Methanocorpusculum. Next base: position 2,281 of record JAISHD010000047.1, on the reverse strand, counting down.
AAGACCGCACTGATTGATACCTGCAAACCGAACGACGAAGCAGACTTCATCACCAACCTCATGCGCCTCGAGCAGCACTCGCTTGACTACATCGTCATCGACCACGCAGAACAGGACCATTCCGGTCTTTTGCCGCTGCTTCTTGAGGTGTATCCGAGTGCGAAGATCGTTACCAATGAAACCTGCAAGGGTCTCTTATTGGCAATGCATCATCTCGAAGAGGTTGAGGAAAGGTTCATTACCATCGGCGACCGGGAAACCCTTTCTCTGGGTGATAAAACGCTGAAGTTCTATCTTGCCCCCTGGGTTCACTGGCCGGACACTATGTTCACCGAAGTAGTGGAGGATAAAGTTCTTTTCACCACCGACTTCCTCGGCACCCATTACGCTGCTCCGGCTCTCTTCCAGGACGATGAGAGTCCCGACTACCTTGAAGCAGCAAAGCGGTACTACGCCGCAATCATGATGCCGTTCCGATCCTCTGTGCAGGATCACCTCAAACTCATTGATGAAATTGCTCCAAAGATCATCGGACCAAGTCATGGTCCGGCACTGAAGATGCCGGCAAAGATCGTTGATCTCTATCGCGACTGGTCGGACGACACCCCGAAAAATCTCGTCATCGTGGCCTACGTCTCGATGCACGGAAGTACGGAGCTGATGACCAAGTTCCTTGTGGACGATCTCGTTCAGCGGGGTGTGCCGGTCCAGCAGTACAATCTTCTGGAAACGGATACCGGTGTTCTCGGCAGCGCTATTGTGGATGCAGCAACTATTATTGTTGCAACCCCGACCGTTCTCTTCGGTCCGCATCCGGTTGCCGTGAATGCTGCCTACCTTATCCGTGCGCTGCGCCCGAAGGTAAAGCATCTCAGTGTTATCGGCTCTTACGGCTGGGGTACGAATGCCGTCAATTATCTCGGAGAGATGCTTGAACCCCTCGGTGCAGAGATGCTCGAGCCGGTTTACATCAAAGGTCTTCCTGAGGAAGAGGCAATTAAAGCCCTCCACCATCTTGCCGATGCAATTGAGCAGCGTCATAAGACGCTGTAATTCTCTTTCAATTTCCTTTTTTTCCGAGAATTACCCCGAACCTCAGATATATATTGTTCTTGCACGAACATATCTGTCATGACAGAAGTTAGTGAAATCTACAAGTGCAACATCTGCGGAAACACGGTTAGGGTCATCGGAAAAGGTGCAGGTCAACTCGTCTGCTGCGGTGAAGCAATGCACAAGCTGGTGGAGAACACCACCGATGCGGCACAGGAGAAGCATGTTCCGGTTGTGACGAAGGTTGACGGCGGATACACGATTGCGGTTGGTTCTGTTACCCATCCGATGGATGCAGACCACTACATCACCTGGGTCGCCCTGAAGACCGATGACGGTGTTGTTCATGAGAAGTTCCTCGCACCCGGAGAGAAGCCGGAGATCATCGTCAGGACAACGGCAAAAGCGGTCAAGGCCTGTGAGTACTGCAACAAGCACGGTCTGTGGTCCAAGACGGAGTAATTATTTTCATTCAATTTTTTTGAATACAGGGCAAAAACTGCCCTGGCATTTCTTTTGTATTTCTCAACAGGAGATAATTTTCAGATAATTTCTTCCTTGATCCCCTGCACTCGGCATCATCTCCGCAGCCGCATCTTTCCCTGTCTGATGTGCATGGCAATCCCTGAGGGGAGATAGGGGACATATTTTGTCATGACCTGTGTTCCCATGAGAAGGTTATCCGCGGTTCCCCGCTCACAACCGATGACGTCGGTTTTCTGATGCCGGACTGCTTCGAGGAACTCTGCGGGGGTCAGTGTTTCGTCCGTACTCGTGACTGCCCTGCCTACTTCGCGGAGTGTGTGGGCGTCTGACCCGCCGGTCATGCTGAAGTTGTGGGCAGCTGCGTACTCCTCGGCGCGGGTGTTGAGTGGGTGGGACAGTCCGCCGCAGATGACTTCGAGGCCGTCAATCCGGTCCAGTACCTCTGGTGATATCATACCAATCTCGATTGCCTTGAGTACGCCGCGAACCAGCATGGCGTAGCCGTATGGGTGTGCAGCGATGACAAGACCGCTGCTCTCCTTTGCTTCTCTGACGATTTTTTCCGTTGGCAGATCGGTTGCCATGTGAGGGCATGCTCCCTGATGGCCTTTGACGGATTCGTCGTAGTAGGATGCAAGGTCGCGGAGGGTGTCGACGTAGATCAAAAGATGCGGTCCGTCAATGGCGGAAACTTCGATGCCGGGGATAAGTATTTCGGCTGCTTTGGTATGTTCCCAGGCTT
>JAISHD010000028.1 GCA_031262705.1 Methanocalculaceae archaeon | reverse complement strand
CATAGATTGTAAGGGACTGGTCCGTCATTCATCTACTCTCCAAAATCAAACAGGGTTTTCTGCGGCTTCGGTTCTGCCGGAGCCGCGGCAGGGACTACTTCGCTCCTCTCTTCCTCCGGAAGAGAGGTAAATCCTGCGGTCTTTCCCGTCTTCTTTGCTGCCTGCTCCAAAACGCTTTTGGCAAGAACGTTTCCCAGAATCGACACCACTTCACGGGCATCTGCCGAGAGCAGCGCCTCAGGCGTGGTAATCCCGCGATCAAACAGCCGCCGGGAACGAACACGGCCGATGCCGCGCAGTGCGATCAGCGGTAGCAGCTCCTCTTTCACTCCGTTCTCGATCCGGATCTCAAGATTCCGCACCTCGGAATTGAACCGCGGTGCAAACTCATGCGTGATTCTCCCTGCCGCATGCATCAGCCAGCGAAGATTTTCCACCACCGCGTGAATGTCCCCTGCACCCACACCAAAGTTCTCGCAGATCATATCCTCCGGTACCTCCTCGCACCAGGCATCCGCAACCATCGCCGTCTTTATTGCGGCAAAGAACTCCTCGGACAGCTCCTCGCACCACAACTCATCACCGCGTTCGGAGAACACCTGATCCACCAACCGTTCATCGGACGCCTTCAGGTAAAACCGGAACATATCCGGCGTCATGCACAAAAGATGCAGCATCCCGAACGCCGAAAAGGTTTCCTGCTTCTCCAGCGTCTCGCGGAGAAGCGATGCCGTCTCCGGATCAAGATACAGACGGGAGGCGAGAACGCCGAACTGCGTTCCCCACAAAGCACCGTCCGTCTCTTCGGTGATCATCCCGCTCTGCACCAGATACGCGAGAGCTTTACTGATGTTTCTGTCAAGTCTCCGGTGCGTTGCCTTCTGGCTTGCGTAGAAGGATTTCTCCATGAACCCTTCGACCTCCGCCCGCGTGGACGCAAAGCCGGTCGCGACCAGCGCCAGCAGATGATTCCGCAGCTCGTTCTCCTTCTGGCACTGGGACGAGATGTTCTCCGCCGGTGCGTCGATGAACTCCTCAAACAGGCGGTCAACTGCATCGCGGTCTTTGGCAATCAGTACGGCTTCGCCGTAGGGATCGAGTCTCGGCCGTCCGGCGCGTCCGGCCATCTGCCGGTACTCCATCACCGGAATCGGGTTCATGCCGACGCCTGCCTCATACCGCTGATAGTCGCGGATGATCACGCGGCGCGCAGGAAGATTCAGACCGGCGGCCAAAGTCGTGGTTGAGGCGATCACCTGAATGTCGCCTTTGCGGAATCCCTCTTCCACCGCTTCACGGGCTGCCCGCGGCAGGCCCGCGTGGTGAAACGCCGCGCCGTTCCTCACCGTGTTCGCCAGCACTTTTCCGGACGGTGTTGCATCCGCCTTTGCGATTTTTTCTGCATAACCGTCAAGCTCCGCTGACTTCTTCTTCAGCACCGTTGCAGCCCGTTTTGCGTATGCCTCCGCCGACCGTCGTGAGGATACGAACACCAGGCACTGCCCTCCCTCCCCGACGGTATCCAGCAGAAGATTCAGATCATCGTCCTTCTTCGGCGTCGGGACGATCCGTTCCGCGCCGTGGAAGTGAATCGCCCCGTTGTGGTACACACCTTCCCGGAGATCCACCGGCCGCCACTCGCTCGTGATGAGGTTCGCGTTCAGCCACGTTGCGAGTTCCTCCGGGTTTCCCATCGTCGCTGAAAGGCCGATGATCTGCATGGCGGGATTTTGGTACCGCAGTTTTGCGATCACCATCTCCAGCGTTGCGCCCCGGGAAGGATCGCCGATCAGATGAATTTCGTCCACCACGAGGAGCGAAACCCGTTTCAGCCACTCGGATTGGTTTCGTAGCAGTGAGTCCGTCTTCTCTGATGTTGCCACAATAATATCATAGCGGCCCAGATACTCGTCGCGCTGATCGGGATCCCCTGTCGCGATCCCGACTTTCACCTCTTTTCCGGAAAAATCCTCATATTTTTCCGCGGCAAGTGCTTTGAGAGGAACGATATAGAGACACTTCCCCCCGTCTGCGATCTCCTTTTGCATCGCCATTTCGGCAACAAGGGTCTTGCCGGATGCAGTCGGAATTGCGACGAGCAGGTTCTTTCGCTCAAACAGACCTGCATCTACGCACTCCGCCTGCGGCGGGTAGAGCTCGGTGATTCCCAAAGCCGAATACTTCGTGCGCAAGGACATTGGAAGAGGCAGTGAGTCTATTTTCATGGAATGGCCGATCCGATATATGAACCCCTTTGTTTCGAATGGAACTATAGAAACACTCTATTTGTATATAAAGATTGTGAATGATAGCTTCTCAATAGTAGTAGCTTATAACATTCATCTTGGCTTCCTTTTTCTTGCGATCAAGGAAGTTGAATACGGTATTGTGATCCGAGCCGCTGATCAGCATGAGAACCGCGGTGTGGGCGTCGTTCACCTGATCCGGCATACCGATAATACCGATGGTTTTTCCGTACACCGAGATGTAGGTGCCGGTCATGTTCTCGATCTGTTCACGGGCTTTTCCGTCGCGGCCGATGATCCGTCCGCGGACGCGGGAGAGCTTTTGCGGGGTGTCGGCATCGTCGGAGATGTCGATTAAGTCCAGTACCATATCGTCATCTTCCAGAAGTTTTCGGGCGCGTTCCGGAGAAAATCCGCGGCCGATTGCTTTGATGATCTCCATCGATCGGATCTCGGCAAGTGCATCCTCTTCGTTGGTGATGGTGACAAGGCCGTCGTGACTGTCCACTTCGAGGGTTACCTCAAGCAGTTTTTCCAGATGTTTGCGGGTTTCTCCGTGCTTTCCGATGATTGCACCGATACGGTCGTTGGGGATCTTTATTTCCTGTGTCATTGTTATATCTCGAAAAATTCTTCTCCGACTATACTGCGGAATAGTTCATGTTCATCGGTTGTTTTGCATTTTGGTGCAAAAAACCTGTTGATGTTTTTAATGTCGCGGAACAGGAAGTTGTAGGCCTTCGGGTGTTCCGGTGTTACTGCCTGCGCCATGTCTATCAGAATGAGACCGTCAGCTCCTGTGAGGATGTTGTACTCGGAGAGGTCTCCGTGTACGAGTCTGGCTTTCTGATACAGATCGCGAATGAGGCCGACTGCGTCCTGATACGTTTCTTCCGGACCCTTCGGAAGTTTCTGGCGCATCTGCGGATACGGGATGCCGTCTTCTCCCAAAAATTCCATGATCAGAATGTTTCTGTCAAAGGCAAGCGGTTCGGGGCAGGGGATGCCCGCTTCTCTGGTACGGGCGAGGTTGCTGTACTCCTTCTTGGTCCAGGCAAAAATGATGTCTTTGTGGGTTCTCCGGATATTGGAAAACCGGGGGTCGCCTAAGATGTACTCGCTCATGGTGGTGAAGTTGCCGGTACGCAGACGGTAGATCTTGACTGCGGCGCCGGTTTCCTCACCGTTTTCTCCGGTGCGTCCGGCAAAAAATACGTTTGCTTCTTTTCCGGTGGAGATGGAGCCTCCCATAGAGCTGATGACTTTTTTATTTACCAGTTTGTAGAGGGCAAGAAGCGTGATTTCATCGAAGACCTCGCCGGTAACTTTTCGGGAATCTTCGTCTTTGCGGATTTTGATACCGAGATCTGCGAGTTTGCGATCCAGCCGCTCGATTCTCTCGAGGTTTTCGTGGTGATGATCTCGTGGTTTTGGTGTTGATTTCATTTTTTTAGGGGGTGATGTATTCGCAATCAGTAGTTATTTCATTTTGAGGGTATTAGTTCTTCCTCCCTACGTGAGTACCAGTTCGGAATCGGGATTTCTGCATCCATTCCCTCATCAAACCAGGAGAGAACGTCCCGTGCGGTCCGGATCATCACGGCAACTTCGCCTTCGCCGAACGGAATCGCCCAGGGAATGGATCCGATCAGGTTTATTGAGATGTAGAGAAGGAACAGTTTCCAGAAGTTTTCCGGAACGTCCCCGTTAAAGTATCCGTCGATTCTTCCCGCTGCAAAGTATCTGCTTTTCCTTACGCACCAGGTGATCCGGTTAAACTCCTCCCAGGGATCGCCGTAGTCTGCCCGATCAAAGTCGATGATGCCGAGAGTTTCCTTTCCATCCAGAACCATATTGCCGATATGATAATCACCATGCTGAAAACACTGCGGGCGGTTCTGGAGCAGATGACGGTTGGCGGCAATGTATGCGAGAATTTCCTCTTCATGCGGGAGTCGGATGCCACATGCGGCATATGCTGTAATACGCCGTTCGATTTTTCTGGCGAACCATTCTTCCCAGCGGGGAATGGTATTCGGGGCAGGAATTGTGTGAAACTGCCGGAGAATTTTTCCTGCGGCGATGCCGAGCAGGTACTGATCTTTTGGAAAAAGTTCAGGCATTACCTCCTCAAGCTCTTTGCCCGGTACCCAGGAGAGAAGCATGCAGATGGTTTCGCCGTCTTTGCAGTATGTCAGATCAATTGGTTTGGGAATCGGGAGATCAAATTTCTCCAGTGTTTTGAGTACAGCAAACTCCTGTTGTTGTACGGAAATTTTTCTGCGGTATGTGTTATCCTGAGCAGAAATTTTTCTCCGTCAGAAGTTTCTGCAAAATATTTTTTGTCCGCCGACCAGCCGCGTGAAATCTTCTGAACATGGATGAGATGATGAAGGGAACAATACTTTTCCAAAAAATTTTCTGCCATAGGAAAAAAGAAAAAAATAATTTTCTGAAAATCTTTTCACGCGGTCAGGTCCTGTAGCTCTGCACATATGCGCACGCATCTGCGAGTAGCTCCGTCAGCGCATCGCCGCAGGCTGCCTTGAGATCCATCGGATGAATCTTTCCTGCGGCGTAGGCCGCCTCAAGTTCTGCGTAGCTCTGATACTCCGCGTTCCCGCCGAACTTCTCGGGACGGCGGATGACAATCTCCGGCATGCGGGGGAAGATGTTGTATTGGAACACCTGCAGCATCGGGTTTCCTTCCACCTCCGGCGGGCAGAACGCCTTCTTCATCTTCTTTTTGATCTCCTCGGGCGAGTCGGCGACTGAGACGACGTTGCCTTTCGAGGAGGACATCTTCTGTCCGTCAAGACCGTTCACAATCGGCGTGTGGATACAGACCGGCGGCTTGTAGCCGAGACTCGGCAGATGCTCGCGGGCCAGCATGTGAATCTTGCGCTGGTCGATACCGCCGACCGCCGCATCAACGTTCAGGGTCGGAATATCGACGACCTGCATAACCGGATACACCATCTGTGAGACCATCGGGTTATCCATTGCCCGGCCGACCTCGTCCATACTGCGGGTGGCACGGTTCAGCGTGATCTCCTGACACAGCGTTAAGACCTCGGTCTGATACTTGGGCGTCAGCTGGACGTCCGTTCCCAGCACAAACTCCGCTCCCTTCAGGCCGCATGCCTCAATGCATGCCTTGTTGTACTCGGCAAGTTCCTTGATCTGTTCAAACGTTCCCTTCCGGTTCAGATATGCGTGCAGGTTTGCGATCAAGACCACAACGTCAAACCCTGCTGCTTTCATATCCATCAGTTTATTGATGGTCACCAGGTGACCGAGGTGAATCTCGCCGCTGGGTTCATACCCGGTATAGACCCGCTTTGTTGGTTTGTTCAACAACTGCCGGAGTTCGTCTTCAGTGACGATCTCCGCCGTGTTACGGGTGACGAGTTCGTATGCGTCCATATCCTACTACGTTGGAATCACAATGAGATAAAAGATGTGTGATACAGTGTAGACAGGTTAAAAAAGGAGAGGTTATCCCTTCAGGGTGTAGCTCTTTGGCGGTTTCTTTTCACATCCGGCAATGACCGCGGTTCCGGCAAGCGTAAACACCTCAAACCCCGGATCTTCAAAGGATTTGAAGAACTTTTTCATAAACGGATGTGCCCGATACACATCGTTTTTCACTCCCTCGTCATCGGTGAAGACAATGTTTGCCGAGATGTGGAGCCATGCTTTCTTCTCCGGATCAAATGCTGCGACCTCCACCTTCGGGTGGGCTTTCACCTGTACGTACATCGGTTTGGTGTTGGTTGTGGCAAAGTAAGGATTGCCGAACTGTTCCAGAACAAACATAATCGGACGGACATGGGGATTGCCGTCCTTGTCAACGGATGCAAGATACGTGACGGGATTTTTCTTGAGAAATTCTATGACTTCAGAGGACATGATGTAGATATCTCAAGAGTAGAGTCTGCCCTGAGATAATCTATCGCCGTAAAAGATTATAATTGCCGGGATAGTGACAAAAAGAAAAATTATCCGATTTTTTCCATCAGAGCGGCGGCAGCACTCAGCAGTTCGCGCCCCCGGCCGGTCAGGACGTACTCTTTTCGTTCGCCCTTCTGCAGGATCATTCCTGCATCAAGCAGTTTTTCCAGATGAAACAGCAGATTCCCGCCGCGGAATCCGGTCAGCTTCCCCAAATCGGCGAAGGATTTCGGTTCGCTCGCAAGGGATTTGAGAATTTTTACGCGGATCACATTCGCCAGCGGCTCGCCTACCCATGCGACCACCGCTTCATCGGCAAGCTCCTGAATCTGTTCGCCGATGCTGTCCCCCGCATACACTCCCGCACTTTTCAGCAGTTTTGTGTGGGCGGCAAACAGTTTGTCCGCTTCCAGAAGGCAGCCGGTACAGTGTTCATATCGGCACAACTTCTGCACCTCTTCATACTCGCGGCGGATTTTTGTGATCTCTTCGGCGGAGATCGATCCGGTCTTCAGGTTCCCGAGCAGGGCGGCGAGTATTTTTTCAAGCTGCGGGAGACACTGTTCCTTTGCCGGACAGTTTTCGGCTTGGGCCCGGAGTGTTTCCTTTGCTCGGGCCAGTTCTCCTGCGATTATTGCATCTGCTGCATGTTTGCGAAATGTGTCAAAAGTCCCGGAACTGTTTTTGGATTCCGGTACATTGATGCAGTGCCTCACCTCGGTTCTGAGTGCTTCGATCTCGGTTCTGAGTGCGGCAAGTTCTGCGGTCCAGGCCTCTTCCATTGTTGTACAGTACCTCATTCTCTTTTGAAACAGATGAAGGTATAGGAAAAAAATGATTTGGGGTTAGATCGTGAACGTCTTCGGCGGCTGGCCGGAGAAGTCGGCGATGGTTGCAGTGCCGTTGATGATCGTGAAGATCTCGAAGTCCGGGTTCTCGGCGGTCTGATAGATGCTTTTTACAATCGGACTTGCTTCGATGATCGCTTTTTTGATCTCCATGTCCTTTGAGAAGGAGACGGTCGCAGAGATTCTGAGCCAGGCAAACTCCGGGTTCGCAACGGTGATCTCAACTTTGGGGTGTGATGTCATTTCCTTGTACATCGATTTTTTGTTGGACGTGCAGAAGTACGGCTTTCCGTCGCGCTCAAGGTAGTACATGAACGGACGAACCTTCGGGTTGCCGGCTTTGTCAACAGTTGCCAGGTACATGACCTGATTGTTCTGCATAAACTCGATTACTTCGGTTGTCATGATGTTTTTTCTCCTGAGATTCTTGCGGGGATTCTCTCCTACTCTGTTGATCGCCAGTTGTTATAAAAATAACTCTAAAGTATATTTTTATAACTTTTTGAAATCTGAGAAAAATGCGGGGGTGTTTCTTGAAAATTTCAAAAATCAGAGGTTAAGGGAGTATTCTGTTCCCCGCCACCAGAGGAAGTATTCTCCTCCACGGCGCAGCAGAATACATCCGTCCAGAAAACCGGGCCAGTCGTCGATGAAGTCGTAGCCGGTAAGAACAGAGACGAACGGAACGATCCATGCGTCGTGCGTTACACAGACGGAGATACCTCCGTGAACAAGCGTACTCTCGACGAATGCAAACATACGCCGCGTTCCTTCCGTGACCGGATAGTGGCCGGGCAGTGTCTCGCCTGCGACGTATCTGAGGCTCATGATCTTGACCGGGTTTACGACGTAGAACTCTCTGACAATGTCGTCGTCTAAAACGTAAGCGCTCGGTGTGCCAAGCATCAGACTCTTTTCCGTTTCACCCGAAATTCCTGCGCCGGCTAAAATCTCATCGCCGGTCTGGACACACCGCACCATCGGGCTTGCGTATGTCCGGAGCGGTACCTTCGGCAGCACAGCGCCGAAGGCCTGCGACTGCCGCTTCCCCCGGGCTGTGAGAACTTTTGTGGATCCGGGCTGGCCTTTGATGAACGGTTCGCGTTCCCCGTGCCGCATCAGAACTGCTGCCGCATCCCATTCTGTTTCCCGCAGGACTGTCGGAATCGGATTTTCCGGCGGAATGTAACGGACCGCTCCGCGCAGCGGAAACGGTCCGGCGGGTTGGCCGGTTCGTTCAAGGATCGATCCGTCCGGGCTGATGAAAAGCCATCCGGATTCGTCGCGGACGTATGCCCTTCCCCCGGAAAACGGGCGGGCATCGTAGTACCAGTCACCATAGAGCAGTTCACCTGCGGTGGTAATGTGGGTTGCCCCGAGTGTTTCATGATACACCACTGCAGATCCTTCGGAAAATCCAGTTGCATACAGATACGTCTCAAAGGCGATTGGTTTTCCCTCTTCATCGATGAAGAGGTACCGCCCGTCCGGGTTCCGGACGGGCGCAACACCTTCGGCAAAGTCTCCCGCCCATGCGTACCGCTCTGTATATGCCGGATCGCCGAGGAGGGTTATGTGATAGGCACCCGAGTCGTCAGAGACTGCGGCGAGACCCGGGAAACGGAACGGTCTGACGCAGTCAAACCGGCGTTCATAGATGGGGGTGCCGCCGTGGAGGTGGTGCGTTCTGTCCGGGCTGATGATCAGATCGTCAAAGTCCATACAAAAAAAGAGTTAGCGGATAGCCGTCAGGCCGACCGCTTTGTTGGTGATCGCAATCGATTCGGCTGCGGACTTCACGTCGCCCGCCATCGCCCGGATACAGTCCACCGTTTCCACAACGACATCTGCTTCCTGATGGATTGCCTGGAAGAGGTAGAGATCTGTTCCGTCCAGTACCGAGATCGAGTCTTTGAAGATGCCGTTCTCCCAGAGGTCTCCTCTTGGACGAAGGAGATCGGAGGTGTACTCCTTGAGCTGGGCGGTACTCGTGATGCCGGTACTTTTCTCGATTAAGCCGAGGCGTGAGTGTGCTTTGATCAGTTCGATCACCTGCTCTTTGGTTGCCGGGTTCTTCAGCTCCATATTGAGGAAGTGCATGTGCATCAGGGTTGTCGGTACAATCATGGCGGAGGTGACGATGTTGATGTGCGGCAGAATACTCTGGACGTCCGGGCCGTGGTGCGAGGGGATAGTGACCGGATTTAAGACGATTGCATCGATCGGTCCGCGTTTGACATCTCCCGGGTCACCGCCTCGGCGAACCATGGTTGCACGGACTTTTTTCACGCCGAAGACCGAGTCGATGAGGTTGATGATGCGGCAAAGGCCGGTCGTGTTGCAGGAGACAACACGGGCGTACTGTCTGCCGATTGCGTCCTTGTAGTTACAGGATGCGTTGAAGGAAAATCCTGCGACCTCATGATCCTCTCCGCCTTCCCAGACTGCTTTTTTGCCGTACTTTTCGTAGAGAGCTTTGTTGCCTTCGCCGACGCCGCCGGGCGTTGCATCGACCACAATGTCGGCTTTCTGGATCATCTCCTCAACACTCCCTGCGACCGGGATACCTGCTTTGTCAAAGGCTTCTTTTTTGGAGAGGTCGGCGATGTACAGAGGATACCCTCGCTCCTTTGCGACGAACGCTTCTGCGCCGGGCTTTGTCTTGGAAACACCGATGATTTCCATGTCGGGCTGCGCGGAGACTGCATCGGCCACACGTTTTCCGATGGTTCCGTAGCCGTTGACTGCGACCTTGATCATAATACAGTATGCTTTCTCTTCGGTATCATAAAAGCGTATCCAGTAATTCGTTGTCGATAGAATTATATCGGCTCACGATATATATGTAGTACGGATTCCGATATATCGGAGAGCGAAATAATTTCGGGTGATGATGTCTTATGCAGTCTACTGAAAAAAGTCCGCTGACGGAGGCGGCGTACTATATTTTGCTGTCGCTGTACTCGCCTCTGCACGGATACGGGATTATGCAGAAAGTCCGCGAGATGTCAAACGATCGGGTACATCTTGGCGCGGGAACACTGTATGGTGCAATCAGTACCCTCCTGGACCGGCAATGGATTGCATCCGTCGGTGATTCTGCGGTGTCGAGAAAGAAGGAGTATATTATTACGGACGCCGGTCGTGCGGCGGTGAAGAATGAGATTCTGCGGCTGCGGGAACTGATTGAAAACGGAAAAAGGATGGAAAAATTATGAAGCATGTGATCTGGAAGTTATGCTGGGATTATGAAAAAGAGGAGAGATGGCTCAATGATATGGCGGCAAAAGGTTTTGCCCTTTACAGTTATTCATGGGGGCGGTATGTGTTTGAGGAGTGCGAACCGGGCGAGTATGTCTATCGGCTTGAACTGCTGAAGGATCTTCCGTCAAAACCGGAGAGTATGGCCTATCTTGGATTTCTGGAGGAGACGGGGGTTGCCTGTGTTGCAACGCATCTGCGGTGGGTGTATCTGCGGAAAAGATCCGCAGACGGTCCGTTTGATCTGTACACAGATACCCGTTCTGCGCTGAATCACTACCAAAACATTACGAATCTCTGGAATGTTCTGGCGTTTTTTGAGATAGTTGCATCCGTCGCGAACTTCGGTGTCGGGTTTTACCGGCTCATGTCCGGGACAGGTGAACCGCTGTTCAACTTTCTGTTCGGTTCGCTCTTTCTTGTTCTTGGATGTCTGTTCTATTATGTGGGAAGGTCTCCGCGTGCCAAAACCCGGGAACTTTCTGCCGAGCAAAATATCCGCGAATAATTTTTTAATATGCACGATATTTTTTCCATCCGAAATTTTGGTGTTTTTGAGTCGGAGTCCGGCGCGATCTCCTCTTGATGATTTGTCATGGGGCGGGCTCTTGAGCAAAACCTAATTTATGCTCAAGAGGTTTATTAGCATTATCATCCAGATTATAGATTACAATATCTGATGGCCGTGTACCACCGGTACTGCGGAAAAGTGGATCCTGCACCAGAAAGGAAACATTCTTTTTCGCTGTTCCGTTGCTACACACATGTTGTTGGCTTGTTGGCCATCAGATATTATTTCAAAATTGTCGTACAGAATGTATCGTTCCGGAAAATCACGGCCCTGAAAATATCCGCATCTGAATTCGCGGGTCAGTGAAGAACTCAGGCGGTACCTCATTCCCCGACCAAGCAGAGACACAGCGGTCAGGCGCTGGCTGAGGGACATGTTTTGGTGTTATTTTCATAGTGTTTTTGTTATTTGTACGCCTGAATATTCTTTGACAAATGTATCCTCAGCACGATACGCCCGTTTTCCTGCACTCTCGTTTTGGGCAAGCCCTCGTCACGTTAGGTGATCGAAGAAAAAAATCTGAAAAAGTAGGAGAGGGAGTCTTCAGGTACTCCGGTCGCCGATCTCTGCCACGTACTCATCGTACATGTCGGTGACTTCCTTTTCCGGTTCGGCCGTGAACCGTGAGACAAGATAAATTGCAAGCAGACTTGCAATCACGCCCGGCACCATCTCATACAAACCGGTAACCGCGGTCAGGTACGTACCCCATCCGAGAGAGACCACGCCTCCCACAATGATTCCGGCAAGTGCTCCCTGCCAGTTCATCCGTTTCCAGAAGAGTCCCAAGAGAATCACTGTACCAAACGTACAGCCGAATCCTGCCCAGGCATTCGACACAATGTTGAACACCGAACTTGCCTGATCCAGCGAGAGGATGATTGCAATTGCGGAGACGATCAGAACCGTCACCCGGGAAATCCAGAGCAGCCGTTTGTCGGGAGCGGTTTTGTTGATTAAGTTCTTGTAGAGATCCTGCGAAATTGCCGAGGATGCCACCAGAAGCTGGGACGATGCTGTACTCATGACCGCTCCAAGGATACCACAGTAGATGATACCTGCAATAAACGGAATAGCGCCGAACACACTACCAGTCATCTGAATAAAGATCTGTTCTGAATCTCCGAGAAGTGCCGGGTCCGGAAACAGGAGCTGACCTACGAGACCTACAAAGATTGCCGCGGACAGGGAAAGAATAACCCAGACCATTGCAGCCATCCGTGCCCTCGGCACTTCTTCAGGGTTTTCAATTGCCATGAATCGCGGGAGGATGTGCGGCTGGCCGAAGTAGCCGAATCCCCAGGCAAGTCCGGACACGATCGTAAAGACCGATACGAACTCAAAGATACCGTTTGCTGCATCGTACTCATGGAACAGCGAGAACATCTGTGGATCAATTGAGGCAAAACTTGCTCCCTCGCCGAAAAGGACTACACAGGCGATGAGTGGTACAAGAATCAGAGCAAACAGCATCAGCAGTCCCTGAATAGTATCGGTGATGCAGACCGCCTTGAATCCTCCGGTGAAGGTGTAACAGACCACAATCAGTGCACAGATTAACACGCCCGCAACGTAGAGTGATGCTACATCCGTGATGCCGAACGAGCTTAAGTCAACACCATAGATCGTCATCAGCGAGCTGAACAGGACGCCCCCTGCCTTGAACTGGGCGGAGGTGTAGACGATGAAGAAGATCAGAATGAAGATGGATGCGATCGCGGTGATGAATCCCTTCTTTTCCCGGAAACGGTTGGTGATGAACTCAGGGATCGTTAGTGAATCATGTGCTTTGTGTGTGTAAATTCTCAGACGTTTCGCAATGAACTTCCAGTTCAGGTAAGTTCCAATCGCAAGACCGATTGCCGTCCAGCCTGCTGCCGACATACCGGTTGCGTACGCCAGACCCGGCAGACCGAGGAGCAGCCATCCGCTCATATCGGATGCTTCGGCGGACATTGCTGCAACGAACGGATGCAGTTTTCGGCCGCCAAGCACGTAGTCGCTTGTGGTTTTGGTCTTCTTGAAGTAGAAGAACCCGATATAGATCATTGCAGCGAAGTAGATGATGAACGCCGCTCCAATGCCGATTAAGTTCCAGTCTAACACAAATATTCCCCCGGCAGTGGTATTTTTCCCGTCTGCACCACACCGGGCTGCCGGGTACAAATACACAAAGTTACTGCAACTTACTTAGTTCGTCAACATGCTATATATGTGCTTTTACCCGACTTCAGCGTGTAAATTCCTCTCCGAATCTGTTTTTTGTCATCATCTGAACCCTTATTCACTCATGGGTGCAATAGACATCCAAGGTGAACCACAAAATGTGCGACGATACCAATTGTCTCTGCGATGCATTCGATGATGAGTGCGGATTCGGTGACTTCTATCACAAGATGCCCAGTCTCGGAGAGCCTGCTCCCGAATTTATTGCACCGACCACCCATGGCGAGATCAAGCTGTCCGATTACAAGGACAAGAAGTGGGTCGTACTGTTTTCCCATCCGGCAGACTTTACCCCGGTCTGTACGACGGAGTTCATAGCGTTCTCCAAGGCGTACCCTGAATTTGAGAAGAGAAATGTTGCATTGATCGGTCTTTCGGTTGACAGTTCCTCTTCTCATCTTGCATGGGTGAGGGATATTGAGGAGAAGATGGGTGTTCACGTCCCGTTCCCGGTTATTGCGGATCTGGACACCGGTGTTGCTTCCCTCTATGGTATGATTCAGCCGGCGATGAGTACGACGACTGCCTGCCGTGCGGTGTTCTTCATTGATCCGAAGGGCATTCTTCGTGCGATGATCTATTATCCGATGACGACCGGCCGCTGTATTGCAGAGATTCTCCGGGTGATTGATTCCCTGCAGGTGAATGATAAGCACGGTGTTTCAACTCCGGCAAACTGGAAGCCGGGAGACAAGGTTATTGTTCCGGCGCCGAAGACGCAGAAAGAGATGGAAGAGCGTGAAAAGATCACGAGTCCGGATAAGAAGACCTGGTATCTTCTGATGAAGGATTTGTAGATCCTTCCTCAAACTTTTTCTCTTTTGCCGCCGAGGTTAGTAGTATGGTTGAGATGATGACAACCGAGACGGCGTATGCAATTCTCGGTGTTCTGGTGGGTTCGGATTTTGCGACGACCGCAAAGGCGTTCCGCGATCTTCGCGATAAGTACAATCCGGAGACGAATCCCTTCCGCAGAAAAGAGTTTGCCGAAGTGATGGCGGCCTTTGAGTTTTTACAGAGGCAGTTCTGATATCGCTGCATGTCTCCTTTTTCCAAAGGAGGTTATGTATTTTTGGAAGTCCGGCAGGTCCTGCCTGTATTATTCGGTGAGATTTTTGTGTGCCTCTCCCCAGATGCATAACTGATCCAGGATTTCCATCAGCGACTGCCCTTTTGCGGATAGGTGGTATTCTGCTTTCGGGGGGATTTGGGGATATTCTGTACGAATGATTAATTTGTCTTTTTTCAGTTCCTTCAGGCAGTTGCTGAGTGTTTTGTGTGAGATTGGTTTTATGTACCGCTTGAGTTCGTTGTATCGGACGACGTTAAACTCCATGAGGCAGTACAGAATTACCATCTTATACTTCCCGCTTATCAGTGACAGGGTATAACTAAACCTCGTGTCTTCAAAATTCGAGTTTTCTATGTACGTTTTAATCATTTTTGCCTCACTCTCCGTATGGTTAGTATGTTACTAAAATGTGTGCACTCTCTATTTATTGTATGTATTCCTATTTTTCTACTATAATCTTTCGAGGTTTCGCGTATGGGTAAGAAGATTTTGATTTTAAACGGCAGTCCCCGTCCGAAGGGTAACACGGCTGCACTGATTGATGCGTTTGTATGCGGTGCGGAGTCTGCGGGACATTCTGTTACGCGGTTTGATCTGCAGAAGATGGATATTCATCCGTGTCGCGGATGTCTCGGCGGCGGGAAGGATCCAAAAAGTCCGTGCGTTCAGAAGGATGCGATGGAGGAAGTTTATCCGGTGTACCGCGAGGCGGATGTCGTGGTGTTTGCGTCTCCGATGTACTACTGGAGCGTAACAGCGCAGCTGAAGACGGCGCTTGATCGTCTGTTTGCGGTGACGGAGTGTGATCCGGAGTACCGGACGCCGCAGAAGGAGTGTGTTCTGCTGATGCCTGCGGAGGAGGATTCAGAGGAGAATTTTGCGCCAGTGGTGAGTTATTATCAGAGTCTTCTGAAGAATCTCGGATGGAAAAACAGAGGCATGGTGCTTGCGGGCGGTGTGCTGAATACTGGTGATATTTCCGGCAGGCCGGTTCTCACGATGGCCGAGGAACTCGGGAGGTCAATTGTATGAAGGTTCTGCTGATCAACGGAAGTCCGCATGAGGAGGGATGTACCTTTACAGCACTGTCTGAGGTTGCGGGGGCACTGAACCGCCGCAACATCGGGACAGAGATTTTTCATATCGGTACCAAACCGCTCGCAGGATGTATTGCCTGCGGGAAGTGTGCCGAGACGAAACGGTGCGTTTTCCACGATTCGGTGAATGAGGTTTTGGACCGTATTGACGAGTTTGATGCGATTGTTGTGGGTTCTCCGGTGTACTATGCA
>JAISHD010000007.1 GCA_031262705.1 Methanocalculaceae archaeon | reverse complement strand
AGCGTTGATTTGCCCGAACCGTTCGGCCCGAGCAGTGCAACGACCTCGCCCGCGTCCGCGGTGAAGCTGATGTCGTGCAGAACCGGCATGCTGCCGTACTTCTGCGAGACGGATTTTGTCTCAATTCTCATCCGAGATACCTCCCGTGTCCCCGCGTGATGAGGTAGAGGAAGAAGAGACTGCCGAGGATGTACATGATGACGCCGACCGGAATTTCAACCGGCGAGAAGAGGCTGCGGGCCGCCGTGTCGGAGACGAGGAGAATCAGTGCGCCCATCACCGCAGAGCAGGGAAGGAGATATCGGTAATCGTTTCCCACAATCATTCTGCAGATGTGCGGCGCCATGAGGCCGATGAAACCGATGACCCCGGTAAATGCAAGACAGGCGGACGCGGCGAAGCTGACGATCACAAGCCCGCGTATCCGGAACCGGGGAACGTTGATGCCGAGATTTTTTGCCACATCGTCTCCGCCGGAAAGGGTGTTGAGGTCCCAGGCCCGCCGTTCGACCAAAAAGAAGCAGACGAGAACAATCGGCAGAAGAACGATGACCGCCTGCCAGTTTGCGCCCCACATGCCGCCCATAAGCCAGGTGACGATGTCGCGGAGCGCTTCGTCGTCGGAGATGTACTGGAGTGCAAGCAGACCTGCCTGAAACAGGTAGCCGATGACGACACCTGCAAGAATCATGATGGCCTGTGAGGTCTGCTTTGTGCGGGAGATGAGATACACCAGAACAACGCTCAACCAGCCGAACAGGAATGCGGAGAGGATCAAAAGCGCGGTGTCAAGAGAGAAGCTGATGCCCGCAACGGTTACGGCGCCTGCAAATGCGGCGCCGAAAAGAATCGGTCCGAGGACGATCATGAACGCGGCGCCAAAGGATGCTGCAGACGACAGGCCGAGGGTGAAAGGACTAACGAGCGGGTTGCGCAAAAGCCCCTGCATGACTGCCCCGGCAACGGCAAGGCTGATACCGGCAAGAACGGCGAGCAGGATGCGGGGCAGCCGGTAGCCGGTGATGATGAATCCGGCGTTCGGGGTTGCGGGCGCATCGATGAGTCCGGGAAGCACCGCATGGCCGAAAGCTGCCAGAACGTCCGCCGGAGGAATGGCGACCGTCCCGATACCGCAGGCGATGACTGCGGCAATACAGAGCAGCAACAGGAGTGCGCCGAAGATGAGAAGCTTACGCTTCTGCGTGATGCGGTAAAATTCAGCGATCTTTTGTTCGGGCATAGGTCACGTCCGCAGAAACATCGCCGCAAGCCGATCCTTCGTCAGTACGATCGTCGTCGGTCTGCCGTGCGGACACGTGTACGGCGACCGGGTTGCCATCAGCTGGCGGAGCAGACGCTGCATCTGCTCCGTCGTCATCGGGGTTGCCCCCTTCACCACCGACCGGCAGGCCGCCGTCTTCAGCACACGGTCAAGCACGCTCTCCTCACCGCCGGAGGAGCTTTTGTCCAGCGCCTGTGCAATGATCTCATGAATCACTGCCGGATCGCCGAGCGACGCCGAGACCACCGGAACGGTGCGCACCATCCAGATGTCCTTCCCGAACGGCTCAAGCGTGTAGCCGGCGTCCGCAAGCACCGGGAGCAGGTCGGGAACTGCCGCCGCCTCTTTTTTCGTGAGCTTCAGCTGCACGGGAACGATCAGTTCCTGACCGGCCAGTCCCCGTTCCTGCCGGGCAAGCAGGAGATCATACATCACCCGTTCGTGCGCCGCGTGCTGATCGACCACCACCAGATCGCCGGTCTCGTTGCGGGCAAGAATATACGTATCCGCAATCTGTCCCATAACTTCGGGAACGAACTCCGTCGTCTCCGGCGGTTCAAAACTCTCTGTCCGCCGCAGCTGTTTGTCCGTCTGCCGGAGTGCCGCAGCCGCTCTCTGTTCCAGGGGTCTAGTTTCCTTCTTCTGCGGAGATATCCGCAGTTCATACGGAGAAACAGCCTCACCCAGAACAGCGGGCGGCAGCGTTGCTGATGCCGCTTTTGCCGCAGATACTGCACCGTTTTCTTTTGGATCAACCGCCGCTGCAAACACCCGCGTCTCATGCAGGGCACAGTACACCGCGTCCTGTACCCCGGTCTGCACGTCCCGTTCGCGGGACAGCCGCACCTCCTTTTTCGTCGGATGCACATTCACATCCACCTCACGAGGATCGATCTCCAGATCCAGAAACGCCGCCGGATACATCCCCTTCGGCAGAAGCGTTCCGTACCCCTCACGCACCGCCCACTGGAGCGGGCGTGATGTTACCTGCCGCCGGTTAATCGAAAGATAAAATCGGCTCGGCGTACTCTTCATCTCACAGCCCGGACGGCTTACGAACCCGGCGACCTTCACAATCCCGTAGGTCCCCGCGACCGGCACCAGTTCTCTGGCAAATGTCTGCCCGAACACTGCGGCGATCACATCCTCAAAGCTGCCGTTGCCGTAGGTGCGGAACCGTTCCTTTCCCTGATAGGACAGCACGAACGAAATCTCGCGGTGTGCAAGTGCCAGCCGCTCCACCATATCATAGATATGGGCAAGCTCGGTTGCGACCGTCTTCTGAAACTTCCGTCGTGCGGGTGTGTTGTAGAAAAGTCCCTCAATGACAACGCTCGTCCCTTCCGGTGCCCCGGTTGCGGCATGCTCGACCAGTTCTCCGCTGTGTATCACCACGCGGGTTGCTTCCGGGTTTTCGGAACCCCGCCTTTTGGTGGTAAGCGTTACCTGCGCGACCGCGGCAATGCTTGCCATTGCCTCGCCCCGGAACCCGAGTGTTCCAATGGCCGCAAGGTCTTCGGGCCGCGATATTTTGCTCGTCGCATGCTGGCGGAACGCAAGCAGCGCGTCCTCACTTTCCATGCCGCA
The DNA here is from genome assembly GCA_031262705.1 of Methanocalculaceae archaeon. Taxonomy (GTDB): domain Archaea; phylum Halobacteriota; class Methanomicrobia; order Methanomicrobiales; family Methanocorpusculaceae; genus Methanocorpusculum. Next base: position 9,977 of record JAISHD010000007.1, on the reverse strand, counting down.
CCCGTCGTCCGTGACCGCAATGCGGGTCACGGCGGTTTTGTCCGCCGCAAGATCGATTCTGATCCGTTTGGCCCCGGCATCAATCGCGTTTTCCACCAGCTCTTTTACCACAGATGCCGCCCGTTCCACCACCTCGCCTGCGGCGATGTGGCTGATTGTCTCCTCGTCAAGAACGGTGATTACGCCCATTACTTCCTCTCCAGCATCGACTTGAGTTCATTGATGAACATCAGGGCCTGCATCGGCGTCATCTCGTTGATGTTCGCCTCACGGACCCGTTCCTCAACCGCCGAGACGGCGGGTGTCAGCGGTTCGGACGCCGTATCCACGAGAAGCATCTGCGTATAGTACTTTCTGCCGCCGGAGCCTGCATCCTCGCGGAGCGCCTGATTCAGAATAGCTTCCGCACGGGTCAGTACTTTTTTTGGAACGCCTGCTATCCGTGCCACATGAATCCCGTAACTCCGGTCAGTTGCGCCCGGAATCAGTTTTCGCAGGAACGTAATGTCGTGCTGATCCTCCTTTATGGCAAAGTGGTAGTTCTTCATGCGGCGGAACTCCTGTTCCATGCCGATAAGCTGGTGGAAGTGCGTGGCAAACAGCGTCCGGGGACCGCTTGCCCCTTTTCCGTGCAGATACTCCAGCACCGCCCGGGCAATGGAGTAGCCGTCCACCGTACTGGTGCCGCGCCCGATCTCGTCCAGAAGAGTCAGGCTTTTGTCGGTTGCGTTGTTGAGAATGTTGGCCAACTCCAGCATCTCCACCATGAACGTACTCTGGCCGCCGGCAAGATCGTCGGATGCCCCGACCCGGGTAAAGATCCGATCCACCATGCCGATCTTTGCGTAGCGTGCCGGCACAAAACAGCCGATCTGTGCCATGATGCAGATTAGGGCAACACTTCGCATGTAGGTTGACTTTCCGGCCATGTTTGCACCGGTCAGGATCAGAATCTGATCGCCGGATGCGTTCATCTCGGTGTCGTTGGGAACATAGCCGCCCGGAACCGAGTCTTCGACGATGGGGTGACGGCCGTCGCGGATGAGGAGTTCTTCGCCTGCGGAGAACTCCGGCCGCACATACCGGTTCGCCGCTGCAAGTTCCGCAAACGCAGTCAGCATATCGATGGTGCCGATCTCTTCCGCCGCCTCTTTGAGGTCGGGGACATGGCTGCGCAGTGTTGCGAGCAGGGATTCGTAGAGCGTAACCTCAAGTGCAAGAATACGGTCGTCCGCCTGTGCCATCAGCGCTTCGCGTTCGCGGAGCGCCGGAAGGGTGAACCGTTCGCCGTTTACGGTGGTCTGCTTGCGTTCGTACTCGGGCGGGACTTTGTCCGCGTTTGCCCTGGTTACCTCGATGTAGTAGCCGAAGACGTTGTTGTAGGCGATCTTCAGTGATTTGATGCCGGTCCGGTCACGTTCGCTCTGCTGGAGTTCTGCGATCCAGTCCCGCCCGGTTGCAACCACCGTCCGGAGCTGGTCAAGGTCTGCGTTGTATCCGGCGCGAATCACGTTTCCGTTGCGGTACACGACCGGCGGGTCGTCGATGATTGCGGAGGTGATTAGGCCGGCAACTCCGGTAAAGTCCGGGATGCGGGCAAGCTGTTCTGCCAGCAGGCCGGATGTGCTGCCGATCTCTTTTCCGATCTCCGGCAGCAGGACAAGGCTTGCGGCAAGCGACAGAAGATCGCGGGGAGACGCATTGCCGTAGGCAATGCGTCCTGCAATCCGCTCAATATCAGCGACTTTTGCAAGTACGCAGTCCAGTGTTTTGCACAGCACCGGCCTGTCCGTGAAAAACTCCACAGCATCCAGCCGCTGGTTGATTGCGTCCGCGTCAAGCAGAGGCACGGTTACGGTATTCCGCAGGGTCCGGCTGCCCATCGGTGTTTTGGTGCGGTTAAGAAACCCAAACAGTGTAGTATCATTTCGGTCTCCCCGAAGCGGAGAAAGGATTTCCAGATTGCGCAGGGTGATTGCGTCCAGTACCATTGCGTCGCCCGCATGTCGGCGGGAGAATCCGCTGATGTGGGGGAGCGCGGTCTTCTGGGTCTCCTTTGCATACCGGAGTGCGGCGGCAGCCGCACTGATGCACAGCGGTGAGTCCGCACAGTCGTAACCGTCAAGCGATGCAACGCCGAAGGCAGTGCAGAGCACCGGTTCCCCATCCGTAAAGAGACCAGCGCGTCCGGGGGTGATTACCCGGCCGCATCCGGCAAGGAAGCTGATGAGATCTGCCGGAATCTGCTGCGGCACTAATATTTCTGCCGGAGTGTAGCGTTCTATCTCGGTTGCAAGCGAGGCGTTGTTCTCTTCAAGAGGAATTTCTTCGACGAAGAATTCACCGGTGGTAATATCCAGAAATGCAAGGCCCGCCCGGCCTTTTGCATCCGCCGCAAGTGCCATTAAATAATGTGCCGCGCTGGTGTCCACGATGCCGGTATCAATTGCCGTGCCCGGCGTGACAACGCGGATGACATCACGCTTCACACAACCCTTTGCGGTTTTGGGATCTTCTATCTGTTCGCAGATGGCAACCTTGTAGCCTTTGCGAACCATCCGGGGCAGGTAGAGATCAAGGGCATGATAAGGAATACCTGCGAGGGGAATCGGGTTTCCGTCCGGATCTTTGGACCGCGAGGTCCGGACAATGTCAAGTTCGCGTGCACAGATTTCTGCGTCTTCCCAGAAGGTTTCATAAAAGTCGCCCATCCGCATAAAGAGGATACAGTCCGGATACTGTTCCTTGAACATCCTGACCTGTTCCATTGCGGGAGTGAGTTTCTTCTGGAGGACCATAGGTGAAATTATATATGCATTTTTATGCTATTGAAAGGTTGGTTTTGGAGTGGTTCTCTCTTTTTTTCCATCAGTTACGCTGTGATATCCGGTGCGGAGGAACCTGTTGAAAAAGGCTGTAAAATCTCTCCTAGAATCAATGAAAGATGAGAAGATCATTCTTTGCGCAGGTACACCATGTAAGTCCGATTTAACAAAAAAATTAGGAGAACATTGCGTCCGGCTGCTGGACCACAATCCCGGTTCGTCCGGCCTTTACCGCTGCAAGTGCTTTGGCAACATCCTCGGAGTTAATCATCGTCCGCCGTTTGCGGATAGCGTTCATCCCTGCCTCCACACAGACCGCCATAAGCTCCGAACCGTTCATGCCTTCGGTTTCCTTTGCAATCTCTGCAAGCGACACGGTCTTTCGGAGATTCATCTTTCTTGTGTGAATCTCAAGAATCGTCTTTCGTCCTTCCTCATCCGGCAGCGGGAACTCGATGATGTGGTCGAACCGTCCGGGACGGAGCAGTGCTTTATCAAGAATGTCGGGCCGGTTTGTTGCACCGATAACCTTCACATCGCCGCGATTGTCAAATCCGTCCAGTTCGGCAAGCAGCTGCATGAGTGTTCTGCTGACTTCATGGTCGCCGGGAGAGTAACTGTCGTTTCCGCGTGCCGCACCGATAGCATCGATCTCATCGATGAAGATGATTGCCGGTGAACGTTCCCGGGCCATCTGGAACAGCTCGCGTACCAGCCGTGCGCCTTCGCCGATATACTTCTGGACGAGTTCTGACCCGACCACATGAATAAACGAGGCTTTCGTATGATGCGCAACCGCTTTTGCAAGAAGCGTCTTGCCGGTTCCCGGCGGTCCGAACATCAGAACGCCTTTAGGCGGGGCAATACCAACCGTCTCAAACAGTCGCGGAGACTTGAGCGGCAGCTCCACCGATTCGCGGAGCAGCTGCTTCTGTTCTTCAAGGCCGCCGATGTCGTCATAGGTGACGTCCGGCGTGTCCATGACTTCCATTGCGGATACCTGACTGTCGTACTTCGGCGGCAGGATATTCACAATGCTGAAGGACTGCAGGTGCATGGCACAAAGCGTGCCGGGCATGATATCCTTTGGATCCAGATGTTCACTGACCCGGGAGAGAAACTGAGGACCGGTGGTACTTCGGACCACTACATGCGTTTCATCAACAACCGACTCGATAGTTCCGAGGACCAGCGGCGGACTGCGGTAATCATTGAGTTCATCGCGCAGTTTCTTTATTTCACGTTTGTACTGATCACGCTGGGATTCTGCTGCCGCAGTCTGGAGCCGGAGCTGCCGTACCTGCTCGCGAAGTTCAAAGTTTCTACTCTCAAGAGCAATGTTTGTCTTTCGGAGAGCGGCAAGTTCATTTTCCTTTGGGTGCGGGTTTTTCTTCCCGATTGTGTCGACGGAATTTGGTTCTCCGGCACACGGTGAGATAATGTCCGGTGTTTCTGACATGGCAACTTACGGGTATATCAGCGTATATGAGTAAAATAGCTTCCCATACGGGTGTCGGATTTTTGATGTTCGGGAAAAATTCTCTTCAAAAAGTATCGGCATCCGAATTGTTAATGTGGTAGAAATAAAAAATATAGTAGGGCGAATTTATCATGCAAACAGAATACTGTGAGTTATGTGGTGCACCTCTCACCAAAAAAGGAAAACTGGTACAGATTGAAGGTGCCAAGCCAATGAAGGTTTGCGATAAATGTGCCAAACTCGGCACAGAGGTTCAGGCACCAAGACCTGCATCTGCCGGCTTTGGCAGGCCGACGATTGTGCGCAAAGGATCCACGCAAGTTCCATCAGCCTCCGCACCACGCAAGCGCGATATGTTTGATTATATGGAAGGCGACATTGTTGAGGATTTCCCCAAGCGCATTGCAGCAGCGCGTCAGGCAAAGGGTTTTTCCCAGAAGGATCTTGCCTTTGTTCTGAAGATGCAGGAAGGGGATATTAAGAAACTGGAACGCGGCGAGCGTGAGCCGACCGAGGCAGAGCGCAAGAAGCTGGAAACAGAGCTTGGTATTGAGCTTCTGGACACCGGAAGTGATTCCGATTCACTTCAGCAGGGCGGGGTTGCGGCAACGACGCTCGGCGATGTTCTGCAGGTAAAACGAAAGTAAGCAGGACGAATCGATCATGGCATCCCCACTTATCCTTATTAATTTCAAGTCATACCGGGAAGGAGCAGGCAATAATGCGGGCCAGATCGGCTCTGCGGCAGAGATTGTGATGCAGGAATCGGGCGTGACCATCGGTGTTGCCCCGCAGTTTACCGAGCTGCATCCGTTCTGCAAACATTATGAGATTCCGGTGTATGCACAGCACATCGATCCGGTTGAGGGTGCGTTTACCGGCCGCATCCCGGCGTTTACGGTCCGCGCCGCAGGGTGCACGGGAGCACTGATCAACCATTCGGAGCGTCGGGTGTCGATTGCGGACATTGAGGCGACGGTTGCTGCAGCAAAGTTCCATCATCTGGAGTCAGTGGTCTGTACAAATAATGTGGCGGTGTCTGCTGCTGCGGCTTCGTTTGCCCCGACCTATATCGCGGTTGAGCCGCCGGAACTAATCGGGTCCGGCATCTCGGTTGCAAAGGCAGACCCAGAAATTATCAAAGGAACGGTTGATGCGGTGCACCGGATTAACCCGGAAGTGAAAGTGCTGTGCGGTGCGGGAATTCAGTCCGGCGAGTGTGTGAAGACTGCGGTGTCGCTTGGCGCCGACGGTGTTCTTCTTGCGTCAAGTGTAGTAAAGGCAAAGGATCCCGAGGCGGTTCTGCGGGATCTTGTGTCTCTGCTCTGAATATTTTTTCTTTTTTTGCAACGGTCCGGGAGTAGCCGCAGAAGTATCTCTCCGCAGTGTTGCAACACCGATCTATACCCCCTGCATGCCGCATCCCCACACACTAATATCGTCCCGCGCCAACATCATTACCACTGATGTCAGGAACGTTTGAACTCACCTCCTCCTTTGCCCCGCGGGGTTCGCAGCCGGAGGCAATTGCCGAGCTGACCGCAGGAATTGAAGACGGCGAACAGTATCAGACACTCCTGGGCGTGACCGGTTCGGGCAAGACCTTTACGATTGCAAATGTTATTCAAAACGTCCAGAAGCCGACGCTTGTTCTCGCCCACAATAAAACCCTCGCCGCCCAGCTCTACAATGAGTTCAGGGAGTTTTTTCCGAACAACCACGTGGAGTACTTCATCTCCTACTATGATTACTATCAGCCGGAGTCCTACATCGCCAAAAAAGATCAGTACATCGAAAAGGACGCCCAGATCAATCCGAAGATCGAGATGATGCGGCTTGCAGCAACGGCTTCGCTTCTCTCGCACCGCGACACGATTGTTGTTGCCTCGGTCTCCTGCATCTATGGTCTCGGCAATCCGGAGAACTTCCACAACCTCGGATTTGAACTCCGCAAAGGCCAGCAGATCTCCCGCCGCGATATCATGGAAAAACTGCTTGCCATCCTCTTTGAAAGAAACGATCTTGAACTGATGCCGGGACGGTTCCGTGTCAAGGGAGATACCATCGACATCATTCCGGGATACTTCAATGACATCATCAGAATTGAGATGTTCGGCGATGAAATTGACCGCATTGCAGAGGTTGACAAAAACACCGGCAAGGAAAAGGAGCGGCTTGACTACTTCTACGTGTATCCGGCCCGCCACTTCGTAACGCCCGAGTCGGAGATGCAGCGGAGTCTTGCCTCGATTCGCGCCGAACTTGATTCCGTACTCGCCGAGGGAAACCTCGACGACCTTTCCGCACATCGCTTAAAACAGCGGACGCAGTATGATCTTGAGATGATCGAGGAGACCGGTTCCTGCAAGGGAATCGAAAACTATTCGCGCCACTTCGACGGACGTGCCGCAGGAGAAAAACCGTTCTGTCTTCTGGACTACTTCCCCGACGACTTTCTGATGGTCATTGATGAAAGTCACCAGTCGCTGCCACAGGTACGCGGCATGTACAACGGCGACCATTCCCGAAAGGTTTCCCTCGTTGAGTACGGGTTCCGGCTGCCGAGCGCGTTTGACAACCGGCCCCTGCAGTTCCCTGAGTTTGAGAAGTACATGCATCAGGTCATCTTCGTCTCGGCAACACCGGGCGAGTACGAACTTTCCCACTCGGACGAAGTGATCGAGCAGATTATCCGGCCGACAGGTCTCGTTGATCCGGTTGTTGAGGTCAGGCCGATTGCAGGACAGACGGACGACATCATCAAAGAGATTCATGCAGTCATTGAACGCGGCGACCGGGCGCTTGTCACCACACTGACCAAGAAACTCGCTGAAGAGCTGACCGAGTATCTTGCACGGCAGGGAATCAAGACACGGTATCTCCACTCGGAAATTCAGTCACTGGAACGTACCGAACTGATCCGCCAGCTCCGGCTCGGTCTGTTTGATGTACTGGTCGGTATCAATCTGCTGCGGGAAGGTCTTGATATCCCCGAGGTCGGGTTCATCGGCATTCTTGATGCCGACAAGGAGGGGTTCCTCCGCGATGCACGCAGTCTGATTCAGATCATCGGCCGGGCGGCACGGAATGCCGAGTCCCGTGTTGTTCTCTACGCCGACAACATCACCGAATCGATGCGGGTGGCAATGTCTGAGACCTCCCGCAGACGCGAGATGCAGATTGCGTTCAATGCGGAACACGGTATTGTCCCGAAGACCATCAAAAAACCGGTGCGGGAGAAGGAGGTTGACATCAAGGATACCAAGCACCTGCCAAAGTCGGAGATTCCAAACCTCATCATTGAGCTCGAGGCGGAGATGAAGGCGGCTGCCGGGTCACTTGATTTCGAGCGGGCAATTGAGCTTCGGGACAGGATCAAGGGACTGCGAGAAATAACAACCACATAAATATTATTTTCTCTTCTTCATTCTCATGCTTGTTGCTAAATTTTTCCCATAAATCACATCGGCCCAACCACCACTTTTTCTCCCATCACCGTTAGACATGTATCTGCCCATACCCAATATTTTTTCACAGTTTGGCTTTCTTTTATTAACCATATGTATTCTATTCAGACCACATATATTTAAACATAGTGACTCACACACTTTATTTATGTCACTATTTTTTTAGAAATAGAAGAGATATCTTAAAATTAGGTGATTCATATTCATACATATCATCTTTCGGATGTACACCTGTTGACTAAGCTGACCCAATGCCATTAATACCTTCTTCCAACCATATACATGTGTTATGACTCTCGCACTCTTGTCGGTCTGGGACAAGACCGGCATCATTGATCTTGCCAAAGCCCTGGCAGCAAAAAATATTGGCATTCTCAGTTCCGGCGGAACCGCAAAGATCCTGCGGGACGCCGGAGTCCCGGTTAAGGATGTCTCGGAGTACACCGGTTTTCCCGAGATGATGGACGGGCGCGTGAAGACGCTGCACCCGAAGGTGCACGGAGGTCTTCTCGGCCGCAGGGGCACGGACGATGCCGTCATGCAGGAGCACGGCATTGAAGGCATCGATATTCTCTGTGTCAATCTGTATCCGTTTGAGGAGATGTCAAAGAAGAATCTGCCGCTTGATGAGCTGATCGAGTTTGTGGACATCGGCGGGCCGGCGATGATCCGTGCCGCGTCCAAGAACTTTAAGGATGTTGCAGTCGTCGTAGACCCGAGCGACTACGGAATGGTGATTGATGTAGTCAGCAGCGGAGGCTTCACGTATGAGCAGAAGCTGGGTCTTGCCGCAAAGGCGTTTACGCGGACTGCTGCATATGATGCGGCGATATCGAACTATCTCAATGGTACCGGTTCTGAGTTCCCGTCAACCTACACGGTGCAGTTTGCAAACGGCCGCAATCTCCGGTACGGCGAGAATCCGCACCAGAAAGCTGCGGTGTACGGAACGTCCGGCATTGCCGGTCAGACGGCTTTGCAGGGCAAAGAGATGTCCTACAACAATTATCTGGATGTTCACGCAGCCGTCAATCTCTGCCGCGAGATGCCGTCCCCGGGAACGGTTATTGTGAAGCACAACAACCCCTGCGGGGTTGCGGTGGGTGCAACGCAGCTTGAGTCCTATCTCAGGGCACGCGATGTGGATCCTGTTTCTGCCTACGGTTCGGTTGTCGCGATGAACAGTCAGGTCGGAAAGGATGTTGCAGATGAGATCTGTTCCACGTTTGTGGAGGTGCTGATTGCCCCGTCCTTTACTGATGAAGCACGTGAGATTATGAAGAAGAAGGAGAACATGCGTCTTTTGATTCTCCCCCCCGAGGTTCCGGCAGATGAACTGCGGACGATCGACGGCGGGGTACTGGTGCAGAGAACTCCGGAGCATGAGGAAGGGTGGACGGTTGTGTCAAAGCGGGCACCGACCGAGGCGGAGGCGGAGGCGTTGAGGTTTGCCTGGAAGATTGTGAAGCATGCGAAGAGCAATGCAATTGTGTACTCGAATGCAACCGAGCTGGTAGGTATCGGTGTCGGTCAGATGAACCGCGTGGATTCTGCGAAGATTGCGGTGATGAAGGCAGCGGAGTTCGGCAGAACGATGAAGGGTACGGTTGTGGCGTCGGATGCGTTCCTGCCGTTTGCGGATACGCTGGAGGTTGCAGCGGCTGCCGGGGCTACCGCTCTGATTCAGCCGGGCGGTTCTATCCGCGATGCCGAGGTTATTGCCCGTGCCGATGAACTGGGTGTTGCGATGGTTTTTACCGGAACCCGGCATTTCCGGCATTAATTTTTTTACCTCATGCACAATTTATATATACTGTTACGGCGCACTATTCGGTATCCCGAAAAAGAGGTGTATAAAGTATGGTTATTGGAATTGTAGAGAACCTGCGCGGTTCATATGACTATGCAAACAAGGCGTTTCAGTCCTTCAGCGACAGGATTATCCTGATTGTAATCTATCTGCTGATGCTGGCCGGTACGGCCCTGCTGATCTTTGGTATGTTCGGTTTTATTATTGCATCCATTGAAGCGTTTGTTCCGGGAGCAACGGCCATGATGCCGCCGGAAGGGCTTGCGGTTGCCGGATTGTTGGGTGCATTCTCAATTGCAGCTCTCTGTGTCGGTGCGGCTCTTGCCCTGATCTTCGGTATTCTGTGGATGGGTTTTACCATCCGTGTATACCGCGGCGGCGAGCTGACGCTCGGG
>JAISHD010000041.1 GCA_031262705.1 Methanocalculaceae archaeon | reverse complement strand
GGCACGGCTGGACACCGGAGATTTTGCCGTCCTTTACCACCAGGTTAAAGGTACAGCCTGCACCGCAGTACGGGCAGGTAGTGGTTACATACTTGATTTCCATGGATAAACCTCGGATACTATAACCTCTGTAAAGAGGGCATAAATACCTATCCAGATTTTTTCGATTTTTGTGTATTATCGGTGGGTTTCAGATTTTTGTTCAGGTTCCTGAATTCAATTTGTTCTATTGATATACTTTACAGGTTAATCATATTTGCAGAGTGGGCGCGCATTTCATGGGATCTGATCGCAGATTTAGGGGTTATAAGATTTGATAAACTAATCTGAGTTTATTTTTTGAGAATCTATTATACAAATTGTTTCCATTTATATGGGATTCCCTGAAGGAGTTGCTGCCTGTAAATTCGTTGATTGGCATCGTTATCCCGTAAAAGGTTGAGTCGGTTTTTCTGGAAAAAGAAGGCGGGTCGGATTTTGGTCATACGTCTCACGTGCGTAGTATATGGGAGCCCCCTCCCCTCACTCACAATCCGAAGAAACTCTTCAGCATCAACCGCGACGACACCGGCATCAGGTGTGTGTACGCACCTAATGTCCGATGTACCAGTGCCCCGTCCTGTCCGTTCGCGATGCCGGTGCCGCGGGAAAGCCGATATGCATACCGTACTCCCGCATCCATCGAAATGCCGCTGTAATGGAACTCATGCCCGCGGAACACAAACTCACCGTCCGGAAGGGACGCAGTCCCGGCCACATACCCGAGCGCTTTTCTGACCGGCATCCGTGTATCTCCCGCAAACACTCCGCACATTTCGCAGGAAAGCCGCTCATCACGCTCCTGCCATCCTTTCTCAAGCGTAAGCGACCGCGTCAGATACATGAGCCCCCCGCACTCCGCATAGATCGGCATATCGTTCTCCGCAGTTTCGCGTACCGCCTCCCGCATCGCATCATTTCGTTCCAGCTCCTCCAAAAACAGCTCGGGATACCCGCCGCCAAAGATATACCCGTCCGCCTCCGGCAGCCGGTCGTGTACCGGACTGAAATGTACAACTTCCGCACCGAAACTCCGCAAAACCGGGTTCAGTTCCCCGTAATAGAAGTTAAATGCTTCATCATAGGCAACCGCAATCCGCATCGAGGGGTCCGGCTGCGCATCCAGCATCTCGCACACCGCGTTCGGACGAGGGGTCCGATCCTGTGCCGTCCCGCGTATCCGGTCAATGTCCACATACTCCCCGATCACGTTTGTGATAAAGGAAATCTTGTCATGGAACTCCGCAGTATCCGATCCTTCAAGGTAGGGCACAAGACCCAGATGCCGCATCGCAAGCTCCATCTCCTGCCTTCGCGGAACCGCGCCCAGCACCGGAATCCCGCAGTAATGTTCAACTGCCTTGGTTGCTTTCCCGATATGGCGTTCACCCATTACATTATTCAGAATTATTCCTTCGATTCGGATATCCGGGTCAAACGCCGCAAACCCCTTTACCAGTGCAGCGGCGCTCCGCGTAATACTCCGGGCATTTATCACCAGAATCACCGGCAGATCAAACATTTTTGCAACCGATGCCGTACTGCCGACATCGGTCAGCGCATCCACTCCTTCATACAGACCTCGCACACCTTCTACGATTCCGTACTCGGCACCTTCGGACCCGTAGCAGAACAGCCCAGCCGTCTCCTCTGGTGTCTGCGCAAACGTATCCAGATTATACGACGGTCTGCCGGTTACCCCTGCAAGATACGATGTATCAATGTAATCCATCGCGACCTTGTAGGTCTGCACTGCAGATTCCTGCGCGAGCAGACCTGCAATTGCAAGCGTCACACTCGTCTTTCCCGCGCCCGACCGGTCACCTGAGATCAAAAGCGATCTCATGCAACGCTCCGGAGCACCGCCCCGAACTCACTCTCCACAATCTCATGGACGCCCAGCGTTTTTGGATGCAGATCGATCTCGACCATTACGTGGGCGTGCCCCTGCTCTTTCAGGGGAGCTACCTGCCGCGGTCCGTTGGTAACGGAGAACACGGTGATGCCGGCGAGTGCTTCAGGAGTGACCGCATGCGGAACGCCGACCAGCAGAATAAAGTCGGGATGTGCTTCCGCAATCTTTGCGGCAATCGCTGCGCCGTTTTCCCCGTACTCGTCCAGTGCACCGCAGAGGGCCGGGTTCACTCCTCGTTCCCGCATCTGTGCGAGGATCGCCGCTGCATCGCCCCGGACTTTCGGAAGACCCCGTTCCTCAAGATTTGCCAGGTACCCGATATTTGCATCAGGAACCGTATCATGCAGTGCGAGAAGCTCATCTGCAAACATGTATGCGGTCTCTTTCTTTGCGTTCATGATCGCAAGACCCCGTTTGCCGGATCTTGCGAGCGCAAGCAGTTCAGCTGCCGCCATATGTTTCAGATCGCCGCGTGATGGAGCAATGTAGGTCTTGCAGGCAGCTCCCCGCGCCCGTTCCGTTGCATTCGCTGCAGCAAGCACCCGACGCTGCCGTTCAAGCTCTTCAGGACTAATCCAGCCTGCCGTTGCTGCGGGTTCGAGTGCGGCAATTACGCCGTCAATGTTTTCGCGGAATCCTGCATGGATATTCACCGCAATCGCCGGTGTGGAAATGCCGGATGCCTCAATTGCCGCTTCCATATCCTCCCCGATGATCATCGAGACGCAGGTACCCACGACTGCTATCTTTTTTGGTGCAAACTCTTTCTCAGCGTACCGGAGTACATCCTCAAGCAGCCGCTGGCCGCCGAAGATGAACTCTTCGTCGCCGAGCGATGTGGTCAGAACACGGATGCCGTCCTCTTCCAGAAGTCTGGCATGTTTAAATGAACATCCTGAGGGACCGTGCAGAATCGCAAGGTCCACGTCTAAGTCCCGCAGCGTGTACAGCGCTGCAACAATCGAACTCGGACGGGGCTGAACATATCTCATCGTCATATTTTATCTCCATGTTTTTGCAGCGAGGAGGACAGAACCTCCGGTTTTTCCGGCAAGATCTGCTGCTGCGGCAGCTGCTGCCGACAGGGTTGTGCAGACCGCGTCCGCGTCCGGAAACTGTCCGGCGCAGTCGTCTGCCCCGGAAATGATCACCAGCTGTGCGGGGCGGACTGCAGAAATTGCCCGGTGCATCTCATGTGCCGGAAATCCTTCACAGACTGCGTGATGCTCCATTCCGATCACCAGCACAATCTGCCTGCCGGGGCACATTCTGCGCAGGTAGGCCGCGGCTTCAATCGTGTTGTCGGCGTTTGTTCCGCTGTTTGCATTGTCCAGAACCGGCACACCGTTCTCCCCGGAAAGGTGCATCCGTCCGGCGAGTGCGGAAAACTCCGAGAGTTTTTCAACCGGCAGTCCAAGCAGCAGACCGGCCGCCGCCGCCGCCGATAGTGCCGCCCGGTATCCGGCGAGGGTCAGGAGAGGGTTGGTAACTTCGCCGCCGTCAAAGGAGAGGACATCGTTTTCAACGCTGACCAAATCTTCGATAATCTGCCAGCCGTTTTGTACCGGTACGCCGCGCGGCACCAGCACCGTTCTGCATGCCGCAAGGCTTCTGCACTTCTCTGCAAGTGCGCTTTTTGTGCCGCCCGCAATGGAATAGTCATCTGCGGATGTGAGAATTCCCAGCGTTCCGAATCCTGCAACCCCGACGGACTCTTCTGCAATCAGCCATGAGGCCCCGCAGTTCCGTGCAGCGGTGCAGGCTGCAATCACGGAGGCGGGCGTAATACTTTTCCTCCACAACAGTTTTGTTTCCGGCATCCGGAACGTTCCGCTGCTGGTGTGCAGAATGCCGCAGCCTGTTCCGGTCATCAGATGCGCCAGGGCAAACGCGGTTGTGGTTTTGCCGCGTGCACCGGTGATCTCAACGGAAATGCGGGGGGGAACGATCAGTTCCCGTACCATTTCATGGTGTGTTTTCACGGGCGCTTTTGCCAGCAGCGGGTGTGACGGGTTCAGATGCACGGGGGCGGTGACCAGATCGTAGCTGCGGTCGGCGGCAGTCTGTTCTAGAACTCCGGTTCCCCGGTACACGTCCACGGCGTCCACGGTGTCGCCGCGCTGCTGCAATGCCGCTGCAATATCTGCACCGCCGTGAATTGTGTCGAGAACCAGTATCCGCATATACGGTATTCAGAGATGGGTAGCTACTGCTTTTTCTGCGTTTTTGAGCATCAGTTCCGCAAGCAGCGGGTCGATGCCAATGGGTTCTGCATACACGACCGGAATTTCCCTGCCGTCCGCGAGCGTGAACACGCCGCGGTTGGATCCGCTTTCCAGACCCAGCAGTCCCGGAATGTCGCGGAGCACGTGAATTCCTTTTGCAAGGAGCAGGGGCACGACGACCAGAAGGTCCAGGTCTTCCCCGCGCATTGCATCAAGACCCTCCGGAACGGTCGGGACGCTGTTTTCCATGAAACAGGATTTGATCAGATATTCGTCGGTTTTTTCGGCCATCATCTGTGCGGTGGTGGTGATCAGTTCTTTATTGTACTGCAGTCTGCTTCCGTGTCCGACCAGCAGGAGACCTTTCTTGCTCATGGTTATTGTATTAGCGGCGGGAGGTTAAAAAAAGTGTGAATAATCAGTGGGAATCGTAGCACTGGCTTTGGTCGGGGAAGCAATGCTGTGAAACTGTGAGCATGAAGGAACGATGTGCTGTCAGGATGAGATTTTGACATCTCATCCTGATCGTTCACATACAGTTTTTCAGAAAAAGATTCCGGAAAAAAACCAACAAACTACTTTCCGCCCCAACTCCTTAATTCTCTCCCCACCCATATACATAGCAGAAATGGCCGACTTATCCGACTCTCTCATTTACGACGGTGGTCTCATCCCCGTAATCGTCCAGGACGCCGCAACCAGGACTGTCCTCATGTTTGCCTACGCAAACCCGCAAGCCGTTGCGCTCACCAGAGAAACCGGGTTCGCCCACTATTACAGCCGCTCGCGGCAGAAACTCTGGAAAAAAGGGGAAGAGTCCGGCCACCTGCAAAAGGTCTGCGAGATCCGTGTTGACTGCGACGGCGACTGTCTCCTCTACCTTGTGGAACAGACCGGCTGCGCATGCCACGAGGGATACTTCAGCTGTTTTTTCCGTACCATTGACGGCAGGACCATACTTCCCTTACTTAAAGATCCGCAGGAAATCTATCACAAAATACAGTAGATCTAATAAGATATTGGCAACCCATACATAATGGTAGATTTTTTATGATACTCGTACCGGATACAAGCGTCGTCATCGACGGACGCGTCACCGCCCTCATAGAACAGGGTGAATATCGTGGCGCAACGATAATTATACCCGAAGCCGTCTTCGCCGAACTCGAAGCCCAAGCCAATCAGGGAAGAGAAATAGGATTCTCCGGCCTCTCAGAGCTACAGAAACTCTGCCGGATGAAGGAAGATGGACTCATCAATCTTGAATATGTGGGTGTTCGTCCCAAGCTTGAACAGGTCAAACTCGCCGGTGGGGGAGAGATTGACAGCATGATCCGGGAGGTTGCCATCACTCACAATGCAACGTTCCTGACCAGCGATTATGTCCAGGCCGAGGTTGCGCGTGCAAAAGGAATCAATGTCGTCTTCCTCAGACCCGAGGTCACCGACAACTTTGCTGCTCCGCTGTTAATTGATGCATTCTTTGACGAAAACACGTTTGCTGTATATCTCAAGGAACGTGTCGCACCTTACGCCCGCAAAGGAACTATCCGTGAATCAAAACTTGTTACTATCCGTGATGCACCTGCAACCGAATACGAACTGCGGGCAATTGCTCAGGAGTGTCTCGAACGTGCCAAACGCCATCCCGATGGATTTGTTGAGGTTGAAATGCCGGGTGTTACCGTTTCGCAGATTGGTTCCATGCGCATCACTACGACCCGTCCGCCGTTCTCGGACGGCATCGAAATAACCATCGTCCGGCCGACCCGCGAGGTTTCCTTTGATTCCTACAACTATGCAGCTGCACTCAAAGAACGGCTGAATGTCGGAAACGGCGGGATGCTCATCGTCGGAACCCCGGGTTCGGGCAAGTCAACCCTTGAGCAGAACATTGCAACATATCTCTCTGCAGAAAACTACATCGTCAAAACCATCGAGTCGCCGCGCGACCTGATGGTGCCGGACAAGATCACCCAGTACACTGCTCTTGACGGCAGCATCTCCGCGACCGGCGAGGTGCTTACCCTGCTTCGGCCCGATTACGTTGTGTTTGATGAAATGCGCAGGTCCGAGGAGCTTGCGGTCTTTGCTGATCTCCGCCTCTCCGGTATCCGGGTGATCGGCGGTCTGCACGCACGTTCTGCGCCGGATGCGTTAATCCGGCTTGCAAGCCTTGTTGACCTCAATCTGATCCCGCAGATTGTCGCAACGGTTGTCTTTGTCAAGGACGGCGATATCTCCGAACTGTACAGTGTCAGTACGGTTTTTGGCGTACCCGCAGCACTGGAAAGAATCGGCGACCCGCAGGTCAGACCGATTGTCCGGTTCACGAATATTATCACGGGTGTTGTTGCCGCAGAGGCATTCCGCTATGAGGGCGAGGTTACTGTTACTTCCGGCGGCGGTATCCACCCTGCAGAACAGCAGGCACCTTCGGCGGCCGTGCAGGTGATTAATGCAGTTCCTGCAGAGGTTGTTGAGACAACCGCCACTTCCGTGACGGAGTCCTACGAAGATGACTATATGGTTGATGACGATGATGCATCCCATATCCCGCCGCCGATTCACACTATGCCGACCTACGAGGTTACCGGAGATAATCCTGCATGGGTTGTTCTCGAAAAGGAGATTCAGAAAGAAATCTCCCGTTTCACCGAGGGCGAGATCATTGTCAGGATGATCAATGACACGAAAGCTGCTGTCTATATTGAGGATGCGGATGTTCCCGCAGCCATCGGGAAAGCGGGAAAGAATATCGCCGCGGTTGTCAGTAAAGTGGGGATCGGTATTGATGTCCGTCCGCTAAGCGATCTGCCGGGACGGGAGGTCTCTACTCCGGTAGTACCGGTCGGCACATCCGCAGCCGGTGCATTCAAGATCAGAAGTGAGAAAAAGCAGCTCGCGCTCATATGCCCGGAATACAGCAACAAGATCGTTGATCTCTTTTCGGGCAAGGAGTATCTGTTCACCGCAACGGTTGATGTACGCGGCGAGATTCATCTTGCCAGAAACAGCAGCATTGCAATGGAGATGATTCGCCGCTACGGTGCGGGCGAGGAGCTGAAGATTCGTCCGGTGGATTAATAATACAATATTCATAAGGTGGTTAATTTGGCAAAAGAGTTCGTAATGAGTGATATTGAGCAGGAAATCCGCAAGACCTGGATTCCTGCCTTTGAGTCGAACCCCGCGGAAGACAAGGAAAAGTTCTATATTAATGTTGCATTCCCCTATCCGAGCGGTGCAATGCATGTCGGTCACGGGAGGACTTATATTGTGCCGGATGTGGTTGCACGGTTCTGGAGGATGAGGGGGATGCAGGTGCTGTTCCCGATGGCGTTCCATGTTACCGGTGCGCCGGTGCTGGGTATTGCGAAGCGGATTGCGAATAAGGATGAGAAGACGCTGAAACTCTATGGCGGTCTCTACCGTGTGCCGCAGGAGACGCTTGATTCTTTTACGGATCCGATTGTGATCGTGAACTATTTCGCTGATGAGTATGAGCGCGTGATGAAACAGCTCGGCCTTTCTATCGACTGGCGCCGCCGGTTTACGACGATTATTCCGCAGTACAGTAAGTTCATTGAGTGGCAGTATTCCCATATCTATGGTCAGGGCAAGGTTGTGAAGGGCGAGTATCCGGTGCGGTACTGCCCGAACTGTGATCAGCCGGTGGGTGATCATGATCTTTTGGAGGGCGATTCTGCGGAGATTATGCATTTTGTGTTTGTGAAGTATCCGTTCGGGGAGTTCTTTATTCCGACGGCAACTCTCCGGCCCGAGACAATCTTTGGTGTGACGAATCTGTGGGTAAATCCGGAAGTTACGTATGTGAAGGCGGAGGTTGACGGCGAGAAGTGGATTGTGAGCCGAGAGGCTGCGGAGAAACTGCGGATGCAGAAGCATACGGTGATCGAGACGGGTATGATCTCCGGCGCGGATCTTGTGGATAAGGCGGCGACGCACCCGATTTCGGGTGCGGCGGTGCCGATCCTTCCGGCGTCGTTTGTTGATCCGGATATGGGTTCGGGTCTGGTGATGAGTGTTCCGGCGCATGCGCCGTTTGATTACATTGCACTCCGTGATCTTCAGCAGGAGGGTAAATATACGGATATTGTCCCCATTCCGCTGGTGACGGTTCCGGGTTTCGGCAGGATTCCGGCACAGGAAATTGTGGAGAAGAATAAGATTCCGCATCAGGATGACCCCCGGATGGATGAGCTGACGCAGGAGTTGTATACGGCGGAGTTTTCGAAGGGTAAACTGAATGAGAACTGCGGTGTGCATGCGGGCAAGTCTGTGCGGGCTGCACGCGAGGATGTGACCCGCGAGTTTGTGGATACGCGTGGAAGTATTGTTTTCCATGATATGAGCGAGCAGCGCGTGATCTGCCGCTGCGGCAACCGTGTGTATGTGAAGATTCTGGATGATCAGTGGTTCCTGAATTATGCGGATCCGGTCTGGAAGGAGCAGATTCATGCGCAGCTGCCAAAAGTGGCGATGGTGCCGCCGGAGGTCAGGGCGGAGTTTGCACGTACGGTTGACTGGCTGAAGGAGTGGCCGTGTACCCGGCGTGTGGGTCTGGGGACGCGTGTGCCGTGGGATCCGAAGTGGTTGTTTGAGCCGCTTTCGGATTCGACGATCTATATGTCGTATTACACGATCGCCCACAAGATTACGGGGATTGATGCGGAGAAGCTGACGCCTGCGGTGTTTGATTACATCTTCCTCGGAATCGGGGACTGTGATGTGCTGCCGGTGGATGCGGATACCCTGAAAGAGCTTCGTTCCGAGTTCCTGTACTGGTATCCGTACGATTACCGGTTCAGTGCAAAGGATCTGATCTCAAACCACCTGACATTCCAGCTGTTCCACCACCGTGCGATCTTCCCGGACGAGCTTCAGCCAAAAGGTATGGTTGTGTTCGGCATGGGTCTTCTGAACGGCATGAAGATGTCGTCGTCGAAGGGCAATGTGTTCCTGCTGGAGGATGCGGCAAACGAGTTCGGTGCGGATACGGTTCGTATGTTTCTGGTGGGGAGTGCGGAACCGTGGCAGGACTTTGACTGGAGAAATGAGCTGGTTCTGTCGGTGAAGAAGCAGATCGAGCGTATGTGGCAGATTGTGCTGGATTCTTCTGCGGCAAGCGGGTCTGCACCGATTGATGCATGGCTGATTTCGCGTCTGCAGCACCGGATTGATGCGGCTACGAAGGCACTTTCGGCGTTTCAGACCAGGCAGGCTTTGCAGGAAGCATACAATGGCATTGTTTCGGATCTTGCCTGGTACCGCCGCCGGCTGCCGGAGGGTTCAAGCGGTACGGCTGCACTCCATGAGGTTACTTCCGCGTGGATTCGTCTGATGGCTCCGGTTATTCCGTATACGACGGAGAAGTTGTGGTCGGAGACGGGTCATGCGGGTCTTGCTTCGTTTGCTCCGTGGCCGGTTGCGGATCCGGCGCTGGTGAATAATGCGGTTGAGGTTTCCGAGGAGCTGCTGCAGCGTACGGTGGAGGATATTCAGTCGATTCTGAAGCTTGTGCAGATTGATGCTGTGAAGGTGACGCTGTTTGTGGCACCTGCCTGGAAGCATGAGGTGTTCGGTATTGTTGCAGCAGCCGAGGACAAGCGCAATGTGGTGAAGACGGTGATGGCTGATGCGGGTCTGCGTTCGAAGGGTAAGGATGCTACGGATGCTGCGGTGCAGACGGTGAAGCTGATTCATAGTCTGCCCCCGGAGCTTGTGGCGTCGATTGCGGTGGGTGTGGATGAGTTTGCAATTTTTTCTGCGGCAAAGGAGTTTCTGGAGAGAGAGTCGGGTCTTGCGGTTGAGGTTGTTGCGGCTGAGTCGAGTACGCATCCGAAGGGACGGATGGCACTGCCGTTTAAGCCTGCGATTGTGGTGGAGTAATTCTCTTTTTTTGTTTGTTCGGGAGAAGGGGTCTGGTGGTCTATGGGCGAGGATGCTGAGACGTCAGACATCAGACGTCAGGGTTCGGAGAGGGATACAGGGGTTTGGTGATGCGCGAAAGATGCCGGGTTCTGGTACTTCGGTGTTTTTGTCTTTTTTCCTGATGTTCCTTTACCACCATCGAAGTATGTAATTATACAATAAATGACAAATAGAGTACACAAGAGTATTCCGCGGAGCACATGCATTGGTGATGCGAAAGAGTGTGCGGGATTTTTTCTTG
>JAISHD010000035.1 GCA_031262705.1 Methanocalculaceae archaeon | reverse complement strand
TTTGTATCTTCCATTTCTTCGTACTCTTGGACATTTCTGCCTTAACCGATTTCTGCTATGATTGATTACCGGGATATGCATGAACAAAAATTTTCCGAAGAAAAAAAGAATCGCAGACCACACAGAACTTCACGAAAAAAATGAACCTTCGTGTTATTTGTGCATTTCGCGGCTACTCCGACCAAAACCAACGGCTCCCGGAATACGAACCCCGTCAAACAGTAAAAAAGCTTGGATGTCTGGAGCAACGCCTCCTGCGGCCTCTCTCCGCCCGACAAATCACTTCCGCGGCGACACCACAACCCCGTCGCCTGGTTTCACCACATCCACCTTGATCGACGTCGTTGCCTCAATCGCATGCTTAAACTCCGTCACATCCTGCGCAATTGCCGAGAACGTATTATAGTGCATGGGAATCACCAGCGGTGCCCCGATCCACTCAGCCGCCATCATCGCCTCCGCAGGCCCCATCGTATAATGATCTCCGATCGGCAGCAGCGCAACGTCCGGATGATATAAATCGTGAATCAGTTTCATATCCAAAAACAGCGCCGTATCACCCGCATGATACACCACAACCCCGTCCATCTCCACCACAAACCCGACAGCAGCTCCCATATACAGATCAACCCCGTTCTCCGTCACTGACGATGAATGCAGAGCAGGAACCATAGTCACCTTCACTCCGTCAGACACATACGTCCCGCCGAAATTCATCCCGGTTGCCGGAACACCCTTCCGCGACAGATAATGCGCAAGCTCATGAATCGCCACGGTGGGTTTCTTCAGATCAACCGTGATCCCCAGATGATCCTCGTGACCGTGCGTCACCAGCACCAGATCCGCAGCAACCTCCGCAGCTTCGGCAGGCATGGGATCGATCAGAATCTTCTTGGACCCTTCCAGCGAAAAACAGGCATGTCCGATATACTGGATATACATGACTAGTACTCTCGCCTTTTCACCTATAAATAAACGTAGGTCGGGAAAAAATCAGGAAGTGCGGGAAGGAGCTCAGTTGATCTCGATACTGTCCGACTCGGAGACATCAATCGCCTCGCCGAGCGTATCCTCCTGCAGACCTGACGCCATCTTCTCCGTCAGATCCCGGTCCTCCATCACATCGCTGATGCGTTCCAGATACGGATCCAGCATCGTATCCTCTTTCTGCTCGATCACATGCCGGTACTCGCGAAGCGTTGTCGGACTGATGCCGAGCTCCTCGGAAATCTCCCGCATCGTCTTATCCGTACTCATCAGTGTCTTCATCTGCTCCGGATCGAACGGCATATTAAAATCAAGATCACGGAACAGCTTCAGCCGCACGCGGGCGCGTGCCACCGTCTTTGACAGCTTCTCATCTCCCAGCTCGCGGGCAATCTCCGTATCATTCTTGCCCGCATGAAACGCTGTAATCAGCCGTGCCAGCTGAATCGGCTCCAGTTTCGTCTTAAAGAAACCATGCTCCTGAATCTCACGCATAATCAGGGCGATCTCACGCTCAACCGCATCCTGATCACGAAGCGTGCCGTGGAGCTGCTTCATGGGCTCCACAATCTTTGTTTTCTGCGTAATATCAGAAAACAGCTTCAGTAAATCCGTCTGTCTCTTCTTTGGGGCCATATTCATATTCCTCCCAAAACGGGTTATTCGATGAAAATGTACTTCAAAGCATATAATTATTCTGAATGTGCCCCTCCCTCTCCCAAACTCCCGAACCAGATGCAAAACATTAACTACCACAACGACTGTATGATTACCCCCAAAAATATCTGCGGGAGAGAAACCGCACAGATCACTCCTGTTTTTTCCCAAACAGACGCTGAACTGCGGAAACATCCTCGCGGGTTCCCGACAGAAGCACCATATCATGCGGCATCAGAACAGTTGTCCCGTCCGGCGTGAGGAGAGCCTCACCCGATTCACGGCGCAGCGACACAATCGACACATGGAACCGCTTTCGCAGACGCAGCTCTGACAGCATCTTTCCGGCAACCTCCGACTCAGGATGTACCGGCACATGAAAAAAACCCGTCTTTTCCGTATGTTCAAACGTTGCCGCAAGTCTCCGCATCCGGCTCTCCTCTGCCTTCTGCGCCATTGCCTCCTCACGTTCCGAAAAGATCTCCGCACGTACCTCACGCACATACTGATCCAGATCCTTTGCCGGAACACTCTCGCTCGCAAACATCCGCCGCGTCATCGCAAGACCTGCCTCCCGCTCGTCTGCAATCACCTCATCAACCCTGATCTTAAACAGCGTCGGGCTCTCTCCCGTATAGCGTGTCCGCGTAATAATCGTTGTTCGCGGATTCATCCGCCGTGCGGTTGATGCAATCCTTTGCACCGTCGAAGAATCGGGAATCGTAATCATCAGTGTCTTCGCCTGTTCAAGTCCTGCATGCCGGAGAATCGGTTCAAGCGACGCATCGCCGTAGGTAATATTCTCTCCCTTCGCCCGGGCGGCCGCAACCGTCTCCGGATTCATCTCAAGAATAATATACTCGCGGCCTACCCGCTTCAGTGCCCGCACCACGTACTGCCCTGCCGGACCAAACCCGACCACAATCACCGACTCGTGATCCTCTTCCGTGTCCGTCTCCTCCGCAGTCTCCTGTTCCCCGGTCTGAGAAGAGCGGTGCCTGCCGAACAGCGGCGAAGAGATCACCATCCGCGACACCTTCGGCCCTGCACCCACGGCAAACGGCGCAATCGTCATCGACAGAATCGCCACCGCAAGAAATACCTGATAAATGCCGTCGTTCAGCAGCCCGAGCGACAGGCCTGCTGCCCCCAGCACAAACGAAAACTCACCGATATGCGCAAGACTCACGCCGCAGATAACCGCCGAACCGGCAGACGCTCCGGCAAGCAGTCCTGCCGCGGTGGTAATCACCGTCTTTCCGAGGAACAGCACCGCAACAAGTGCCAGAATGAACAAAATATTCTCCAGCATAAACGCGAGCGACAGCATCATGCCAACCGAGATGAAGAACACACTCGTCATCAGATCCCGGATCGGCATAATAATGCCGAGCACCTCGTGGTTGTACTCAGAACCCGCAATCGCCACACCTGCAAGGAATGCCCCAAGAGACGTTGACACGCCGGCAAGCGACAGAATCCAGGCAATCCCGATGCAGATCGTAACCACCGAGATGATGAACAGTTCCCGGTTTCTCCGGGCAGCAACCACATCCAGAATGCGGGAACCATCACAAGCGCAATCCCCAGCACCACAACCAGTACTACAATATCTGTTCCGAGTGTCATCAGCGAGGACACCACATCGCCGCCGACTCCGGCAATAACCGGCAGCAGGAGCATAATGGGAATGACCGCAATATCCTGACAGATCAGGATTGCCAGAATCAGCTTGCCGTGCCGGGTATCGATCTGTCCGTTGTTCTGGTAAATGTTCAGCACAATCGCCGTTGACGACGAAGCTACCATGAACCCGATCAGAAGTGCGGTCCCCGACGCAATACCGACTGCATCCAGAATCAGCCACACGACAAATGTCGTCAGAAGAATCTGTACCCCGCCGGCAATCAGAACAAGCCGTTTCATTGCAAGAAGATTTTTGAGGGATATCTCAAGGCCTATCGTAAACATCAGCAGAATCAGTCCGAACTCGGCAATCAGACTGATCTGATCATAGGTGAACAGATGCAGACATGAAGGACCGATAAGAATACCTGTCACAAAAAAGCCGATGATCGTCGGCAGGCGAATCCTGCTGCTGATGAGCAGCACCATCAGTGTTGCGGCAAGCAGCAGAAACAGTCCCATCATCGTTGTCTCAACGGCCATAGATGTACAATAGTTGGGAAGAACAGATGAAAATTATATCGATAGTGCCCAGGTTGAACAGTTTTTTCCGAAACTTCCGGGAAATTCCTTCGAGTTGCATGAGAAGGATTTTTCCGAAGAAAAATATTTCGAGTGTTCAGGCAAATGTTTTCAAAATTTTTTTCTCAGTACTCCGGGAACTCATCGATGATACGGTAAAGTTCGCGTCCGGTCTGTTTGTTGATGGTCATGACAACATTAATCGCGGCAAGTTCTTTGATGAATGCTCCGTCACTGTCGGCACAGTGCAGAAGTTCCTTCACGGGTTCGGCAAGATGGGTGTGCCAGTCTTCCATCATGTCCCGGAATGCGGCGAGGGCGGAGATGGATATGTCAGAGCTTTCCCGCACATGTTCCGGACAGCGGGGGTCGCCTTCGGCTTCGTAGCGGTAGATCACTTTGCCGGAGGTTGCATCGAACACTTCCAGAAAGAGCCGCGGCTCTTTTTGGACAAATCCGATTTCCTTCCCACAGGGAATTTTCGGATCGGTCTCGGCGTTCCAGAGTTCTGCAGGGATGCCGTCGGGAATGGCCGGGCAGGTTCGCCATCCGCTTCTGCCGCGGTGATGGACACACACGCCGCAGATTCTGCTCAGAAGACTGGTGTCGTTCTCCTGCGAAATGAGATCGATTCGGTCGGCCAGCGCCTCCGCCCAGATGAAACGGGAGAGGTCGAAGACGCCGCGGCGGACGGGGGTGCAGTGGATTTCTGCGAGCAGGTCTTCGGTGAGGAGGACGGGGTCGTTTGCAGGCGTTTCGGTGATTATGGTAAGGCTGCTGTCCGCAAATCGTGTTGTTCCCAGCAGGAGACAGGGCAGGCCTTTGGTCTGGTCGTGGTAACAGTAGGCGAGAAAACTGTTGGCAGCAGTGGCGGGAGTGCTGTGCTGTCCCGGAACGGGACCGTCAAAGAGGAGGTACTGTTTGTGAAGCGTGGCAAACCGGAATCTGGCAAACTGCATCTGATAATTTGATTGGCTGTGGAAAATGATAAATGCGGGGCATGTTTTCCTTAAAAATTCCGGTACTTTCGGAAGTCTCATATTATCTCAGCAAAATAAATGTAAAACATTCTGCGGCGGAATGCGTTCAGCCGTCTGAACACAATATTTGATGTGATAGTTATGACAGAAAACCGTCCGAAACTGAACAAGGAACTCGCACAAATGCTGAAAGGCGGAGTCATTATGGATGTGACGACTCCGGAGCAGGCAAAGATCGCCGAGGATGCCGGAGCATGTGCGGTTATGGCGCTGGAACGTATTCCTGCGGATATCCGTGCGGCAGGCGGCGTGTCCCGGATGAGCGATCCGAAGATGATCAAGGGCATTCAGGCTGCGGTGTCGATTCCGGTGATGGCAAAGGTCAGGATCGGCCATTTTGTGGAGGCACAGATTCTTGAGGCGATTGAGATCGATTATATTGATGAGAGTGAAGTTCTGTCCCCCGCAGACGATGTGTACCACATCGATAAGACGCAGTTTCAGGTGCCGTTTGTGTGCGGTGCAAGAAATCTCGGCGAGGCTCTCCGCCGCGTTGCCGAGGGTGCGACGATGATCCGGACGAAGGGCGAGGCGGGAACCGGCGATGTTGTACAGGCTGTGCGTCACATGCGTACGATGCAGAGCGAGATTCGTATGGTTGCGGGGATGCGTGAGGATGAGCTGTACGAGGCAGCGAAGCAGTTTCAGGTTCCGTATGATCTGATCCGGTTTGTGCATGAGAACAAGAAACTGCCGGTGGTGAATTTCGCTGCGGGCGGTGTTGCGACTCCTGCGGATGCGGCGCTGATGATGCAGCTTGGTGCTGAGGGTGTGTTTGTGGGTTCGGGTATCTTTAAGTCGGGTAATCCGGCGAAGCGTGCGGCGGCGTGTGTGAAAGCGGTGACGAACTATAATAATCCGAAGATGCTGGCCGAGCTTTCCGAGGATCTTGGTGCGGCGATGGTCGGGATTAATGCGGAGGAGATTGCGGTTCTGTTGGCGGAGCGGGGCCAGTAAGGTTCTATGCGGATTGGTGTTCTTGCGCTGCAGGGTGCGTTCGCGGAGCATGCGGCACGGTTTTCGTCCCTTGGCGCGGAGACGTTTGAGATCCGGAAGGCTGCGGATCTTGACGGGCGGTTTGACGGTCTGGTGATTCCGGGCGGCGAGAGTACGACGATGACGAAACTCCTGCATGATCTCGGGTTGTTTGAGATTCTGCGGGAGAAAATTTCGGGCGGTTTTCCGGTGATGGGTACGTGTGCGGGTCTGATTGTTCTTGCAAGACGCGTTGAGGGAGGGGGTCCCTGTCTTGCGACGATGGATATTACGGCGGTACGCAATGCCTACGGGAGGCAGCTGGGAAGTTTTGAGACGGTTGCGCCGTTTGCGGGTGTGGGTGAGGTGCCGATGACGTTTATTCGGGCGCCCTGTGTCCGCGATCCGGGAGAGGGGGTTGAGGTTCTGGCGGTGGTGAACGGGCGTGTTGTTGCAGTGCGGGAGGGGAATCAGCTGGCACTTGCGTTCCATCCTGAGCTTGATTCTGATACGCGGATTCACGAGTTCTTTTTGGCGATGGTTGCGGGGAACTGATTTCGTTTTTTGTTTTTGGTTTTGCGATACCGTACAGTTTTTCGCGGGTGATTTTTTTTTGGAAACTGTTGAGGGGTGAGTGGGCAGGATGAGAAAAACCACCACTCATTCTCCTACAATTTCTGAAAAAATCGATTCACCTTTTTGCGGCATCACATGATGTTAATCATTTCTGTGTGCTCCCGCGAAGCGGTAAGCAGGCCGAAATGACCCAGATAAAAAAAGAAGAAATGAATACGTTTAGTCTCTGCGGAGCAGGACAACAGCACCGACAGCACCGATCAGACCCAGAAGTGCAAGTCCCATCGGGGACTGGGTCGGAGCCGGGACCGGAGTCAGGGTAACGTCAATGGTTGCGGTCTCACCGCTTCCGGGCATTATGACCGGGTTGGTTGCGGTTTCGTAGCCGCTTGCAGAAACTCTGACCTGGGTGATCGGGGTTGCAGTGGAATATACCGGGAACTCAACCTGACCGTCTTTGATGGTACCGGTATATGCAACCGTGCCGGAGACGGAGATAAGTTCAACGGTTGCTCCCTCAACTGCGCATCTCACCTGAATCACACCGCGGTCGCCGCCGATCGGCTGGGACGCCACGAGGCTCACGGTAACCGTGCTGGTCTCGCCTTTTGCGGGCATCGTGACTGCGGGGTTGCAGTTTCATAGCCGTCTGCGGAAACCTTTAGTTCTTTGTACGGGGTTCCGGTGGTGTACACGGAGAATTCTGCCTGACCATCGATCACGGTCTGCAGATCGCTTTCATCGCCGTTGATGGAAACTAATACTGCGGTTGCGCCGTCAACGTTGCAGTGCAGCTGAATTACGCCGCGGTCGCCGCCGACTGAATCGTTTGCCGAGGCGGCACCAATAAAGAGTGCCAGAGCCACTGCGGCAATAAGAATCATCATAACTTTTTTTCATTGTATTTTCCTCCACCGCCTACGTAGTGGCTGGATGGTTAGGTTAACTATATTCTTCGATAGAATGTATATTTTTCTGTTCCGGAGAAAAACCAGAAATTCTTTTTCATACGCCGTAAATACGATTATATGCATCCTTACGTGGAAAAAATAGCAGCAATAGGATCAAAGGCAAATCCGACATTTCAGACGCTCGGCATTGAGCCTGTGTCCTGGGGGGACGGGAAAGCTGTGCTGAAGATGAGGGTAACGCCAAATCTGCACAACGGGTCCGGGTTTTTGCAGGGAGGGTTTTATGTGATTCTGGCTGATGAGGCGATCGCTCTTGCGATTCTTGCGGCGGCGGGAGAGGATGAGGGAACGGCAACGATTTCGGAGACGACGAGTTTTCTTCGCGGT
>JAISHD010000026.1 GCA_031262705.1 Methanocalculaceae archaeon | reverse complement strand
TGAGTATCTTTTTCAGATGCTTCATGAACGAATGTTTTCACGTGAACCATTATGAATTCATTGACCAAAGTATCATCACCCCCCTTGTGATGATCTCTTTTGTTCATCGCATGATGCGGAAAACTGAGGGGTGATGATACTTTGGTCAATGAATTTATGACAACTGTTTACTCACTTCTCACTTGTAATCCTGTTACTGGTTGAATCACTTACATTCACGTGAGATATTAGGACAGGTTTGCAGTGAGATGTTTGCAAATGAAACATATGCAAAAAAATAAAATTAGGATTCTGTCCATCACAGCAATCCTGTTACTTTCAGTAGTGTTTATCCTTCCAGTAAGCGCTGATTCGATGGAGAACACTGATTCACCTATATTCAGTGTCCCCGGAAAAACAATCATCATTGATCCTCAGGCAGCAGCCATGCGTAATGCCGACTCTGCAATCGATTATGGACCATTACACATTCCGGAGATTGTCATTGCATCCTCAAATGCGATGAAAAACTCCCAGACACGATCGACCACTTCAGAAATTTATGATCTTGCCACCTTTAACAATCTGATTCCGGTTCGTTCAGATACGGTATCAATGCCAATTACATTGTACGGTCAGGCATATACCATGAATCTCGTAAAAACCAACTATGATGATCTTGGAAATGATGGGCGCGATTCTTATCGTGGTACTCTTTCAGGGATTTTGGATTCTGTTGTTCACTTTACAGTGACGGATCAAAATCTCCTGTATGGTAATATCAGATTTGGAAATGAGAGTATTGTCATTTATCCCGTACAGAACAGGGAGTATACCGCAAGAACTGCGATGCAATTACATGTTGTTTACTCTGAAAAAGATCTTTTGCAGCCAAGTGAGCCGATTCCTTTTTGTGGTGTTGATGATACAATAAGCGCCCACCTCACAGATATTGAGTTGGACAAATCTGTAACTCGGGCAGGGGAGTATGATTGGGCATATGTGGATCTCTTTATTGTTACCGACAAAGATTTTTATGATTTGGAAGCAGACTGGATAGCATGTGCCAGTGATTTTCTTGGAGAAGCAAATTATCAGTTCCAAAGAGATGACATAAAAGTTGTTCTCAGAGCATCCTACTTGGATTCAGTGAGCACTATGATCGAGTTGAGTAATGATCCCCGTTCTGTTACACATCCATTCGCTTTAGTTGTTGATAAGTATCCCTATGACTATCCTAATGACTACCTGAATGTAGCACATAAAGATATTTGTGTGTATTTAGGTGGGAAAGATGCAAATATGGCTCCTCCAAACCAATATGCACAAGGTATGTCGGGAGTTCCAGGAAGACATACATGGTCTCAAATGGTTGCTGATTCAAACTCATTTGATATTTATTATAATGGGGATCGGAAGTCTCGAATATACAACTTTATTCATGAAATTGGACACATATTCCTTGCAACTCATGAGTTATCACATGAGTGGTGGGATGGAATCCCTCCATTTAGGCATATGACAGTAATGAGTGGTATGTATTTAGGGGACACAACTCAGTGGGATTTTTCATCATCAGTCCCAGCATACAATGGGGATGCAACACATGATAATGCGTTAGTAATTCGTGGTTACAAGCATAACGTTGCCGCTCATGCCTAAAAAATAATTTTGTAAGATATTTATATATCTTACAAATGAACACCAATATTTGTAAAAAAGGACTATAAATGTATATGAACAAGAAAAAAACGATTCTCATAGGTGCCCTGCTTGCAGTTGCACTCATCGTTCTCGCGATCTCATTCCTGTATTCCCCCACAGAAGGAGGAATCTATGTACTACCTCTCAGTTCTCTCCCCGGAGATAACGCAATTGTGGTAAGTATCTCTCCTGAGGATCTTATCTTGCATCCCTCCCTAAAAAGAGCATTGGAGACATCGGAATCAATTATCATTACTCAAAATCCCATCCATCTCCTCCAATACGGAGATCGATGTATCAATGAATCCGAGGCAATGACAATTGCGGATAAGTTCGGTGTCATGTATCAGGAGAGCGATTCATCCCCGGCAAAATCACGGTACATCAAATGGAACAATACCTATTATCAGGTTCAGGCATATAGAATCTGAGATACACCAACCATGTCCCGCAGTACCCCTGTCCCAATCATCATCACCACGCTCTGCTTCGCCGCCGCGCTCTTTGGCCTCAGCTATGCCTGTGTGTTCACGGAACTTGATGGTCTCTCCGTCATCTCCCACGGCATGTACGTTGCCCCGCAGAACGAAACCGCACTCATTGAAAAACTGGAACAGTACGCAGAAGATGATTTTTTCCAGTATTTTGTCGGAATTGGAGGAGCTAATGTGGCGGACTGCAAACGCGAAGGAATTGTTATCACCATGCGGTACACCACGCCGCAGCAATTGATCTGGACCGAACGGGACGGATCAGAAAGACCGATATTCGCAGAACGGATAACTGTCACTATTCCGGATCAGCCCGACTCCAGCAGAAAAATTTCCTACTACATCATCGTGGATCAGCCGGGAAGACAGTCAGGTTGGGCAACCTGTCGGATGCCTCACGAGCAGGCAAACGAACTGTTGGAACTGATCGGGCTGTCCCCTGTTGAAACATAACCATAAAAAAATCCTGCCGACCATCTCCATTTTTTTCAAACCAAAACTCTGAAAAGATTTTGCCGGCCAAAAAATTTTCCAAAAAAAAAAAAAAAAATTTCAAAACATTTCCTCACGCAGGAACTGTTTGTTCACGCTCATATGCTCCCGCGGATACAGCTAATATAGGATAACAAAAGAACGGAGATGATACTTTCCCGCAATCTCCCGATACCGTCCGGTCAACTTCCGGCAAACCAGGGACACCGCATCCCGAACAACGACTCTGGCGAACCTGACGATACTTTGTCCACAATTCATATATACTGTTCCCGCAGATACTCAGCTATTGTCTTACAGGAAGTACCCGGTTATGGAAAAGAAAAATATCGCGATAATTCTCGCAGTCCTCCTCCTCCTTCTCGGCTGCTTTATCGGCGGCCAGTACGTGTTTGCATCCTCGGACGGAAGTCTCAGCGCCTATCCGGCAGGAGTTGCCGCATCCGCCATAAATCTCACCGAAGAGGACTTTCTCAAACACCCAATCCTGAAAAATCTCATCGAACAGCGGCAGTGGATTCCCATAACCGATGACCCCTTTGTCATCATGAAACTCTCAACGCCCCATATCAGCAAAGCGGAGGCTGCCGAAATACTCTCCGCTTACGCAGGCACCGTGTACTGGGACGGCGTGTACTATCAGATTCTCAAAATTGTAGCGTAACCACCATGAACAAAACACAAACCGCCAGACTCAGCGTCTCCCTCATCTCCCTCCTGTACTTCCCTCCGCTCATCATACTCAGCTTCATGGCAACAAACTTTCAGTCAAACGCAATCCCCGCACTCACCTGTCTCACCTACGCAATCACCCTTCTGCTCCTCCTCCTCCCTGCCGCAGGATGCTGGATGTACCGCGAAATTCGCAGACTGCACAAAAGTTTCCTCCTCCTCAGCATAATCCCGATAGGACTTGCCGCGCTGATGCTCTTCTTCACCCCCATGTTCGGCAGCAACCCGACTGCCCTCGCTACCGTCATAGGCCTCTATATT
Organism: Methanocalculaceae archaeon; assembly: GCA_031262705.1. Lineage (GTDB taxonomy): Archaea > Halobacteriota > Methanomicrobia > Methanomicrobiales > Methanocorpusculaceae > Methanocorpusculum. Next base: position 8,854 of record JAISHD010000026.1, on the reverse strand, counting down.
ATCTTCCTCAATCCGTATCTGCAGCTCCTCTACCTTCCTGTATGGTTTGTAATCCCTCATACAGACCGTCCCTGGCACATTCCCAGGCTCCTTGCCGTCATCTCACCGGCGGGCTTTATCCTTGTCTCTCTCCTGATGATACTGAACAACCCCTTCATCACCGGCAACCCCGCAGCAATCACTCTTCTCTTCTGCATCTCCTTTGCCGCGGGCATCCCTGCCGGAATCATTCTCCTCATCCGGGGACTTACCCACCCGGAAATTCCCTCTCCCTCCCCCTCTGAGCGCACACCTTAATTGCTCAGACACACTATTATAATAGATGTAGGTCCGGAGCCGACCCGCAGAAGCCCTACCGCGTAGGGAGGTGTGTATGAACAAACAGATGAACACAACCACAGGGGGACTGTTCTGCCCATGAAAAGCATCGTCCCTTTTATCTCAGCAACAGTTGCCGCATTCATCATCTATCTCGTATTATCCATAGGAAGTGCCGGAGAAACCAACTCGATTCTCCTCTGGTCAGTACCCGAACTCATAATAGGACTAATTCTTTCGATTATTACCGGGCTGCTATGCCGCAAGCTCTGGCAGGGAAAACGCTACACCATGGCCAACCCCCTTCGCTGGCTGCTGCTTGCCGTCTATATCATTCCGTTTGTAATCGAACTGATTATCGCAAACCTGACCGTTGCATGGAAGATACTCACCGGCAGAAACATCCGCCCGGGCATCGTCAAACTCACGCCCGGCCTGAAGACGGATGCCGGAGCACTCCTGCTCTCCGCATCCATCACGTTCCAGCCCGGAACCGCAACCGTTGACATCAACGAAAAAACCCGCGAGATGTACATCCACTGCCTCGACGTCGGTGATGCGCCTGTGAAGGGCATGGAATCCGGCAAAATCTTTGCCAGACTCGACCTCGCCAAATGGATCCGGAGGATCACCGAATGATCGACATCTTCATGATCGCAGCAATCATCTTCGTCCTCCTCATCTTCGCCTGCGGAGTTAGGATGTGGCTTGGCCCCACCAACGCCGATCGGATGCTTGCGCTTGACGTCATCAACGCACTCGTCGTCATCATCATGATCATCCTCTCCATCCGCTTTGATCAGCCCGGCTTCATCGATGTCGCAATCGTCTACGCCCTGCTCTCCTTTGTCGGCACACTCTACGTCGCAAAACTCATCAGAGGTGATCTCGAATGATCGATACCGTAATCGTCATCCTTGTCCTGCTGTCGCTGTTCTTCAGCATCCTCGGTGTAATCGGACTCTTCCGGTTCCCGGACTTCTACACCAGAATCCATGCCGCAGGACTTGTCGGAAGTTTCGGCGTACTGTTTGCCGGATTTGCCGTACTCCTGTACGCGTTCACGCTCTGGGCCGCAGGAGAGGAAGCCTGGTTCAACTACGGCGCACACGTCCTTCTGGCACTCGTCGTCGTCGTTGTTACCGCAACCACCTCAACGCATGCCATCGCCCGCAGCGCGTACCGGAGCGGCAACACTCCGAAAGTACACGTAATCGACGCTCTCGAAGAGGACGAACCAAAAATGATGGCACAGGAGGAGGCACGCAGATGATCGAACTCTTCCCGTCCTATTACGTGATTCTGCACGTCCTCTTCCTTGCCGCCATGATCCTCTGTGCAATCGCCGTCTTCTACTTAAAAGATCTCATCGCCGCAGCAATCGCGTTCGCCGCGTTCAGCTTCCTTCTGGCGCTGGAGTTCTTCATCCTGCAGGCCCCGGACGTCGCAATCGCGGAGGCCGCAATCGGGGCAGGAATCTCCACTGCCATTCTCATCATCGCCATTCGCGGAACAACCCGCGAGGAGGGAGAGTAATATGGCACGATGTTCTGTCCCGCCAAAGCTTGCGATCTTTTTGATCATCGCAGTCACGCTTATCCTGCTGCTTCCAGCGTTCGGCCTCTCGTTCGGCCACCCGCTCGCATCCGGCACCGACCAGTACTATATTGACCACTCGCAGGAACAGACCGGGTCCAACAACGTGGTAACCGCAATCGTGTTTGACTTCCGCGGATTCGACACCCTCGGCGAAGCCACCGTGCTGTTCATCGCCGTTCTTGGTGTAGCGATGTTTTTCAGGAGGACACACTAAAATGGTTACCGGACTTATCGGACGAACCGCAGGACGCCTGCTCGTTCCGTTCATCTTCATCTTCGGCTTCTACATCGTAGCCCACGGCCACCTCTCGCCCGGCGGAGGATTCCAGGGCGGAGCCGTGATAGCAACCGGAGTAGCCCTTGTTCTCGTCTGCTACTACTACCGCGAGTGCATGGAGCATTTCATCGAGGCAAAGAACTTCAAACTCATTGAGTCGGCAGGTCTTATCCTTTTCATCTGTACCGCACTTGCAGGCCTTGTCCTTGCTTCCGGCTTCTTCTTCAACTGGCTCAACGCAAGCGGCGGCCTGTTCGGCAACGCCGTTGAGTACGGCGCAAACGTAGGCGACCTGTTTACCGCAGGAATTATTCCGGTGCTGAACTTCGCCGTCGGCATCGAAGTCTTCGGCGGTCTGTCGGTCGTCCTGCTCTACATGTTTGCCGGACTCAAAGAGACCACCAAAGAAGAGGACGATGCCGAGCCGCACAACTTCGCCCAGACGGAGGAACTGCCATGATCGCAAACCTTCCGTTCATCGCGGTTGCCCTTCTGATCGGCATCGCCTTTGCGATGATTCTTCTGAAGCGCAACATGATCAAGATGATCATGGGACTTGGCATCCTCGAAGGAGCGGTCAACCTCTTCCTGGTCAGCCTCGGCTACCGTGAGGACGGCATTGCGCCGATCTTTACGAGTGCGCCGGCAGACCCGACCATGGTCATGCCGACTGTGCAGGCGCTGACCTTAACGAACATCGTTATCGGTGTTGCAACGACTGCGCTGATGCTGGTCTTTGTGATGCTCATCTACAAGAAGTACGGCACTGTGAATGCGAATGAGATGCGGAGGCTCAAGGAATGAACGCAGATGTTCTTCTCGCAAACCTTCCGGCACTGCTGATAGCAGTGCCGCTCTTCGGCGCATTCATGACGCCGGTCTTCGGCAGATTTCTGCCGAAGATCCGGGACGCATGGGTGATCCTTGCCTCCTTCGCCGCGTCCGCAGTCGCTCTGCTGCTCGCAGCACAGGTGTATGCCAAAGGCGCCGTCGTCTATGTGTTCGGTGCTGCTCCCGGAACGGGAGCAGTGCCGGTTGATTCGGGCGGTATTCCCATCCGTATCCTCTTCAACATCGACGGGTTCGGGGCGTTCATGCTCGTGTCCGCCGCAATCGTTTCCTTTGCGGTGATTCTCTACCTCACGGTCTCGCAGAGCAGACGCAGTTCCCGTTCCGAGTTCTATGCCCTCTACCTCCTGCTGGTCGCGGGAGTCTTCGGCATGGTCTCGACCGGAGACATGTTCAACTTCTTCGTGTTCCTTGAGATCAACTCGCTCGCTGCTTCGGCATTAATTGCCTACCACCGCAACGGGGGACTTGCCGCGGAAGGCGCACTGAAGTACTTAATTGTCAACACCGTCGGCGGTCTGATGATTCTGTTTGCGATCGGTCTTTTGTATGCGCAGTACAACTCGCTCAACATGGCGGTCATCGCCAGCAGTTTGTCCCTGACAACGCTGAACCTGCTGGCACTTGTCCTCTTCATCGCAGGACTTGCCACCAAGGCGGGAGCCGTGCCGTTCCACTTTGCAACGCCCGACGCCTACTCGGTCGCGCCGTCAGGCGTGACGGCGCTCATGATCGTCGCAAGCCAGGCTGGCCTCTATGGAATGTTCCGCATTCTGTTCTCGGTGTACGGCGGTGTCTTTACTTCCGCGACCGTGGGCTGGATTGTGATCGTCCTCGGTGTTCTTTCGATGTTCATCGGCGTTACGATGGCAATCCCGCAGAAAGATATCAAGCGGCTACTCTCGTATCACGCCGTCTCGCAGACCGGGTACATGCTGCTCGGTGTGGGTGTCGCCCTCGCCGTGCTCGGCGACGTGACCCTTACGAATGCGTTCGGCCAGATGGCAATGGAAGGAGGTCTTTTCCACATCATCAATCACGCGATGTACAAGGGACTGCTGTTCCTCGCGGTCGGTGCGGTGATTTACCGTACCGGCGTGTGGAACCTGAACGAGATGGGAGGTCTCGGCCACAAAATGAAGTGGACGATGATCTTCTTCTTAATCGGTGCCCTTGCAATCGCAGGCATTCCGCCGTTCAACGGTTTTGCCTCAAAGCTGATGATCTACGAGTCCACGTTTGCGTTTAATCCGGCAATCGCGATCATTGCCATGGTCGTGAGTATCTTAACCCTCGCGTCCTTCATGAAGGTGTTCCACTCGGTCTTTATGGGGCCGGAACTCCCGGAATATGCGGGCGTGCGGGAAGTGCCGAAGCGGATGCTTGCCGGCATGGCAATTCTTGCCGTGTTCGTGATCGCATTCGGTCTGGTGCCGGACCTCGTGGTTGACACGCTGATTACTCCTGCCGCTGACGCACTGCTGCATCAGGGACAGTATATTCTCTCGGTACTTGGAGGCGGATTATGATTGGAACACTTGTGACCGGATTCGGATTCTGGAATCCGCTGATCTGGATAATCGTCATCGCGGTTGCGCTGCTCTTCTCCTGGCTTATCTGGAGATGCGGTGAGGCGGACTATGACGAGGAGAACACGGAGACTACCGCTCCGTATCTGTCCGGAAACGCCGAGCCGGAGAAAGGAGCGGTCCACATCCGTGCCGGCAACATGTACTGGGGATTTACCAAAGCACTGTCGGCATACTATAATCGTCTGACTCCTCTGCATTCGGGAATCGTGAACGATTACGTCTCCTGGTTCCTGATAGGCGTCGTGATTCTCTTCGTGGTGGTGGTGCTCGTATGAAGCTGACAACGTCGCTGAACCGCTCCCTGTGGGTGTTCCATTTCAACAGCGGGTCGTGTAACGGCTGCGACATTGAGATTGTGGCAACCCTTACGCCCCGCTACGATCCGGAACGGTTCGGCGTGAAGCTTGTCGGCTCTCCGCGTCACGCGGATGTGCTGCTCGTGACGGGTCCCGTCACGAACCAGATGGCCGACCGGCTGCGGCGAGTGTATGCCCAGATGCCGGGGCCGAAGGTGGTGATGGTGGTCGGTACCTGCGGGCAGTCCGGAGGTGTGTTCAGTACCTCCTACAACCTCGCAGGCCCTATCGATCAGATTATTCCGGTGGACGTCTATGTGCCGGGCTGTGCCCCGCGGCCGGAGGCGATCATTCAGGGAGTGGTGACTGCGATTGCAAAGCTTGAAAGAATCGAAGGAGGTGCGAAACAATGACGGACGAAATTCTTCCGGCAGCAGCTGTTGTCGAACGCCTGACGGCGGCTCTCGGTAATGCGGTGATCGATTCCCGCATTCAGATCAGAGCGGAGGGAAAGGAGAAGCGGGAGAACACCAACATCTGGATTACGATTCAGCGCGATGCGGTGCATGCCGCGGTTGAGGCGCTGATGCAGATCTGGTATCCGCATCTCTCCTGCATCGCAGGGTATGACAAGGGCGCTGATTCTCCCGACCTGCGTGTGCAGTACATCTTCTCGATCTACGGAGGCGTCACCGCTTCCGAATACATGGTGATCTTTTCCCTGAATGTTCCCAAGGCGAACGCCCGTCTTCCGACGATCACGGATCTGCTGGAAGGTGCGGCGTTTACGGAACACGAGAAGACCGAGTATCTCGGAATCACCATCGACGGTCTTGCCCCTGCGGCGCACAAGTTCTTCCTGCCGCAGGACTTCCCGGACAATGTGTATCCTCTCCGAAAGGACGACAAGAAGATTCCCGACGCGATGATTAAGGATCTCTGGGCCTGCGGACGCCCGGCTGGGCGTCCTCCGGCGCCGCTTGGCGGAGGTGAGGAGTAAATGGCAAAGAAAGCTCCCTATATTGTGCCGGTAGGCCCGATCCATCCGGCTCTGAAAGAGCCGGTTCACATCGAGCTGACGGTTGTGGGCGAAGAGGTCATCTCCGCCGATTTCACGCCCGGCCAGACCCACCGCGGTATCGAGTGGATGGGTCTCTCCCGCAATCCGGTACAGATTGTGCATCTGACGGATCGCATCTGCGGTATTTGCGGGGTGACCCACTCACTTGCGTTTGCACGGGCGGTTGAGCAGATCGCAGACATCACGGTTCCGGAGCGGGCTGACTACGTCAGAGTGATCATTGCAGAGTTCGAGCGTATTCAGTCCCACCTGCTCTGGGCGGGCGTTGCGGCGCACGAACTCGGATTTGACACGCTGTTCTATCTGGCGTGGCGTGTTCGTGAGGAAGCGATGGATGCAATTGAGTGCATCACCGGCAATCGCGTGAACTATGATATCATCCAGATCGGCGGTGTCCGCCGTGATATTACGGAGGTCCAGCATGCACAGATTCGCAAGTGTCTTGACAGCTATAAGGAGCTGTTCGGGAAGCTGAAGAATATGTTCCTTGAGGATGCGGTGATCAACTCCCGTTGCAAGGGAACCGGTCTTCTCTCGTTTGAGAAGGCGATGGCCTACTCCACGGTCGGGCCTACGGCGCGGGCTTCAGGCTGCACCGCAGACCTCCGGGTGGATTATCCGTATGCGGCCTACGGCGATCTGGCCTTAAAGCCAATCATGCCGACGGCCTACGGGACGGAGGTGAACGGCGATACGTATGACAGAATCGTTGTCCGCGTCTTTGAGATTGCTCAGTCGATTGAGATCATTGAGGAGTGTCTGGCAAACATGCCTGCCGGTCCTGTCCTCTGGGAGGAGAAGGTGGCAAAGATTCTTGCGGCCTGCAAGAAGGCCGAAGGCGAAGCCGTCGGTCGTCATGAAGCCCCCCGCGGCGAGTGTCTGCACTACGTCGCAATGGACAAGGCGGAGGCGCCGATCGCCTGGAAGGTGAAGGCGTCCTCGTACAGTAATCTGCATGTCTGGCCGCTGATTCTCAAGGGTGCCCAGCTTGCGGATATTCCGATCATCGTGGCCTCGGTTGATCCGTGTCTTTCGTGTACGGACCGCGTTGCGATTACGGATGCGGATGCCCATAAGACGAAGATATTCACCAAGGAGGAGCTGACGAGAATGTCGTACGAGAAGACACGGAGGATGCGGGCATGAACCCGATTCTTGCCGCGGTCGGCGGAACGATTGTTCTTGCGATTCTCGCAATCGCATTCGGTCTGATTCTTTCCGGAATCGACCGCCGGGTTGTTGCCCGCATGCAGGCGCGGGTCGGCCCGCCGCTTCTTCAGCCGTTTACGGATGTACGTAAACTGCTTGCGAAGCAGAATATTATTCCGGCAAACGCAATTCCCTGGCTGTTTAATCTGATGCCGATCGTGGCGCTGGCGTCTGCGATCACGATCCTGCTCTACCTTCCGTTCGGCAGCTTTGCACCGGTCCTCGGCGAATTCGGGGATGTGATTCTGGTCCTGTATCTTTTGATTATTCCGTCGCTCGCACTGGTCATCGGCGGTTTTGCGTCCGGTTCGCCGTATGCAACGGTGGGCGCCCAGCGTGAGATGGTCTCAATGATCGCGTATGAGCTGCCGCTCGCAATCGCGGTGATCGCAATTGCCTGGCGGCTGATGGCGGCGGGCGTTGCCGAGCCGTTTTTGATGCTGACCCTGATGCAGACTCCGGTCTGGGATGTGGTCGGCCCGCTTGGTATCCTTGCGCTCCTGATCCTCCTCGTGATGATGGCCTGGGTTACGCCCGGTGAACTGTCGAAGATTCCGTTCGATTCGCCGGAGGCGGAGACGGAGCTTGCAGGCGGTATTCTGGTGGAGTACTCGGGGCGCAACCTCGGTCTCTTTACGCTGTCGCAGGCGGTGAAGATGGTGGCGATGTCGGCATTCGGCATTATTCTCCTGCTGCCGTGGAATCTTTCGCCGTTCCTCGGCCTCACCGGCGCCGCAGCCGGGGTCGCCGACCTCGTTTTCTTCCTTCTGAAGATGCTGTTTGTGGTGATTGTGTCGGTGACGGTCGTCCGAACGATGATGGCCCGTTTCCGGATTACACAGGTTGTCGGTCTTTACTGGCTGGTGCTCGGCGGTCTTGGAGCGCTTGCGATCATTCTGATGATGGCGGATGCGTTCCTGTTAGGGGTGATCTGAGATGGCCGGACTTCCGATGATGAAGGAGATTCTGGTGCAGTCGGTGAAAAAACCGGTGACGAATCTGTTCCCTGCGGTCCGCCTGCCGAAGTCGATCACGGGTTTTCTCGGATCGGTTGCGGAAGGCAAAGCGGCGATTACTCCGCCGGTTGCAACACCTCCCGCGTTCCGCGGAAAGATTGTGTATGACCGGGCAGCCTGCAACGGCTGCGGGCTGTGTCTGAAGGTCTGTCCTGCGCATGCGATTGAGCAGGTCGCCTATCCGCCGGTCACGGTTTCCGTGACCGATGCGGAGGGGAACGTTTCCGAGAAGGTGAAGAAGGAAAAACGCATCAGGATTTATGTGGCGAGCTGTATCTTCTGCGGACAGTGTACGGACATCTGTGCGAAGAATGCTCTGTCAATGGGCAATGAGTTTTTGATCGCGACCGAGGATCGGTTTGCCGAAAGTCAGATTGTGGAATAATTTTTTTTCTTTTTTTGTGTGGTGTTACAGGCTTTTTTTCTGCAATTCCTGTAATGATATCTCTGCCAGCCTTCTGCTGAACATGCGCCAACCTGTTCGTTTGAATCCTTTTTTTGATTTTGTATTTTACGCATGTATATTCCTTTACGCTAATCTGCCAGCCTTCGGGATGATCTGCTCTGTTCTCTCTGGAGATGAGGATTTCGTTTCGGGTTGGCAGAAAAAAAAGAGT
>JAISHD010000018.1 GCA_031262705.1 Methanocalculaceae archaeon | reverse complement strand
GCAATCCCGGCCGACATCACCGCAACAATCACCTCAGCATCCCCGTAGAGATCCGCAAACACGTGATCCGAGTACGGCACCAGCTCCGCATCAAGAAACGCGGCAACCTTCTCCCCTTCGGCACGGAACCGGTCCAGAACAACAACAGCAGTCTTCATCCGTAGAGATGCGAATTTGTGTAGGCGGCCTTGATTCCGGCAACCACATCGCCGACAATGATAAGTGCCGACCGCTCAATCCCGGCCGCATGCACCCTACCAGCAATATCTGCGATCGTTCCGCGGATAATCTGCTGATCCGGCCACGAAGCATGATACACCACCGCGACCGGCGTATCCGGGCTGCGACGGAGCTTCTTCATCACCGTATCAATATGACCGGTAGAAAGAAAGATCACCATCGTTGTCCCGTGTGCCGACAGCTCCGCAAGCTGATCCGACTCAAGCGTATCCCCTGCGGAACGGGTTACAATCACCGACTCAGACACCCCGCGAAGCGTATACTCAGTCTGCAGCGCCGCCGCCGCACCGAACATGGAAGAAACACCCGGCACAATCTCCGCATGAATGCCGTCCTCTTCAAGGGGGGCAATCTGTTCCACAATCGATCCGTAAATCGCCGGGTCGCCGGAGTGCAGCCGCACCACAACCTTCCCCGCACGCACATTCTCCGCAATCACCGAGGTGATCTCCTCAAGCTTCATCCCCCAGGAATCAAACTTCAGGGCGGCAGGGGATTTTGCCACAAGCTCCGGGTTTACGAGCGACCCTGCATAAATGAGGACATCCGCCTTTTCTAAAAGCTCCATTCCTTTGACCGTAATCAGGCCCGGATCGCCGCATCCGGCACCGACAATATAGTATTTCATAGTTTCCTCGCAATCATAATCGAGAAGTAGTTCGTCTTCTCCGGCAGCGTTCCGCGGTGCACGCATTCGCCGTCCATATACATCCGCTCCACCACGATGAAGTCATTGTACCCTTCGGATTTCAGCTGTTCCGCCTTTTCCCGCGGATGCGTGACCTTCATCAGAATTTTCGTTGCCGCATCCGCCGGGCCGTCCGTTACGAGGAAGGCACCGTTCACCGGAACCTGTGCATGGGAAGCAACCGCGGTAATGGAACTGATGCCCGGAACCGTCTCCACCTCAAGACCCGGATACCGCTCCCGCACCATCCCGGCAAGTCGGGAGAAGGTTGAGTAGTGGTTCGGATCCCCGATAAGACCGAAGACTGCTTTGCCCGTCTTTGCCACGGGAACAATCTTTTCGGCATTGCGTTCCATGCATGCCGTGATAACCTCTTCATCGCGGGTCATCGGGAACTCAAGAACAACAATCTCTCTGGCATAGGGTTTCACCAGTTCCGAGGCAATACCACCCGGCACAAACACCGTGTCCGCCTCGGAAAGCAGGCGGACGGCTTTGAGGGTCAGAAGCTCCGCATCACCGGGGCCGAGACCAACTGCCGTCAGCATTCACGGCCTCCGTGAATAATATAGATGGGATTGATTGGTTTGAACATAATGCGCTCCGTAAGTTCATATGATCGGGACACCTGGAGATGCACCGCTTCCCGGAAAATTCCCCGTTCCTGCATGGCATGAATTGTATCAACGGCGGTTTCAATGAGGACAGCATTGACCACGATGCTCCGGCATCCTTCCTCGTCCAGTCGTGCAATGATCTCGGTGATGTCACGGCTTCCGCCGCAGAAGGCGCAGTCGATTCGTTTGTGGGGGGAGGAGAGAAATGCCAGTGCCTCTCCTTCAAACATTTCAATCTGCGGGAGTCCGGCACAGGTCTCCCGGGTGATCGAGACTGCTGCGGGCCTGCGGTCGACGGCATACACATGACCACCGGAATCTGTCAGTGCAGCGATTGCTTTTGTTATCGTACCGGTACCGCAGCCGATGTCGGCTGCGGTGTCACCAGGCCGTACGCCGAGTTTTGCAAGTGATACGGCCATCACTTCCGGTTGTGTGGGTCCTCCGGGTAGTTCCATACTGATCTCTCTGTTCTCAGGAAAAATTACTTTAGCGAAAGTTGCTGAGTAGTGTTTGTGAGGAGGTGTTATAGTTGTATGCAGTTGGATGGCTTTGTGCCACAAGTCCCTTACTGCATGATGGAAAATTTTCCGAATGAAAATTATCAGTTGTCGAGATCCATTGACTCTGGCTGCTCACGTGACATCTCGCGAAATTGACGACTTCGTGAACTTTTGATTGGAGTAACCCCATACTTTCGACAAAACTGATCGTACCCGGCTTTGGGAGCAAGGTTGGACTTTTGGATCAACACACAACCAACAGCAGTTTCCCCGTGAAAAATCCTGCAAAATGGTAACAGGGATAATGTTAATATAATATTCCTGACGAGTTTTAGATATGGCAAGATTTTGAGTCGCAGTCATCGTACTTATCGCCGTTGCCGTCTGCATCTTCAGTGCAGGCTGCATCGGAACCGACACGTCGGCAACACCCACGCCGCCACCCACGGCAACCGTAGTACCGACTCAGGAACCAACAAAACTACCGGAAAACATGACCCCCGTTACTACCATTACCGTCCAGAAATACGGACTCACAATTCCGGCAGGCAATATGATGCGGTTTACCGTCCCGAGCAATCCGACCACCGGTTACCAGTGGTTTACAGACAATGTTACCGGTCTTGTGATCAACCAGACCTACGAAGCAACCCCGACTATTGACGACATCGTCGGCTTCGGCGGTAATGAGATCTTCACAATCACGGCAGAAAAAGCGGGGACCTATCCGTTTGTTGCAAATTATCAGCGTGCTTGGGAAGACAAAATCCCTGAGGCAACACTGATCCAGGGGCTAGTCTTTTCCAACGGAACAAAAACGGAAGCCACCGATCCGCTGCTTTCTGTCAGTTTCGACGGGACTGTCAGTCCGACAGCAGGAGAGGTTGTCAAAATTACAACCGAAGGCAATCCGACCACCGGCTACGAATGGACTGCTATCCCTGGTCTTTCTTCTACAAGGAGTGACAACCTTGTTATCCTTAACTCGACCTACGTCCCGACTCTGGTTGATTCAGGTATCGTCGGTTCCGGAGGGACCTACGAGTGGCTTGTCACCGCAGAAAAACCTGGGACATATGAGTTCCACGCCCAGTACAAGCGCTCCTGGGAGGATGAACCTGCGGGCGAGTTCTTCTTCAACATCACCTTCAGGTGAAAAAAATCTTTTTTTATTCGTCGTAGATTTGCTGTACCCGCCCAACCGATCCGTCGGTGAGCCGCACCTTAATTCCGTGCGGATGGGTGGACGAATTCGTCAGAATCTCTGCAACACGCCCCCAGGTTAGAGCACCGGTCGACTGATCTTTTTTGAGAACAATTGCAACCGCCGATCCCACCCTGATATTTCTCCGTACCCGTCCGTCTTGCATACTCTCATCAATCATTCGTACCGCCGGCTATAAAAGTTCATCATCTCTGAGACGAAACATGAAGAAAGAACATGGCAAACGAGTTCGAACGTGCAATGGTCATCTGCGTCAACCGGTACTTCATCGAACACCGGATGAAAGGCTTCGCATACCGCCTCAAGCAGGCGCACTTCAACACCCAGTACGTGGACATCATCGTTGACTCGCTTGACCCCTCCTTTTACCTTGCCATTGAATGCAAATCCGTCAAAGGAAAACGTCTCTCCTTTACGAGCAACTTCCATAAGGACAAAGACAACGTACACCAGATCGACAACATCTCCGGCTTTCTCAAATACACCGGCAGACGCGGATTCCTTGCCGTGGAGTTCCGGGGCGGCCAGAAAAACGAAGCCTACCTCATGCCGTGGGAGATGGTACTCGCATTCTTCGCCTCGCAGGCAAGCATCCCGATAGACGAGTTCCGCAAATGCATCCCGCTGGAACGCACCCCCTACGGCTACCACCTCGACACCCTTTCCCTTCCTCCGTCAGACTAAATACCAGAGAGGACGAATAGGTATAGAATCTATGCGAGGGTCGAACAGATTTTTATCAATAAACGGAAAACCGGTGAAAACACCGGTAGTACTCGCATCCATGGCGGGAATCACCAATGCAGAGTACGTCCTTGAACGTGCAGCCCATGTGGGAGCTGCCTTCATCGGAGGATTCTCTCTGGACGCCGCCACCCAGGAAGCCGCCCGGAAAATGATTGAAGCAGGCCGCACCGAGTTTTCCGACGGCCTTGACGAAATTGCAACCGAAATTGCCATGCTGGAAGGAACTGATGTCGTCATCGGTCTGAACCTTCGCGGTTCCACCCCCGAGGCGTACGTTGCCGCAGCCCGTGAGTTCGGCAAAGACGTGATCTACGAAATCGATGCACACTGCCGCCAGCAGCCGATGATCGACGCACACTGCGGCGAATACCTGCTGCACAACACCGACGCCCTCTGTGACATCGTCCGCGCCCTGCATGCAGAAGACGTCTGTGTCTCCGTCAAAACCCGTGCAGGCGTAACCGATGACCGGCTCCTTGCACGAAAACTCTGGGCTGCCGGAGCCGACATCCTGCACATCGACCTGATGGACACCGGCTACACCCGTATCCGGCAGATCCGAAACAGCTGCCCCCTGACTCTCATTGCAAACAACAGCATCAACGCACCCGACAAGATGATGGACATGTTCTCGCACGGTGCCGACATGGTCTCCCTCGCCCGCTCGGCAAACGTTGCAACCCTTCAGCTTCTCGACCGCTACATCCGCGCAACCGCCGAAGAAAACGGCTGGTACAACGCGCCGAAACAGCTCTGCCGCGGCGGTGACCTGCGTTCGCTTACCTTCTGCTGCATGCCGGTCAAACAGTGCCCGCTGTTACCGACACTGGACACAATCGGCATGAGCCGGCAGGAGTACCTCGCACTCAAACAGGAGTTAACGCAAGGAACCGAGATTGCAAAAGGAAGTCACACCTGTTTCGGCAGTCTCGCCTGGTGCTGCAAATCCTCAACCCCCTGTATGTTCCGCGACATGACGCTCAAATCCCTGCCGCTCCCGAAGAATGAATACATGGCAATGAAGCGGGAGCTTTCGGAAGGAATCATGGAGAAGATTTTTGCCGATGTCCCCACCGACTGTTAAACCCGCATCTCCTGCGGAGCTTGCGCAGTTTGCCATGCTCCTTGAGGTCACCGCCCGCGGAAAACCGGGCAACATCGATCGATGCCACGACTATGCAGACACCCGGCTCGATCATTTTCTCGCCTCGGCAGTACTGGCAAAACCGGTTTTTTCCGCGGTTGAGGAGGGCCGTCTCTCTTTTGGGGAAGCAATGCGCGATGCGGTTGCACGCACCAACATGCACAACGGCGGCAACACCCACTTCGGAGCATTTCTTCTTCTCCTTCCGTTACTTGCAGGCCGAGGCATTGCCGGTGCTGTAGAGCTGGTGAAAAAAACAACCGTGACCGATGCAGTCCTCTTCTACGAAGCATTCGGACTGACGCAGGTGCGGGTCAGAAGAACCAAGGACCCCATGGACGTCAACGACCCGGCATCGGTGCAGCGGCTGAGAGACGAACAGATCACCATGTACAACGTGATGGAGTACTCCGCACCGCACGACATGGTCGCCCGTGAATGGACAAACGGCTTTGCCCTGACGCGCCGGGCAGCAGACCTGCTGCTCGGGCAGGATGGCGGGGTATGCGCGATCCCCGCGATGTTTCTCACCCTGATGACCGAATATCCGGACACCTTTATTGCAAAAAAGTTTGATGAGGCGACTGCGGAGCAGGTGATGCACAAAGCCCGCGACGTCCAAAACGGCAGACGGACCCTCGCCGCATTTGACGAGGAGTGTATCCAGGCGGGCATCAACCCCGGGTCCCTTGCCGACATCTGCATTGCAGGAATCTTCACCGCGCTTCTGGAGGGATGGAAATGGGACTGTTAAGCGAAGGAACCACCGAAGTAATCGCGGTTACCAAAGACAATGCCGCCCCGATGGGTATTATCGTAAAACCGGGCATGTCTCCGAGAATGGTCCTTTTCAAGGGATCCAAAACAGTTGCAAACATCCTTGAGTACGGCTGGGTCACCGCGAACTTTGTCTCGGACTGTTACCTCTACCCACAGTATGCGTTCTTGGACGTGGCAGCCGACGACCTGGTGGAGGTCTTTGTCGGAGGCATCATGATGCAGCGGCTGCTCGCGGCGGATGCATGGATGGCGTTCCGGACAACCGTTCTGCATGAAACAGAGGAAACCTACTACATCGACCTCCTGCCGGTGGCGTCCGAGTATGTCCGCGAAGAACCGCATCCGGTCAACCGGGGCTTCAACAGCGTCATCGACGCAACCGTGCACGCAACGCGGTACGTGTACACCAAAGACGACCGCCTGCGCAACCTCATCGAGTATCATCTCGGAATCATTGCTAAATGCGGAGGTCCCCGTGAACGCGAGGCGGGAAAACTTCTGCGCGATATCTGCGGGCTGTAAACGGGGGGCATCACCCCAGCAGCTCAACTTCCATTGCCAGCCGCCATATTTTCTTTTTTGATCGGGCCGACAGATCCGCAATCCGCATCATACGTTCCTCAATGGAGATCACCTTCGACCCCTTCACTAGGTTGTCCGCATGCGCCACAATCTTCTCCTCAAGTGTCTGCGGCACGCAGTCCAGCGGCAGCAGTCCGAGAAGTGTGCACTCATCCGCGTCCAGACCCGCTCCTGTATGCCGGCGCACAATCTGCGTCAGTGCCTCACTCTCGCCCCGCGCACGGCATATCCGTGCCCCTTCCTGCGCATGGGAAATATCATGGGTTACGGATCGTCCGATATCATGCATCATCGACCCTGCGCAGACTAGGGCATCATCCACCGAGTCTCCGGAAAACCGCGCGGCAACGGATGCAACAACCTCACAGTGCCGGACCACGCCGGAGTCGCAGCCCGCAGAAAAAAGAATGGGGGAATACTGATTCTCAGGCATCCGAAAGAGCCTCGCGCATCTTCTCAACGCGGCTCTTCAGTGCAGATACCAGCAGTTCATCATCGAAATGCACCAGCATCTCGCCGCACTGATCACAGGCAAAGTTGGTGGTGCACGCATTATTAAACGTCGTCATCAGACCGCAGTTCTTGCACTGATAGAAATCGTTCGCCTCATCATACCGCAGGCGTGCCGACAGTTTTCCCACCACCGTCTCCATCTCCGCGCGCAGAACAAGATTCAGATTGTCCATCCGCATCACCCACAGATACGTCAGCCAGCCCGTCTCATTATTCTTAATCCGGCGGTACTCCGCCAGCCGGTGTTCATAGAGATTATACAGCGTATGGCGCACGGAGTTTAAGTTGATCTCCGTCTTCGCCGCAATATCCTCATCGCTCAGTTCCTCGTTCGGGCAGCGGCGGAGAAGTTCAATTCCCTCCTCACCCACGAGTTTTAGAAGATACTGGAATATTGCCGGATTTTGCAGCTGTTCCTCAGTGATCGCCGTCATGTCTTTATATGTTGGACGGCGTCGGTAATATGTTTATCCAGAGAGACAAACGCCTCTTCCCGCGACGGGCCGCATCCTAGAACCGAAAACATCACCTCTCCCTCCTCAAACACCGTTCCCGGATGCGGAATGTCGGTGATGGTTCCTGCAAGCTCCCGCATATCAGCACGCATCACCAGCGGCTCTGGAGCTGCAAGAATTTTCCGTACGCAAAACTGCCCCGGTTTCGGCACCGCATCCGGCAGTATGCCGCGGCACGCATCCGCATGCAGCCGGAACAGGTTTACCCCGGTCGCTGCTTCCACCGTTTCCACCGTCCCCTGAAACCGCGGATTCACCTCAATTGCGTAGGCTTCCGTATCTGTCAGAACAAAATCCACGCCGACCGATCCCACGCATCCGCTTGCCGCAACAATTCTTTCGGCAACTGCCATCATCCGCCGGGTCATCGGATGCGTGCAGGGCGTAACCGATCCTGAGAACGCATAGGCGCAACTGTCCCCCCCGCGCAGAATCTGTTCGTTTGCCGCAACTGCTTTTGCCGCAGTCCCGGTCCCGACACAGGACACACTTGCCGGAACACCTGTGATAACCTCCTGCATCAGAAAGGGTTCGTGTTCTGCAAACTCCTCCCAGCATGCACGCTCCGCATCATTTCGGACGACCGCATTCCGCCAGCCGCCCGCACCCGACAGCGTCTTCATCATCGCCGGATACTCACCGTCGGAAAGTTTCCGGGGAACCGGAACACCGAGAGACTCAAAAAATCCTTGGGTTTTTCCTTTGTCCATAAACCGTGTCGCAACCTCCGGAGCAGTACCCAGCCGTTTTGGCACGTCCAAAAGCTCCGCACCCGACGTTGTCACCACGCAGTCGATATGATGTCGTGCGAGCATCTCCTCAAGAGCAAACGGCAGTTCGTCCAGCTCGTCAAACGCCATCACATCCTTTGTACACCAGAGCAGATCCTGATCACAGAAGTGATCCACCGCATACACGTCATATCCGGCCCGCGCCGCAGACTTTGCCACGTGACGGGTTGTGTATCCGGCAACCAGTACCGACGGACTCACGCCTCGTCACCGTGGTGTTCATCGTGCTTGACGGTCGTCTTGCCAATCGCGGTCGGCAGCACCTTAAGCTCCGCATCCGGAAACGCCAGTTCCAGCTCCGCACCTTCATACAGGTGATCCAGAAACAGGGCAAGAGCCGAAATCTCTGAGTGCGGCTGGTTGGCAACCGCCACATTGTAGTCGGCAAGCTCGTACATATCTCCCGGCACCTTCTCGGCACCCACCACGACCAGAATTTTTTCCTCGGTCCGGATTTGGGGAATCACATCCTGCAGCCACAGGCCGTACATAGTCAGATGTACTACTTTCCCGCCGTTTCGCTTGAACGTATTAATGCAGCTCTTCCACTTCACATTGTTCTCACAGAAGTAGGTGCCGCCGAACCGGTGTGCAACGTCTGCGATGCTGTCGGCAACCTTCTGATCATCTGCGGCAAGATACATGCCGCTCGCCCCGAGTGCCCGGGAACTCAGGCCGACGTGTGTCGTTACCCGCTGATCGCGTTCCGGCCGGTGGCCGATTCGTAGGATATAGGATTCTGGTTTCAGCATTGTTTCTTCGCCTTGATAACTCCGTTTTCAATATAGATGGGCATATCAGGAGCATGCATCATCTCATTCAGCATCAGCATGTCCGATAAACTCAGGAGACTGACCGACTCGCCCATAACTGCAATGAGGCAGTTGTTTTCAAGCCGGGACAGGGATGCTTCCACAACGTCCCGGCTCCATCCCGACCGTTCCACCAGCTCTGCAATCATCACCGGCTTTTCATCGGTCAGCATGTGGTAGAGTGCCCAGTCAGTGTCGCAGTCCTTTTGGTGACCGCTCCATTCCCCGGTGCGGGTCGTCTCCTCTTCCTTCATGAGGTAACAGTTTGAACGCGGAAGAGATTAAGGTTGCATGGTTGCATCCCGTATTTTGTCACAAACAACCCTCTTATCACTGCCAAATGCAACAGTCATACCTCTGGAACTCATCGTTGTTGTTGCATTCACCTCTCTTGTAGTCAGCGTCATCTCCAGCATCTGCGGATTTACCCAGAAAAAAAACTGCAGGAGTTTGGACCCCGGACCTGCGAGGACACCAAAGAAGCATCTGGTAAAACTCGATATTGCTCTTAAATACATCATTATCAAATCGTCGTACTGCAGCAACATGAAAAATCTCGGGTTCGATTCTGAAAAGCAGATCATCAGCGACTTCCTGTTACGCCCCACCTGGCTTGCGATAGAGTATCTGGTGAATCAGAACGGTGACAAAACCGTACTGCATGTGGAGCTTTTTCATTCTTAACCAGCAGGACGGCATCATCATTCGTTTTGCCGCCCACAATGCCGGAAAAGAACTTAGCCGAATCAGCAAGCAGTACCATGACAAACTGCTGAACCTGACAACATCTACACCATGCTCCCCGAAATCTCTCAGGATAGTGTGGAAAGGTTGTCGAAGACCGCTGTCAATGCAGTGAAAGACCGGATCACCTATAATGACGACTACGTCAGGGATGCGTTCCGCTACCTCAAAGAGAAAAAAGGGGTGGAGGATCCAAGCATCGACCTTTTCCTTACGGTTCTGGACAACAACGATGACCTTCTCACACAGGCCATTGACTCAGGAGGAAACCTTTCCATGGACGACAGGGATCTGCTGCGGAAGTATGAAAAACTCCTGCAGGTTCATACCTTTTTCCGAAAGCAGGGACAACCGGCATAGATTATTCATCTGAGAGATACGAATAACTACACAGCAAATGATTGTGATGACTGGTGCGTACCAAAAGGAGGAGTATGGTCTTGCTCTATGACTATGCAGAGCTGACGTCTCTGGCCGCCTCCCTCTACGATGCCTGCGAAGACGATGATGCAGAACTTGCCCAGCTGATGCACGAGCTTGATCCGGATGTTGCTATCCAGCTCTGCACCTCTGACCTGACGAATGCAGCGCAGGCCTACATGTATGCCTTTAACGAAGTCCCCGACCTTGACGTGTACGATATTCTCCTGCTCGAACCGTCCTCGCAGCTGCTGCACGGCATCAAAATACTGCCGGTTGAGCTTGCGGAGCTGATAATGGGATTTGATCAATCCAGAAAACTGTTTTTCATCGGTGTCTGGGACGGGGAAAAGATCCTCGCAGCCTTCACCGGAGAGGGGGCATACGACCGTGCCGCAGCCTTTGCCCGCGAACACTGCTCGGCATAATCCTACTCCCCTTTTGTAATCATATCATAGTGGACGACGGCAGGAACCATCTCCGGCACCTCCCCCCATGCCGCAGTCCATTCCCTGATAACCGCATACACCGCGTCAACCGCCGTTCCCTTTGGCAGTGCAATCCCCTCGTCCGTTGGCCGGAGTTCATTGCACAGCCCCGTTGCCCAGGCATCCGCTTTTGCCGGATCCCGAGAAAATACCACCACCGCATCCGCAACCCCGAACGAAACCGACGGCCCGACTGTCGCAGACGAGGTGCACACCGCCCGGATACCGGGGGCCGGGGGCAGGACAAACGCATACTTCCCTGATACCGGAGCAGTACTTGCATACAGACCCGCCCGTACCGGCCGATCGGCTGCGGTAAACACAATATCGCCGCCGTTGTCAATCAGACCAAACGCGGCACCCGCCGCAGTCATACTTTCCACCCCGGCCCACGCCACCGCCGCCGCCACCGCCGCCATCGGTCCGACATCTGCCTCGGCGGCAGCTGCCGCCATCCGCTGCACAATCAGCGGTGCATCAGAATCCACCGGCACCGGCAAATAGGAGGTTCCAAAAAAAGGATCGGCACGGATATAGGACTCAAGGTCCGCCCTGCCTTCAAGCATCCCCGCCTTTGCCGCCGCAATATGGGCGGGATCATCGGCAAGGATCGTCGTAATCGTCTGGCGAAACTGGAAATGCTCACGAATCATTTCTGCAGACTTAACGCACGCTGCGGACAGTACATCACACACCGACCGCACAGAACACAGCGTTCCGAGTCCACCTGCAGCTGCCAGGAGTCATCAAAGGAAAACACCTTTTTCTGGCAGATACTGATACACAGGCCGCAGTCAACACACTCCGTTAGATTGTGCGAAACCGCATCCCGCTGAATTTTCACCGTAACGCCGGGATGTTTTAAGGCCCCGATGAACCTTTCCGCCTCTTCATCCTTCACATCCAGCAGTGTCCAGCCGTCATCTCCATCGATCTGTGCGCGCTCCACATTTACCGGAACACCGGAAGCAAGAATTGCATTCGCAATGTTTGCCTCCTGCACGCCGTCGCTGTCAAAGGTTACCATCAGTTTCATTTGTGCCACCTCTCTCCCACCAGATCACCGAGATCATATGAGTTCAGCATGCCGAGTACCTTCTTTGACGTGTCGGTGACTACCAGTGCCCCGATATTGTTTAACTGCAGCCTGCGTGCGGCAAGATCCACCGGTTCGTCCGGCAATGCCGTAATCACACTGCGGGTCATAATCTCCGACACCGTCTGGTCCTCTTCATCGCGGGCGAACGCTTTAGAGATATCAAACGTCGTCACAATACCGATCAATCGATTCTCGGAGTCGATCACCGGCAGATGGTTTGTGTTTCCTTTTAGCAGACGGTTCGCCGCCTCCTTGACACTTTCCTCGCCGGTGATGGTTACAAATGTGCCAACCATCATCTCACTCACGCGGCGGACAACCCCGTGTTCGGCCATCGGTTTGTTCCTCTTTGTTGCATTGATCGGGCGGGTGGCAAGCGCCATCGTAAACTTTCCTGCCTCGATTCTTCCCTTCAGTTCGCCTGCAATCTCGCGTGCCTTCTTGTAGCTGGACAAGGGTGATGTTCTGATCTCCTCGCCGTCGATCTCAACCACCCCGCTCTTCAGCTCCGCATACGTCACCTCGCGCACCACCGGGCGGTCACGGACCGGAGTTCCGTAGTCCACAATGCTGGTCACGAGATCCTCGTCCCGTACTGCTGTGTGCTTCACGATCTCTTCGTTTAACAGCGGGATCGGGACACCCATACCCACATACATCGTTACGCCGTAACCGGTCATCGTTGCTGCACGGATGTAGTCTGTTGACATTTCTTTCATGTCACCGGTGGTCATCAGCGTGCCGAATCCTGCGCTGAGGGAGTGCTGTGTTCCTTCGCCGACGACTGTTCCGTTTGCACCGCCCAAAAAGATCGGCGTTCCAGATCCGATCACCGAGAACGTCGGATCATTTGGCAGAGGCGAAAGAGCGCCCGCTCCCGAGTAGGTGATGTTGCGGTGACCGGGCAGGAGATACCCCATATAGGTTTTGACCGCATGGTCACCCATGTTTGTTGCCGCGTTGTAGCACTGATAGGAGTTCCGCGGGTTGACCATGATCGCCTGATTGAGATCGGATAAGGTGAACTCGTTGGTGATGGACTGGCGGGGGTAGCAGTCCGTGCCTTTAGCACGGGCATGCAGCTCAACCGATCGGCCTGCGATCAGATCCTCAATCACATGGGCCCCGCCGTAATCGGTCCCGCGGGTTGTTGACTCCTGTGTTGCCCCGAGATAGCAGTCAACCGCCGCAACCCCTGCGTATGCCTCAACATTGTTGAGCCACATCTTCTCCATCCGGATGGGGATCTCCGGATGTCCGAAGTTGAGGAACGCTCCTGAAGAACACATCGCGCCGAAGGTGCCGGTTGTGACAACATCCACTTCCCGGAGTGCTCCGGACACGCCAAGTTCGTCAACGATGTCCGGCATCTCTTCGGCTGTTACAACCCGCACACTTCCATCGCGGATATGTTCGTTAATATCGTCGATGGATTTGTACATATAATCTAATATCTCCCCGCTCCATGTATATAAAGTGACTTATTAATCCTGCAGAGCCAATATCTATCTAATGTACCTCGGTGAGTTCGTCCGAAAACTTGAGATCATCGCTCCGCCTGATCTTGCGGAGGAGTATGACTGCGGCCGTATCGGTCTGATTCTGGAAGGAACAGCAAACATTGAGATGGTTGCCTGTGCTCTGGATGCAACGCCTCATGTTGCGGAGATGGCAGCAGAACTCGGGGTTGATGCACTGGTGGTGCACCACCCGGCGTTCTGGGTGCCGATGCATGGAATCTGCGGCAGGAACGTAGATGTTGCCCGGCCTCTTCTTGCAAATAATATCAATCTGTATGCAATGCATACGAACTTCGATCATGCGGACGGCGGCATTAATGATACACTTGCAGATCTGATCGGTCTGACCGATCGCGTAAAGGGATCACTTGAGATTGTTGGCACAATGACGAAATCGTTTGCCGAGATTGCGGAGATTCTCGGTTGCGGTCTTCGTATCTGGGGTGACGTGAGCGAGGTGACCCGACTTGCGGTTGCGGGCGGGGCGGCCTTTGACTGGGAACTTATCGAGGAGGCGGCAGAGCTCGGGGCCGAAGCATATCTTGCATCCGAGCTGAAGTACAACATCGCCCGCGAGTCACCGATTCCCTGTGTCGAAGCAACACATTATGCGCTTGAGGCGCCCGGCATGCGTGCGCTGGCGCAGCGGGAAGGCTGGATTTTTATCGAGGATATTCCCGAGACATCTATTATTCCATGATCCATCCATGGCAGGTTCTGAAAACGGAACGGTCTCTGAATGAGACGGTGCGGCAGGCATTTGTACAGGCCTATGGGAAACGCGGAAGTGATGCGGTTGATGCGGTCCGCGACCACCGCGTGAAGAAGTACCGGGATTATTTTGTGGTGGTCGGCAACTCGGGAGAGTATTATGTGGAGGGGGATTTCTGCAACTGTGAGGCGCGGCTATACGGGAAGTCCTGCTGGCACACGCTCGCTGTGCGGATCGCGCAGGAGATTGGGGAGTATGAGATATACAATCTCTGGTACTATAAGGACGGGGTGGATGAGGAGGAACCGGAGTATGAGGGAGAACACCTCTGATGATGCAGATCGGAATTGAGATTTTTATATCCGCAATTCCAACTCCCTCTCCCTTTGAGGCTTTGATGTGTGCTCCTGACATGGAAATTCTGCCGGCATGAACTTGCCGTACGGATTGTGCAGGAGATTGGGAAGTATGAGGGTGGACATTCTCTGATGGTACAGAAATTACTTCTGTTTATCTCAGCTGGTACTCAATGCTGAACTTTAAAGCCTGCCGGACGATACATATTACGAAGAAATGGCATCGATACTTATTACCTGCTACAGCCGCACGGGCAAAACAAAACTGCTTGCCGAAGCCATCGGCCGCGGTGCCGCAGAGGTTTCTGGAGTAAAGGTTGATGTGCTTGCATTCAATCGTGTGACGGCAAGTGATTTTGTCCGGTATGATGGTATTATTCTCGGCTCTCCAGTATACTTCGGCGGTGTCGCTTCCGAGTTCAAGGAGCTGATCGATGATACGACCTTTGTCCGCGGTCGGCTCTGTGGAAAGGTCGGTGCAGCCTTCACCACGGCAGGTGATCGTACCGGCGGCAAAGAAACGGCAATTCTCTCCATTGTTCAGGCCATGCTTATTCACGGCATGATTGTGGTAGGCGATCCTATCGCAAACTCGGAAGGAAATGAGGAACATTCCGGCGGCCACTACGGTCTTGCAGCGGACGGCCAGTTAAGCGAGACGGACATTGAGCACGGTGTCAACTTCGGCAGATATGTGGCGACTGTCGTCGCCCGCATGACCAGTGCTGCCGCTGAATAATCTCCGGAATTGCTATTTCTCATCCGGATTTCCCGTTCTTCCGCGACAATGAGGTGGAATTCTGGGAGAAACACAATTCCGGTGCACTCTCCTCTTCGTGGTTTCGGAAAGCAGTGGCTGATGCAGTGTCTTTTAGGAAGAAGAAATCGTGGGCGGAAAAGGCTATCCCTCATCGACTCAGATATGTAAGATCATCCATGGGACTTTTTGACCGGATCAAAAAAACCGGTACGAACGAAGATGCAGGAGCAACAGCCGCCCGAAAATACAGCGAAGCACTCTCTTACCTGCAGTACAACCGGTACAGCGATGCACTCTGGTGCCTTGACGAAGCACTTGCCTCCGACCCGTCCAACGCACCCGCGTGGAACGATAAGGGACGCATTCTTTCCCTGCAGGGAAAACGAACCGAGGCGATACTCTGCTATGACAAAGCGATCGAACTCCGGCCAAAAACCGCCGTCTATTATCACAACAAAGGCGATGCTCTTGCAATTTTCGGTGATATTGAAGCAGCCGATCAGTGCTTTATCGAAGCACTCCGGTACGATCCGGATAATGTTGTATATCTGACCAGCCACGCGCGAATGCTCGCGGGAATTGGAAACTACAGAGAAGCAGACGACATCATGAATCGCGTCTGCAAAGCAGAACCCCGGGCGCCGGAACACTGGTTCAACCGGGCAACCATGCTTTACGATGCAGGAAAACTCGAAGATGCCATTACATGCTACTCGGCCGTCATCGAAATTGCACCGGGGCATGCGGTGAGTTACTTTAACTGTGGAAATGCATTCCGTGACCTTGGAAAGTACGAAGAAGCCGTCGCCAGATACGATCGTGCCCTCAAATATGACCGTACCATGACCGGCGCCATGAATAACAAGGGAGTGGTACTCAGTTGTCTGGGAAAACATCTCGAAGCTTACGACTGTTTCCGCCGTGTTCTGATTGCCCTGCCAGATGCCCCTGACATCTGGTACAAAAAAGGCTATGAACTTCTGCAACTCGGCGAGTTCAGCGATGCCGTCACTGCATTCGATACAGCCCTCTCCTACTGCAGTGATGAAGATGCGGAGCTGAAGGTACGGATCAATATAGAAAAGGAAAAAGCCCTGATGCAGAAGATGTGAAAAAGAATTTTCAAAAAAATATTTTTTTAGAATTCAGCTGATATTATCGATACTGTATCCGCGTGTGGTCAGCAGTTCCTTAACTCTGTCGCGGTGATTTCCCTGAAGTTCAATGGAATTTTCTTTTACCGTGCCACCGCAGGCAAGGCGTCCTTTTAAAAACTTGGAGAGATCTTCGAGATCGATCTCATACGGATCTAGGCCGTCCACAACGGTCACCTCTTTTCCGTACCGTCTCTTGCTTACTTTCACGCTGATTCTTTGCTGTTCCTTTGCGACTTCTTCACAAATACAGAGTTCTTTTGGTAAACCACATTTCGGGCAGATGCCACTATTCATTGCATTACTAAATGGTGCCCGTGAGTTAAAATAGATATTGGCCTGACACACATGAAATGAAAAAGGGACGGATGTGGTCGTATCGCAGGCATCGGTCCGCGGATCACCCGTGATAATTGTAGAAGTAGTTCTCCAGTTTCTCCCCGCGTTCCACAAACTCACGCTGCCCGCGGGTGAGCACGAGATCCCGCTCACGGCTCTGCACTGCAGGACAGAACCGGCAAAGAGCCTCATCCACCTCCCCCTGGGCAGCACGCACCGGGCAGTAATACACACCCTCGTGCAGTTCAACGGTGTATCCGCCAGGGAACGGAGTTCCCACCGGATGGGCCGGCTCTTCTGCAATGTACATGGCATACGCGGCGATCAGATACTTAAGTTCGGCAAGCCGTTTACCATGGGTCTGAACCGCAGCAAACCGCACAAACTCCTTCCAGGACACCGGCAGACGGACATCAGCATGAACAGCCGCAAGTTCTGCGATCATCATGCGGTGATACCCGTCCACAACCTGGACACGTGCCGAAGCAAGAAGTGTTGCTGCATACTCTTTTCTGACATGCACGAGTTTTTTACTGTACCTTGCAAGCATCTCCTCAAGATCCTCGGGAGTAAACAAACTCCCGCAGGACTTTAATTCCGCAAGAAGCTCACCTTTCCGCGAAAAGCGTTCAAGGGCATACCAGTCAGTACCGCCGGCAGCACTCCGCTCCGCTCCGGACCGGTTCCAGAATCCCATTCACACCGCCCGTTTCATGCTCAGACTGATGCGGCTTCGGGCAGTATCAACCGCCACCACCACCACGCGGGTCTTCTTCCCGACCGTGACAACCTGGGATGGATGCGCAACAAACCGGTCGGCAAGTTCGCTGATGTGCACAAGTCCGTCCTGATGCACCCCCACATCCACGAACGCCCCGAACGCCGTAACGTTTGTGACAATACCTGGGAGCACCATGCCCTCAGCCAGATCGGCGATCCCCTGCACGATTGAATCAAAGGAAAACTCCTCCTCTCCCGCAACACGGATGTCACGGCCTGGATTTGCCAGCTCCTCAATGATGTCGGTGACGGTCACAAAACCGCAGTCTGGACTCACATACTTCTCCGGATCGATCCGTTTCAGAAGCTCGGTACCACTGGCAAGCCGTCCCGCGGAAACGCCAAGATCCGCCGCCATCCGTTCCACAAGGGAATACCGCTCGGGATGCACACCAGTCATATCAAGCGGATTGTCGCCTCCGCGGATGCGGAGGAACCCTGCGGCCTGTTCAAAGGTCTTCGGTCCGACCCCCGGAACGTTCAGCAGTTCTCTGCGGTTTTTGAACGGGCCGTTTGCGGTACGGTATGCAACAATCTTTTCGGCAAGTGCCGACCCGATACCCGACACATAGGACAGCAGCGCGGGACTTGCCGTATTGAGGTTCACACCGACGGCGTTCACCGTCTGCTCGACCACATCGGCAAGTTTTGCGGCAAGCCGGTTCTGATCCACATCATGCTGATACTGACCGACACCAAGAGACTTTGGATCGATCTTGACCAGTTCCGCCAGCGGATCCAGAACGCGGCATCCGATGGACACCGCCCCGCGGAGCGTGACGTCAAGCTCCGGAAACTCGCGCCGTGCCTCCGCCGACGCCGAGTACACCGACGCCCCGCACTCGCTTGTCAGCAGAACCGGCAGCGGTCTGCCGAAGGTGATACCTTTGACAAACTTCTCCGTCTCCCGGCCTGCCGTACCGTTTCCGATCGCGATGATGTCGATTGCATGCGTCTTGCAGAGCCGGATCAGCGTTTCGCGTGCCTGGGTGCGCTTCGTCTCCGGATAGATCACACCTGTCTCCGCAACGCCGCCGGTCGCATCAAGACAGACGAACTTGCAGCCGGTACGGTATCCCGGATCGATTGCAAGTACCCGCTTCTCCCCGGCGGGTGCCGCGAGCAGGAGGTGACGGAGGTTCTCGGCAAACACCGAGATAGCCTCGGTATCGGCACGCTCCTTAATGGTGTTGAAGAACTCGCGTTCAAGTGACGGGGCAATCAGACGGCGGTAGGCATCAGCCGCCGCCGCCGCCACTTCGGACGCCGCCGCCGCACCGCTGCCGGTCACGACACGCGGAATCAGTTCTTTCAGGACATGCTCCTCCGGCGGTGCGAGATGCAGGCGGAGTACGCCTTCACGTTCACCCCGCATCACCGCAAGCACGCGATGGGATGCTGCACGGGTGATCAGCTCATCCCACGCAAAGTATCCGGCATACACCGAAGCATCCTCGGCCTTTCCCTTCACTACCCCGGAAGAGAGATGTGCGGAACGGGCATAGATGCCGCGAATCATACTGCGGAGACCGGCGTCCTCGGAGATCTCCTCGGAAATAATGTCCCGTGCACCGGCAAGCGCATCCGCCGCAGTCGGGACCTCTGGAGTGAGGAAGGTCACGGCTGCCGCCTCCGGCGACAGCCGCACATCCTGCATGCGCAGAACCGCAGCAAACGGTGCAAGACCGCGGCCGCGGGCAACACTCGCACGGGTCTGGCGCTTTGGCCGGAAAGGCAGATAGATGTCTTCAAGCTCTGCAAGGGTATCAGCCGAGAGGAGTTTGTCCTGCAAATCAGCGGTCAGAACCTTTCGTTCCCGGAGGGTTGCAAGAATGCTTCCCCTGCGATCGTCAACCTGTTTGATGCGGATAAGCGCGTCACGCACCGAAGCGATTGCAACCTCATCAAGAGAACCGGTAGCCTCTTTACGGTAGCGGGCGATGAAAGGAACAGTTGCCCCGCTGCCGAACAGCGACGCAACCGCAGCAACGGACTCCTCAGACAAGGAAAGGGAATCGGCAACCTTGCGGCAGAGGCGGGTGGAACCGGGGCTTGTGGAGAGGATCATATGTTGTGTAGTACTTGCATGGGGTGCGGGATAAATCTGCCTCTTCCGGAGGTTAGCGGGAAAATTACGGTATAAAAATCCGGCTACCGGTGGATTTTTTCCACTCATTCATGATCGTTTCCATACCCCGCCGGTCCTCTTTCTCAAACGGATCAAAGACGCAGAGTGAATCAGCAGAAACCGGAATTTTTCGCGGAAGACACCGAAAATCTCCGTGCCAGACCTCAAGCCTTGCATGACTGCCGTAAGCGGAGGCCACCTCCACCGGACAACGGCGGATCTTTTTCCGGGGAAACTCTGCCGGGTCCATCTGCCAGGAAAAATCGTCAAGACCCAGCGGACGGCAGTTGACCTGGATATTGATCGCACTCCAGAACGCTGCCGCAGACCACCGGTCATTGAGAATGACATGCGGCATCCCGGCAAGACTTGCGGCAATGCCGAGAGTTCCCACTCCCGAACACCCGTCGATGACCGTCGTCGGATGGGAACGTCCAATCATACGGGAGACCGAGAAAAGTTTCGGATTGAACGGGCGCGGTATCTCCACATGCATGGTGGAGCTTCGCTGATACACTACAATGTTTCCGGCCGGCGACGGAAAAATCGCGGCATGGAGATCGCATCCGGCAACAAGTTCATGCGTATGAAATACCGGAGAATCAATTCCGTGGGATAATCCCGGGACCAGATGCTGATCCCGGACAACTCCCCGGAGTTCAGGGACCTCCGCCATCAGGCGATCGGCAACATCTCTGTCAATGGCATGCGTCAGAAGAATCAGGGAATGCGGCGGAAGATACGGCAGGGCACTGAGTACCATAAATGGATGCAGATGCGGAACTCCTGCACTGCTCAGAGGAGATACAGGGGAAATGATCTTCTCTTCTACGAGTATCAGCCAGATATGAGAAAAAACATCATCAATATAGCGTTTGCCGCAGACCGGACAGGGAGACGGCGGTGAGTCCAAAACCGGAGGTAGGCGTTTGTCTCTTTGCAAACCCTGACAGGACGGGCACGCATCAAACCGGTGAGCAGAAGTAGTTACTAGATCATCAGAAGACTGAATGCAATCCTGTCCGCAGACAGGGCAGTTCATATGGGATACATGATGCAGAAGGAGATAAGAGTTTCTCTCAAAAAAAGGATAGGAAAAATATCAAAAAAAAAATTATTCTGTCTTCTCAACGGAACTGCAATCCCTGCATCCGGCAGAGTCGTTTTTCTTCGCAGGCATCGGCTTTGCGTACTTCTTCCAGACCTGCTCGCGGTACACCGGGCCACTGTTGTAGGTGCAGAACGGAATCAGGCGACCGTCTGGTGTTGTGTAGTGGATGCAACATCGTTCGACGCGGTCGGTGTCGTAATTGAAGCAGTCCATGAAATGCATCGTCCCGATGAACAGTACATTCTTGTGGAACTGGCCGATACTGTTGTAGTCGTGTTTGATCAGGGCATCGTAGATCATCTTGTTCATATCGATCTTGATACCTTCAACCTCGCCCTTCTCCACAATCTTTCTCATGTTGTTGAGGCCTGTGACCATTGCAAGATATCTGCCGGTTTTTCCTGCGTTCCGAAACTTTTCGGCCATTGTTGCGACTTCAGTCAGGAACCTGTCCACATCAATGAAACGGTTGACCGGTACCAGATCGCCCTTCTCATTGACAAAACCATAGGTTGCGGCACCGCAGTGTGGGTGGGCGCAGAACATAATCTGTGCCTCACCGGTGTAGGACTCGATCAGATCGCAGACGGCCATCATGGATGGAACCGGATAGAAATCGGACTGCTTTAATGTACCACCGGTCTGTTCTTCCATGCGTTTGACAAGATCTGGGACGGTGACACGCTCTCTTTCGACATCATCATTCTTGGCAGCACCAGTAAAGGCTACGGGCTGGAAGTTAATGCCGCGAATCACATCAATGTTTTTTGCAGCGAACTTGATGATATCGCCCACCTGATGATCGTTTTTGCCGTTAATGACGGTTGGCACGAGAACAATGCCGAGGCCTGCTTTTCGGCAGTTTTCAATCGCTGGAAGACTGGTCTTTTCCAGAAGCGGATTGGTGTCTTTTGTGGTGCCGTCAAAGTGCAGATATACGGTTGAGAGACCGGCATCCCGCCATTCTTTGGCAAGATCGGGATTGCGTGCAAGTTTGATACCGTTTGATGCCATCTGCACCTGCGAAAATCCGAGTTCCTTAGCCTTCTTGATGATATCCGTCAGATCTTCACGCATCGTCGGCTCGCCGCCGGCAAACTGCACGGCCGGGCAGGGAACCGGCTCCTCATTTCTGAGCAGCTCAAGCATTGAGACAATCTCGTCAAACGTCGGCTCATATATATATCCACACGCTCGGGCGTTGGCGAAACAGAAGTCACAGTTCAGATTACAGCGGTTTGTGAGATCGATGTTTGCGAGAAGAGTGCCGGATTTGTGGTGGGCACACAGTCCGCAACGCTGGGTACACTCGCCGGAGGTATTGGTGTTCGGGTTGTAGACGCCGCGCCCTTCGCGATCATACTGTTCAAACCGGTGATACATCTCTGCATCCGACCAGTAGAGAGATCGTAGTTCACCGTGTTCCGGACAAGTTCTGCGAATCCAGACAGCTCCATCCTCTTCAGTAACTGTTGCGGGGAGCAGCCTGCCGCAGACCGGACACATGCTTTTTGTTTCTTTGATGATTTTCATGGACCCGAGTATCTCCTTGGGTATCGGCGGTTCATGCCGCCAAAATGTAAGTTATTATATCTTTCTGCTTTCCATTAAATAAACTATGGATCGTGTGATCAGATGATTGTGGAGACCATTCTCGCGGTTTTGATGACGTTCGTCGCAGCGTTCTGGATAATGGTGCCTGCATACGTTGCAAATGCGGGCGCGGTTCCGTTCGGCGGCGGCACCCCGGTTGACTTTGGGAAATGCGCAAAAGACGGGTGCAGATACCTCGGAGACGGGAAAACATGGCGCGGACTCATCGGAGGTATTGGTGTAGGGGTTTTGTTCGGACTCCTGCAGATGTTTCTTGCACAGACGTTTCACTGGGACTGGCTGCCGCAGCACACTCCCGTAACAATAACGGCCCTTGCCGCCGGTGCGCTTCTTGGTGACATGGTAAAGAGTTTTTTTAAACGCCGCGCAGGAAAAGATCGCGGAGAGAAGTGGCCGATCGCAGATATGTACGATCTGGTAGTGGGTTCTCTTGTGCTCTTGGCTGTCTTTGCTTGGCCGTGGGTGGCTGAAAACATCACTATCTGGATCTTTATTGCAATCCTCATCTGGACGCCGCTTCTGCACCGTGGTGCAAATATCATCGGTTACCTGATCGGTATCAAACAGGTTCCCTGGTAATCGGGATTGCTATTTCCAATAATACTAAGGAAGCCGTAGCGTGTTTCCCCACTCACCGCTTCACGGCTTTCTGCTTCTTCTGTGCATTCGATGATTATTTCAAACGAAACCACACAGAATAATCCTGAGAATTTGCTTCAAAAGTCTGAAAAGTTTCTTATTGCATGATCAAAACCGTCTGAATAAAAAAATGCTTTGACGTTGGTTACTCCAAGCAAAAGTCCACGAGATCTTCATAATCCGACCTGAATCCGATCAGGCATTATGAATAAGTTCAAACTTTTAAAGAAAGCCGAATCCTGGGAATACTTAATGTTCTTCCACCTCCTATAGTACACAATATTTCATTAGGAGTTTTACGGGGATCATGGAAAATCCGGTATTAGATCTGTTAATCCAATATAAAGCCGTGGAGTTCGGTGATTTTACGCTCGCTTCCGGTGCAAAAAGCAAATATTACATTGATGTGAAGACGGCGATTATGCAGCCTGCACTGCTCGGCGAGATTGCAAAAGAGGTTGCCGCACGCTACACCTTTGACGTGATTGCCGGTGTTGCTGTGGGCGGTGTGCCGCTCGCGGTTGCCGTTTCGCTTGAAAGCGGCAAACCGTGCGCTGTCATCCGTGCCGCAGCAAAGGATCACGGAAAGAGTCAGATGGTCATCGGTGACGTTGCCGGAAAGAATGTTCTCTTAATTGAGGATGTAACAACGTCGGGCGGGTCTTCAAAGTACGGTATTGACGAACTGCGCAAGGCGGGCGCCATTGTTGACGCGGTTGTCGTCGTGGTTGATCGCGACAGCGGTGCCGAGGCACTGCTCGCAGCAGACGGTGTAACCCTGCATCCGCTGGTCAGAGCAGGTGAACTGCTAAACCGCTGAGTTTTTTGCCGGACAGGAGATAGATATGAACATGAGAATACTCGTTGTGGGTGGCGGCGGACGGGAACACGCCATCACACTCGCACTGTCAAAGAATACCAAAACAGATCTGTACTGCATCATGGGAAAGAAAAATCCCGGAATTGCAAAGCTGTGCCGTGAAGTACTGATTCATCCGGAGACGGATGCGGATGCCGTCCT
This sequence comes from Methanocalculaceae archaeon, assembly GCA_031262705.1. GTDB lineage: Archaea > Halobacteriota > Methanomicrobia > Methanomicrobiales > Methanocorpusculaceae > Methanocorpusculum. Next base: position 1,453 of record JAISHD010000018.1, on the reverse strand, counting down.
CGCATTTGCCAAACAGCACAATGTTGAATATGCCGTTGTCGGTCCCGAAGCCCCACTTGCAGCAGGCGTCTCCGACGCACTGACTGCATCAGGCATCGGATGCGTCGGCCCCTCAAAGGCAGCCGTACGCATTGAGACGGACAAGGGATTTTGCAGAAGTCTGATGCAGAAACACGGAATCGCCGGCTGCCCGGTCTACAAACTCTCCCGGAATCCAGAAGAGGCTGCCGAGTACATCCGATCCTATCCCGGCGACCTTGCGGTAAAGCCGATCGGCCTTACCGGCGGCAAGGGCGTAAAGGTAATGGGTGAACAGGTTGACCGCGAGGGAGCGATCGCCTACGCAATGACGCTTAAGAATCAGACGATCATCCTTGAAGAGCGGTTGCTTGGCGAGGAGTTCACCCTGATGGCGTTCGTGGACGGAAAGATCCTTGTCCCGATGCCGCTCGTGCAGGATCACAAGCGTGCGTTCGAGGGAGATATCGGCCCGAACACCGGCGGCATGGGTTCCTACACGCTTGCCGGTCACACCTTCCCGTTCGTAACCGATGCGGATTACCAGGCAGCATTTGCCATCATGCAGGCGACCGTTGCGGCGCTTGCAAAAGAAGGCTACCCCTACAAAGGAGTGCTGTACGGTCAGTTCATGAATACGGCAGAAGGACCGAAGGTCATTGAGTTCAATGCCCGGTTTGGCGACCCGGAGGCGATGAACGTGTTAACCCTGCTTGACTCTGACTTTGTAACGATTGCAGAGCATATCGTTTCCGGAACACTCACGCCTGCGGATGTTTCCTTCAGAAAACAGGCAACGGTCTGCAAGTACATCGTACCAAAGGACTACCCCGAACATCCGCACGCAGGCGATCCCATCGCCCTCGGACCGCATGAGAATACGATTCTCTACTACGCAAACGTGATTGAAGAGAACGGTGTTCTGAAGACACAGACCTCTCGGACGATGGCATTCGTCGGTGTGGGTGCAGACCTCGCCGGGGCCGAAGCTGCGGCGGAGACCGCATGCCGCAACGTCTCCGGCAATGTCCGTCACCGGACCGACATCGGAACCGAAGCACTGTTTGCGAAGAGAATTGCCCACATGAAGGAGCTGCGGGGATGAAAAAAGACTTTATCTCGATTACGGATCTATCGTGCGAGGAGTACGACGACATTCTGACGCTCGCCGCACGGCTGAAACGCCAGCGGTATGCAGGTGTTCCCCACCCGCTGCTTGCCGGAAAAACACTGGCGATGATCTTTGAGAAGGCATCGACACGGACCCGCATCTCCTTTGATGTGGGCATGTATGATCTCGGCGGATACGCGCTGTATCTGAACTCGCGGGACACGCAGCTCGGACGCGGCGAGACGATCGCCGATACCGCACGGGTTATGTCGCGATATGTCCACGGCGCAATCATGCGGACCTACAAGCATGAGACGATCACGG
>JAISHD010000017.1 GCA_031262705.1 Methanocalculaceae archaeon | reverse complement strand
CCTGAATACAACTTGTACGCGTATGAGTTGTAGGATCATATAGTACTTCCGCATACTCAGTCATTATTGGTTCATATCCAATTGAAGTAACAAATTTTCTTAATTGTTCTCGGATTTGAGACAAATCATAACATGTAGATGAAATAAACATTCTAATGGAACTCATTTAGATAAACTATTGTCATAATTATATACATATTTTATTAACATCTGATTTTTAGAGAGGGGAACTTTTAGTAGAGCACACATACATTCGTCATCTCCCAACCCCCATACTTAAAGCCCCTCCACATCCAATAGTACACACAACCAATGACAATCGTTGATCCGATAACCTACGTCGTCGCTTTCGGTGCGGTCGTCGTCTCCTTCCTCTGGCTGCGGGACACCCGCATCTACGCCAGAACCGGCCTTGCAGGCTACCGCAAAGCCGCCTATCAGGGAGTCCTCTTCACCGCCCTTGGCTGGTTCGCCGCCGCAGTTGCCGGCATTGCCGACACCACCCTCCTCTACCTCGGCTGCGGACTCGTCCTCCTCGCCCTCTACCTCCAGTCAAGAATCACCCGGGGCGACGTATGGAAAGGAAACGAATCGGCAATGCAGAGACTCACCGGGGCCGCTCCCCGGCAAAACCCTCAGAGGAAACAATAATGCTGCAAAAACCACGCGGAACGCGGGACTTCCTCCCGGCAGAAATGGCACAGCGAAGATACATCGAACGCCGCATGAGAACCGTCGCCCGGTCCTTCGGTTACGGCGAAGTCCAGACCCCCATGTTCGAAGAACTCGAACTCTTCACCCTCAAATCCGGCGAAGGAATCATCGGGGAAATGTACGCCTTCGAAGACAAAGGCGGCAGAAAAATCGCACTCCGCCCCGAAATCACCGCCGCAGTCGTCCGGGCCTACGTCAACGAAGCCCAGGTCGCCCCAAAACCCCTCCGCTGGTTCTACTTCGCCGAATGCTTCCGGTACGAACGCCCCCAGAAAGGACGGTACCGGCAGTTCTGGCAGTTCGGCTGTGAACTGATCGGCGCAGACTCCGCGGCAGCCGACGCTGAAGTTATCGCCCTCGCCTACGAACTCCTCAAAAGTTCCGGCGTCCGGTTCATCCTCAAGATCGGCCACCTCGCCCCCATGAAACACATGCTCGCAGGCCTCGACGCCGTCGAACAGAAGAAGGTCATGGCGGCTCTCGACAAACGCGACACAGACCTTTTGGAAACCACTCTCGCCGCAATTGGCCACCCCGACCTCTTTGAACCCCTCGTCCGGCTCATCACCGCCGCAACCCTCAACGAAGTCTGGGACGTTACCGGAGACATTCCGGAGAAGGAACGCATCGAAGAGACCTTCCGCTACCTCGCCGCCCAGAACATCCCGTTCGTCCAGAACTTCGGCATCGCCCGGGGACTCGACTACTATACCGGCATGGTCTTCGAAGCATTCGCCGACAACCTCGGTGCCGAAAACCAGATCCTCGGCGGCGGCGTCTACCGCCTTGCGCATCTCTTCGGCGGAAAAGATGTCCCGAGCTGCGGATTTGCAATCGGCTTTGACCGCGTCATGGTCTCGCTCGGCGAGATCGTGCCCGAGGCTGCACCGGTCGTCGCGGTCGTCGCAACGCCCGGGACGCGGGCTGCGGCATACGCCGCAGCCGCCGCGTTCCGGGCGGCGGGCATCACCGTCGTCATGGACGTCATGGACCGGAGTTTCGGGGCACAGCTCTCCTCAGCCCTGAAATCGGGCGCATCCTACGCAGCCCTCATCGGGGAAAAAGAAGCCGCCGCAGGAACCGTCACCCTCAAAAATCTGGCACAAGCCGCCCAGAAAGAGATGAATCTTACAGACGCCGTAGATGAGGTAGCGAATGGTTCTTGCTGACGAACTCGCCAAGAAACAGCGAAGCATCAGTGTAGCAGAATTTTTTGAAAAGAACAAACATATGCTTGGCTTCGACTCCCCCACACGGGGAATCATCACCACCATCAAAGAAGCCATCGACAACTCCCTTGACGCCTGCGAAGAAGCCGAAGTCCTGCCCGACATCTTAGTCTCGGTGCGCAAACTCGGTGGCGACGTCTTCCGCGTCGTTGTCGAGGATAACGGACCCGGTATCATCCCCGAAAAGATGCCGGCTGTTTTTGCCAAACTGCTCTACGGCTCACGGTTCCATCAGGTCCGCCAGACCCGCGGTCAGCAGGGTATCGGCATCTCCGCAGCCGTCCTCTACGCCCAGCTGACGACCGGCAAACCAACGCTCGTCATCTCCCGTACGGGCGCAAAGACGAAGGCCCACAAGATGACGCTCGTCATCAAGACCGAGACGAACGAACCCGAAGTGCTGTCGCATGAGGAGATCGACTGGGTGCTCCCGCACGGCACCCGCATCGAACTTGAGTTCAAGAGCACGATGCAGGCGAAGAAGAAGCTGCTTGAGTACCTCAAGTACACCTCGGTCGTCAACCCCCACGCCCGCTTCCGCGTGGAACTCGATGACGAGTCCTTCACCTTTGACCGCGTGTCAAACGATGTGCCGCCCTGCCCGGTAGCGATTAAACCGCATCCGTACGGCATCGAACTCGGCGTACTGAAACGGATGACGGCTGCATCCGACCTGCCGTTGAAGGAGTTCTTAATCGAAAGCTTCTCCAAGGTCGGCGAGAAGACGGCGCTTGAGATCTGTTCTGTCGCAAGACTCGATGCAAAAACCCGCGTGAACACGATTCAGCTGGAACAGCTGAATCCGCTTCTTGACGCAATGCAGACGGTCAAGATTCCCGCCCCGACCGCATCCCAGTGTCTGTCCCCTATCACGGAGGAGCTGATCGTGAAGGGAATGGAAAAGGAGTTCCAGTTAGACTTCATCAAGGCCCGGACACGACCGGGAAATGTCTTCGGCGGAAACTCCTTCATCGTGGAGGCGGCCATTGGTTACGGCGGAAAACTGCCGTCAGAGGGCAGCGCCCTCATCCTCCGGTTCGCCAACCGCGTTCCCCTGCAGTACCAGCAGGGGGCGTGTGCGATTACGTCCGCGATTGCGAACGTGAACTGGAAGAACTACGGGGTGTCCCAGCAGAGTCTGCCGATGGGGCCGATTCTGATTCTCGTCCATGTGGCGGCAACGAACGTGCCGTTCACGAGCGAGTCCAAGGACGCGGTTGCGTCCGTTCCGGAGGTCGAGCGGGAGATTACGCTTGCATTGCAGGAGCTGGGACGCGATCTGAAGCTGTTCTTAAACCGCCGCGACAAGAACAAGCTTCAGGACGACCGTGCCCGGGCTATTTGTGCGGTGATTCCCTTAATCGCCCAGAAGGTCGGGGAGATTGTGGAACTTCCGCCGCCGGATACGTCGATGATTGAAGGGAGGATTATGCGGCGGGTTGTCCTGAAGAAGGGGTCGTCTGACGGCAGAATTCTGATTCGGATAGACAACTACACGACCAAGGATCAGGAGGTGTCGCTGTACGACATCTCGGGCGATTCGGCGGCTGACGCCACCGTCCCGCCCGATTTCGTGACGGAGATGGAGGGCGAGTACACGAAGGTGTGGAAGCGGACGCTTCCTGCCGGAGAAAAGTTTGAGGTGTCCTATACGGGTGCCGGAGGAGGTATTGTGGATATGCAGGGGATAGCGGAAAATCTGAAAGTGGTGGTGGATTTGGATGTCTGAACCAAAAGAACGCGATCTCGCGACAAAGCAGCGTCTGATGGAGATCGCAAAGGTCTGGTATGATCAGATGGGCGGCGGCGATGTGCCGTCCATTACGCTTCCGACGCGGACGAAGTACAATATTGAGTATGATGATGAGTCTGAGGTGTGGACGTACGGGGCAAAGGAGAGTACGCGAAATGCGGGAACGGCGAAGTCTGCGATTCATATGCTGAAGATGGCCTATGTTATGGGCTTTATTAAGATGCAGCTCGCGGAGAACCGGTCGTCGACGCTAAGAGAGATGTATTATATTTCGGAGGGCTGGAAGCAGGCGAAGTTCCATGCGCAGAATGAGAGTAATTATCTGGTGGAGGATCTGGAGATTATTACGGGTCTGCAGCGGGAGTATTTCCATATGCGGCCTGAGGAGGACGGGGCGTCGATTTTCGGGCCCCTGCGGGTGCGGGAAAATACGCGGCGGGGTATGAAGGAGATTCATTGTCAGGATGATGTGGGGGAGGCGGGGTATAATATTCCGAATAATGTGGAGAATGTGGAACTGGTGGATCACAATGCGAGCTGTGTGATTGCGGTTGAGACGGGCGGTATGTATTCGCGTCTGCAGGAGAACGGGTTTGATGATGAGTATGATACGGTTCTTCTGCATCTGAAGGGGCAGCCGTCGCGTGCGACGCGGCGGATGCTGAAGCGGATGAATGAGGAACTGAAGATTCCGGTGGTTGTTTTTACGGACGGGGATCCCTGGTCGTACCGGATTTATGCGTCGGTGGCCTACGGCTCGATTAAGGCGGCGCATATGTCGGAGCTTCTGGCGACGCCGTCTGCGCAGTTTATCGGGGTGAAGCCTTCAGATATCCGGGATTATAATCTTCCGGCTGATAAGCTGACGGAGCAGGATGTGAATGCCCTGAAGGCGGAGTTGTCGGATCCCCGGTTTGGGAATGATTTCTGGAAGAAGGAGATCAATTTGCAGCTGGAGATGGGGCTGAAGTCGGAACAGCAGGCGTTTGCGAGCCATGGTCTGGATTTCGTGACGAAGGAGTATCTGCCGGCGATGCTGTCGGAGATCGGGGTGCTGAGGAGGTAGGATTCTTTTTTTCGTGGGGATGTGGATATCAGGAAAACAGTTTACTGTACTATATCTGGAATAGGTACGTGAATTTGTTGTGCTTTTTGGGATCGTTGGACTACCTCTCATTGGCACGGGTAATGGATTCTTTTGGATTTTGCAAGAGGTGTGATATGGTTAATAATAGAAAAGAAAATTATACTACATTATGGGTATATATTCATATTCTTAACCATGATGATGCCAGAGATCCCAGAGGAGGAATAATGTGACACATATAAATAAACCGGTAAGCAACTTCGAAGATTTTATGGAGAATATCTAAAGTGGTCGAATTCGACCACTTTAAAATGCTTGGCAGCAAATCTCTGATTCATCTACCTCAAGATATTCATATTTCTTTTATCCGGGACTTTGCCTCTCCATCATCTCACAAACCCCGTTTTTTCCGCAGATGCCCGCGTGTGTCGTAACCATTAATCATCTCCCAAACCAACTAATACACAATGACTGATGTGAAGGTACCGCTCGACGTTCCCGAATGCATGCGGGAACAATACACAGAAAACTACAACCTGATCACCGCAGGCTCCGGCCGCCTCATGCTGTTTGCAGGCGACCAGAAAATAGAACACCTCAACGACGACTTCTGCGGCGCCGGTATCCCTGCTGACGACGCCGATCCCGAACACCTCTTCCGCATCGCGTCCATTGCAAAGATCGGCGTACTTGCCGCCCAGCTGGGCCTCATCACCCGCTACGCCATGGACTATCCCGAGGTTCCCTACCTCGTCAAGATGAACTCCAAAACTCACCTCGTCGGCGTCTCCCAGAAAGATCCCGTCAGCCCCCAGCTCTGGACGGTCGAACAGATCGCCGAGATCGCCGACCGCGGCATCAAAATCGCCGGTATCGGCTACACCATCTACCTCGGCAGCGAAGAAGAAGCAGACATGCTCGCCGAAGCCGCCCAGCTGATCAACACCGCACACCAGTACGGCATGGTAACGGTTCTGTGGATCTACCCCCGCGGCAAAGCAGTCAAAGACGAAAAAGACCCGCACTTAATCGCAGGAGCCGCAGGCGTTGCCGCCTGCCTCGGCAGCGACTTCGTCAAAGTCAACGCCCCCCCAAAAAAAGGAGCAGCATCCGCAGAACTTCTCAAAGAAGCAGTCAAAGCAGCAGGCCGGACAAAACTCGTCTGTGCGGGCGGCTCATCAGTCTCGGAAGAAAAATTCCTCGCCGAACTCTACGACCAGATTCACCTCGGCGGCGCATCCGGCAACGCAACCGGCAGAAACATTCACCAAAAACCCCTTGACGAGGCTGTGATGTTCTGCAACGCGATTTATGCGATCACAGTGGAGAACAAAAGCGTCGCAGAAGCGGTTGCTCTCCTGAAATAATATTTTTTTACCGACAAACTTCTCGATCCCAAACCCGAAATTCACCGGATATTCATTTCGCTTTTGTTCCCTTTTTGGGCTTTACCTTAACGCCTGCCAGCCGGACGAGATCCGGCAGCTCATCATCCCCGGCAACCGAACGGTTAAGCCATCCCCCTCAGCACCGCAGGCATACCGGTTTATCCAGGAAGCCTGTATTTCGGGCAGCAGATCACCCAGCATAGCTTCCACCTCCCGTGCTCCCGCGTCATTGATGGAAATAGTACAGCAGAAACCGCCTTCCTCAAAAAATACATACAGCAGCAACGACTTCTTATGCGTATACCGGAAACCCCATCCGTACTCGTTGCCAAAAGGGAACTTCATTTCACGGTTCAGAACATAGCGCTCCCGCAGCATCTCCTCGAAGCACATAAGCCGCTGCCAGGCCTCATCACCCATAAAAAGCCGGATACACTCTTCGGCAGGTTGGGGAGATTTCTCGGTGAATCGTTTCTTCTCTTGCTCATACCGGATTTTTTCTGCCATACAAAAACACCTCACGACAAAATATTTCCGACACTCAGATAGCCGTCGCCGCGTTTTTCCGCACAGCCGACCGCAGTTGCCAAGGCAAAGTCCACCTCTTTACACACCCGTTCCCGCAGACAGAACGCAAGGGCGGGCGACCGGTGCGAAACACCGTCGATAACAAAATAGCGGGAATGCATGCAGAACCGGCATTTTTCCGGCGTCACCATCCGCCCGTCCGTACACCGCAGGCTGCCGCCGGAAACGGGAATCTCATTCTCCGTCATAGAACAGAACCGAGTACCCCTGACCAAGGAGAAGGGCGGTGATCTCTTCGCGGGATTTTTCCGGCTGCTTCTGCACTCCTTCGCGCCAGATCTCTTTGAGCGTTTCATCGTTGGTAACGATCGAGACCTTCCCCTTCACGCGGCCGACCTCCTCGCCGTTTTTGCTGATGCGTGCCGCACAGCAGTGATAGTCCCTGCAGATGAAGAGACGGCCAGGATGAATGGTGCAGACATATTTCCCGTCAGGCCGTTTCCGGACGAAGAAGCAGGAGGTTTTGTGTTCCTCCTGAATCGAGTGGTCGGTGTCAAACAGCTCGCGGTACTCGGGCGTGATAAGAACCGCTTTTGTTTCGCCCACCACTTCGTTCTTTACGTAAAACCCGTACTTCGATATCTGGCGATCCATCCGCACAATCTCGCCGATTCCAAGACAGCACAGACCACACTGTGTACACTCAAACGTGCTCATGATTACTACTACCATCTACTCTGGCGGGATATTAAGGTATCATTCAGGTTAGACAAAAAAAGAAACTGTCCGGATTCAGACGCGGTGCATCTCAACCGGGATATCCATATCGAGCATCGCATTCAGCCCGAGTTTCTTCGGATTGATCGTCATCGTAAGTGTTTCGCCCGCGAGCGTAAATCCCGTTGATTCGGTTCCGATACTGCCGGTATAACTGCCGCCGCCGTTATTCGTCCAGATAAAATCGCTCGCAAACACTTCATCCATTCCCGCACCATGGAACTCGCCGGAGAGATGGCCGGTATAATCGTCGCGGAAGGTTACGGTTCCCTGACCGTTTGCCGAGACGAAGAGCATCGAGATGGATTTCGTGCCGGTCCAGGTACCGAGAACCGGTTTCCGGCTGCCGGGGCTTTCAGGGGGGGTGCGGTTGTCGCAACAGACGTGGAGGCAGCCCGGGTTGCTGCAGGGGACGCGGCTGCCGTTTCCTGAGGAGACGGGGTACCAGCGGTCGCCGCAGTTGGTGCGGCAGATATCTGTGCGGCTTGTGTCGCGGTTAGTACTGCGGGGGTCGCGGGAGCCGTAGTCGCTGATGCCGGAGACGCCGTCGCTTCGGGCGGCGGCAGCGGTGTCGAGACAGCTGTTGCGTTGTCCGGCTCTGCAATATTCTGATAGCTCTGCCATGCAGAGATACCTGAGGAGGCCACCAGCAGCACTCCCACACCAATCACTGCAAGAATAAGAATCGTTCCAAGTTTTGATCTATCTGCCATAATCTTTCACCACTACGTCCACGGAAAAACAGCTGCGAAAAACGTGAGTCGGAGTGATAAGCCTCCTCCTGTTCGTTGCGGCATTCGGCTTAGCGTCGTACCCGGATCATGGCGTTCAGGCGCCGCACGCAGATCCTGTTTCGACTTGCACCCGCAGGGATTCGCCGTTCCATCGATCCCTTCGCCTCAGCGCTCGACGGGTTAGGTGCCGTCTCATTGCTCCGCGAAGGACGTGTCGTTTCTGTTCCAGAGCCGTGACTCTCGCCACCCGTGCTTGCACACGGCTGCGTTACCTGAATGGTGGGAGGACTTTCCTCAGCGATCCCGAAATGATCACCGTCGGCCGCATGCTCCCTCTCACGTAGGTACTATATTAGTGCCGGCAGGTTATCAAGATGATGACGGGCTTTCTCTGTATGGTGCACTTGATACCTTTTCCCGACAATAGAGTATCATGAATCTTCTGACGGATGAGGACGGGGCGTTTGCGGTTGCCCGGGCGAGAAAACTGGTGGAGGCGGCGGTACGGCGAAAGCCGGTTGAGGAGATCGTGTATCCTCCGGCGTTTACACATCCCCGCGGGGTGTTTGTGACGCTGACGGAGTTCGGGGAGCTGCGGGGCTGTATCGGGATTCCGTATCCGATGATGCCTCTTTTTGAGGCGCTGGAGGATGCGGCGGTTTCGGCGGCTGTCCGCGATCCCCGGTTCCGGCCGGTTGAGCCTGCGGAGCTTGCGGATATTTCTCTGGAGGTGACGGTTCTTACGCCGCCCGAGGCGCTGATCTGCCCGCCTGCGGAACGCTGGCAGCATGTGGAGGTGGGACGTCACGGGCTGATTGTGAAGGCCGGGAGCCGCAGCGGACTTCTGCTGCCGCAGGTTGCTTCTGAATACGGGTGGACGCCGTTCGAGTTTCTCAGCCAGACCTGTGTCAAGGCGGGGCTTCCGCCGTCCGTATGGCGGGAGAGTTCCTGCAGTGTGTTTGTGTTTGAGGGGCAAATATTTTCTGAGGAATAACGCATCCTCTCCCATCTTCTTTGATTTTAGTAGATGTGTTCAGAATAGATCTAATTCTATTCAATTCCAACTATGGTGAATAAAAAAGTTACAGAAAAATACTTGTACATGTGTAAAAATACTCATCAGATTTAATATCCCTTAGAACAAAGTAATAACATATTTGCATTGTATGACACAAGTCTCAAATACAATTTTCGTGAATTTAGAAAATATAACTAAAGGAAAGTGAGTGGTAAAAATGGACTTCGGAGAACAGATTAAAGCATTTTCTGCGAGAATCCCATTTCTCGCCGCACAGGTCAAAACAGAGGAAGGAACAAAAACAGCTCTTATACTTCCTTTTATCCAGATACTTGGATACAATGTTTTCGATCCGTCAGAAGTTTGCCCCGAATGTATCGCTGATTGCGGTACGAAAAAAGGAGAAAAAGTAGATTATGCGATTATGCAGGATGGTAAACCGATAATTCTGGTTGAGTGCAAGGCTGCCGATGTTGATCTTTCTGAAACCCATCTGTCCCAATTATACCGTTACTTCTCGGTTACGGAAGCATCTGTAGGGATTCTGACGAACGGTATCATCTATCAATTTTATGCGGACATTGACGCGCAAAACAAAATGGATAGTAAACCATTTTTGGAAATCAATATGCTCAATGTCACAGATATCCAGATTAGTGCTCTCAAACGCTTCTGTAAAGGATCATTTGATGTTGATGCAGTTCTGCCATCTGCAATTGAGATGAAATATACTCGTGAAATAAAACATATCCTTGGAGAACAGCTTGAAACACCAGATGATGATTTCGTTCGTTATTTTGCCCGGCAGATTACACAGTCCAAACTCACACAAAAAACAGTGGATGAAATTGCCCCTGTCGTTAAACGGGCACTGAATCAGTTCATTAATGACAAAATCAATGAACGTCTGCAATCCGCGATGACACCACAGGAAAAACCAGCTCCGGTACCTGTTCAGGAAACAGTAGAACACGAAGAGGAAAAGGTTGTTACTACTGAGGAAGAGATCAAAGGATTCTACATGGTTCAGGCGATTCTGAGTGATATTGTTGATCCGTACCGTGTTGTGATGAGAGATGTACAGAGTTACTGTGGGGTTCTGCTCGACGATAACAACCGGAAACCTATCTGCCGCATGTATCTCAACAGCCCTACAAAGAAATATTATCTCGGACTTTTCGATGGTGAAAAAGAGGACAAAACAGCTATTGAGGGGATTCTGGACATTTATAAATACACAAATCGCCTCAGAAAAACAATAGACAAATATCAAAAATAACTTCAACCACACTTATTTTCAGCTATTTGACAATTTCATTTTCTCTTGTCCCTCATTCAAAGTCTCATACTTTTAGAAAAGCCTCGGACAATCCCCATATTTAATACACCCCCCGCCAAACAATAACCATCTTTTCCAAACGGAGACAATCGGGCATGGGCATATATTTTGAAGTAATCCACAAAGACATCGCAGGACGCGTCGGCAAACTCAAAGTCGGCGACAAAACAATCCGAACCCCAGCACTGCTGCCGGTCGTCAACCCGCACCTGCAGATCATCCCGCCCGCCGAGATGAAGAAGATGGGCGTGGAAGGCATCATCACCAACGCCTACATCTTCTCCAAGAGTGAAGAGTTCCGGCATCAGGCACTCGAACGCGGACTGCACGACGTCCTTGACTTCGACGGGCTGATCATGACCGACTCCGGATCATTTCAGATGTCCGTATACGGAAGCGTGGACATCACCAACGAGCAGACCCTCTCCTTCCAGCGCGACATCGGCTCGGACATCTGGGTTCCCTTGGACATCCCGACGCACCCCGACACCCCGCGTGAAGACGTCATCTCCCAGATGGAGACCACCGTTGAGCGAATGCGGGAAGCAAAAGAGATCTTCGGCCCTGACGCCCCGCTCTCCGGCCCCGTACAGGGAGCCATCTTCTCCGATCTGCGGGAGACCGCAGGCCGCACCGTCTCCGAAATGGGATTCGCCTACTGCCCGGTAGGCGCAGTCGTCCCCCTCATGGAAGCCTACCGCTACCGCGAACTCGTCGACGTCATCATCGCCGCAAAGAAAGGCCTCAACCCGGGAGCCTGTGTGCACCTGTTCGGTGCAGGCCACCCCTCCATGTTCGCCCTTGCGGTAGCGCTCGGCTGCGACGTCTTCGACTCCGCAGCCTACGCTCTCTACGCCAAAGAAGGCCGCTACATCACTCCGTCCGGCACCCTCAAACTCGACGAGATGAGCGAGCTGCCCTGCGCCTGCCCCGTCTGCCGGTCGCACACCGCAGACGAACTCCGCAAATCGCCCGACCGCCAGAAACTGCTCGCCTACCACAACCTCGCCGTCACCATGGCCGAGATCTCCCGCGTCCGTGCCGCAGTTCAGGAAGGAACGCTCTGGGAACTCGTGGACGAACTCTGCCGGGCACACCCGCGGCTGCTGGACGGCTACCGCCGTCTGCTTGAACGAACCGGCGAACTGGAACACCTCGACCGGGCAACCAAACGCCGGTTCTTCTATCGGGGTGCCGAGTCCTGCGACCGTACCGAAGTGCGGAAGTATCATGAGATGATCCCCCGCGTGAAACTCTCCGTCGTTTCCCTGATCGACGCGGGCGGCCCGGTTCCGTCGCGGTTCGCCGAGGTCGTCGGGTTTAAGCCGCCGTTCGGCCCGGTTCCGTATGAACTCACCGAAACTTTCCCGGTCGGCCCCTGTGAGATTCCGTCCTGGGACGAGACGATGGTATCCTATGGTATCAAAGGTCTTGCGGCGCTCCTTGCCGCAAACCCGGATACCAAAGTCACCATCTCCACAACCGAAGAGTGGGCTCCCCTGTTCCGGGCTGCATTCCCGGACTGCGAGGTCATCACATGAGCACATTCGATGTCCGAACCCGGGACGGCCTCGCACGAATCGGAAATCTCCGCGTCAACGATGCGGAGATTCGCACGCCCGCAGCCGTTGAGACGCAGGAACTCTTTCCCTCGCTTGCCGACCGGCCGTTTACGAACCTGCCGCTCTCCGCCCCCCGGTCGGACGCGGACAAATATTATGTACCGGGCACCGACCCGGTCTCCTTTCATCCGCTGGCGATCTGTCCCGCAGTCTCCGGCGATGTGGTGATGGTTCCCGGCTGGCGTCCGGTACTCGGCGATGCCCAGCGTACCGTTGCGTATCTCGAAGCCGTTCACGCAAACACCCCGCCGGACACCGCCCGCTACGCTCCTGCCTGTGCCCTTCCGTCGAATGTTGCCATGCTGATTGCAACCGGTTTCGATCTCTTCGACTACACCGCAGTCGATCTCGCCTCCGTACGGGGAAAGTTCTGCATGCCGGAAGGCGGGTTCGATGCTTCGTACATGGAAAAAGGCGTCTGCGGCTGCGAAGGATGCCGGACGGGAGACCTGTTCCTGCACAACCGGCTTGCCCTTGACCGGGAGATTGCGGTCGTGAAGACCTGGATTGAGGCGGGACAGATGCGGGAGCTGATGGAACAGAGATGCCGGCTTCACGCCGAACAGGTCTCCCTGCTCCGCAGACTTGACCGTTCGCCGCTTGCAGCCGCAGCACTTCCGGTCGTGCGGTCGTCACGGTTCTTGGCAAACTCAGGCGAGTCGATGACGCGGGCCGAGATTGCCTTCTTTGAAGAACGGGTGATCAACCGTTTCGTTCCGTCGCGAAACGATGTCTGCGTTCTTCTGCCGTGTGCGGCGCGGAAACCCTACTCGATGTCGAAGACGCACCAGAAGTTCCAGCGAGTTATCGAGGGACGGGCACACGAGATCATCATCACCTCGCCGCTGGGCGTCGTGCCCCGCGAGCTGGAGCTTGTCTATCCTGCGGGACATTATGATGTGCCGGTAACCGGCTACTGGGATCGGGAAGAGTCCGCGATTCTGGTCGGCTACGTTGCCGCGTATCTGGCAAAGCACCAGTATGAGCGGGTCATCTGCCATCTGGAAGGCGGGGCAAAGGCGGTTGCAATCGCCGCCGCATGCGAAGCAGACGTTGACTTAGAGTTCACCTGCACAGACGATCGTCCCTCCTCGCCCGATTCCCTGCGGGCACTGAATGCAGCGCTGAAGGACTGCCGCAAACGCCGCAGTGATCCCGTCCGCGGAACGCTTGCCTGGCAGTTCGGCGAACTCGTCGATACCAAGGGCTGGATAGTAAAAGGCCGGTATCCAAACCAGAAGATCTATGAGAAGAAGACCCAGGTCTTCTCCATCGACGCGTCAACCGGTCTTCTCCGGCCCACAATGGAGGGCTGGAAGTTCCTCCCCGGTTACCGCGTTACGATCAGTGACGGCTTTGTGCCGCAGGGCGACATTCTTGCGCCGGGTGTGGCCTCTGCCGACCCGGCCGTCCGCGAAGGAGATGAGGTGCTGGTGGAAGGCCCGGGATACCTTGCGACCGGCAAGGCGGCTATGGGAGCAGATGAGATGATCCGATCGTCGCGGGGTGTCGCCGTCCGCGTGCGGAAGACAAAAAAGAGCTGAATTTTTGTTCATATCTGAAAATTCAAATACTTTTTCTCTTCTATTTTCCGGGATACTTTTGGTACTATCTGTATTCCTTTATAGGATCGGAACCTACAGTAGTATCAACGAGTGTTGCGTTCCGGCATCCGAGGAACTCGTCCGGAATCAACACTCGTTACAGATGCACACTCTCCGGTTCAGCGGACAAATTTCGCCCCGAATGAAATCTGCCCGTTGATTCTGACAGTACCCGGATCTGTTGAGACCACCAGAAAGCAGGAATTGGTTCAGCCGGACGTTTGTCCATGTGGCTTCGCACGTGAGACGTCTCATGAGGGTGAAAGCCCTGCGGACTCTTTGCGACCGTCCAACCACCACAGCTACAGACTCTGTACTGATTTTTCATCAGTGCAGACGTTGCATACACATTCATACCACACACATACTCTCCCAAGAACAAACACATGCCTTCCGGTTCTCCACAAATCGGAACAGATGCGGCACACACAAAAAATCAGATTTGCCGGTGTGCCGCATCACCCATTTCCTTTTTCCAGTGCTGTTATGAAAAGATTCGATCTGATTTTTTCGGGAACGGTACCTGGATGATGACATATTAGTCATACATTATGTAAAAGATTATATACAATCATTTCCTATCTGTATATGGTTGTGAGCGTCAGGAAATTCCGGCATCTCACAACAGCCTGGGCTTCGAACCTCCCCTAGTTCGGTGGCACGAGTGTCTTGCGGCACAACAGGGCTGCGGGACACAAAGAGAAAACAGCATCACACACAGCAACCACCACACACAAGCATTCATTCATAGTCGTTTGACCGGCATCCGGACCCCACATACCCGGATGCTGCAATATTCTTTTTGGCTGTAACCGTTTCATTATGGACATTTTCCGCAAACGTACACGAACCAGTACGAATTTTCCTGCGGCGACCGCCTCAGGTCTGTTTCATTCCGGCAGTTCCCACATCCCCCGCAAAGCGCAACTCCATTATCCCACAACACCCAATACTACTTCATCAATGTCATCCATCGCCGACTACTTCCCCTACCAGTCCTACCGGAAAAACCAGAAGGAAATGCTGGAAGCGGTAGCAAAAACCGCACGGGAAGGCGGCATCCTCATGATCGACGCCCCGACCGGCAGCGGCAAATCGAGTGTCATTGCCCCGCTTCTTGCCGAAGCAAACGGCAAAAAAATCTTCGTCGCCGTCCGCACCATCTCCCAGCTCCAGATCTTCATCCGCGAACTTGAACTCGTCCGGCAGAAGAAAAAGAAAGACCTCAAGTTCGTCTACCTCATCGGCAAAGGAAACATGTGCCCGCTTGGCGGCTACGGCGACGTCTACCGCAGATGTGAAGGCGTCAAAGCATTCTCCACCTCTTTAATGCAGGAACGGGCAGACCGGGGTTCCATGGTTCCCGCAAAAGACAAAATGATTCAGGAACAGATCCGCAAACAGGACCGCGACCACCCGATGATCTGTCCCTACTTCATCAACAGCCGCGTCTTCGTCCAGGGCGAGGACGGCGGACGGCGGATGATTCCCTCACCTGAGATGCGGACCAAAACCGAACGGGCGCAGAAAGGAGTTGTCATGCCCGCCGACCTCCACGAGTTTGCCGGCGGCGTCTGTCCGTACGACCTCATGCTCTCTGCCGCCCGCGGAGCGGACGTCGTCATCCTCAACTATCACCACCTCTTCAACGACGACATCCGCGAACAATTATATGTGACCCTCCAGTGCGAACCCTCCGACATCATGATGCTCTTAGACGAAGCCCACAACCTCGGCGACGTCGTCCAGAGTATCCAGAGCATTCGCTTAAGCGAAAACGACATCGAAAACGCCTCGCACGAACTTGCCTCCCTTCGCGGAAAATTCCGGGGAGCAGACGCTGTCCGGCATGTTCTTCCGCGTATCGCCGAGTTCATGAACGGACTCAAACGCTCGAACGAGGTTGAAGACTGGTTCGATCCGGCAATCTTCAACCGGCTCTTAATCAAAGGTTCACTGTATCCGAAACTCGACGACATCTTAGACGACCTGCTCTCCATCAAAGAGACACTTCGCGAGGCAAGCATCCAGAAGGCCGAGTACCGCGAGACGGCAATCGAACGACTGTGCGAGTTCCTGTTCCGGATTTATCGTTCCTCCTCCGATCCGGCATTCCTGACGGTGTATGTCAAGGACGGGGACGTGGTAACGCTTGAGGTACGAAACATCGACCCCGCCGGACGGCTTCAGGAGATGGTCTCCATGCATGCGGCAACTGTTCTCATCAGCGGAACACTCGCGCCGGTCGAGTCCTACCGCCGCTACTACTTCGGCGAAATGCCGGCCGCAACCTTGTCCCTGCCAAACTCGTTCCCGAAAGAAAACCGGCTGGTGCTTGCAAGCCGCGATATCACCACGGCATTCTCAAGGCGGCAGAACAAAGAGAACACGGATGCGATTGTTGCAAGCATTCTCAGTTTCGCAAAACTTCCCGGAAATGTTGCTATCTACTTCCCCTCGTACCAGCTCCAGAGCCAGTACGCAAAACTCTGCGACGGCAAAATCCGTACGAAACAGGTGTTCATCGAACCCCGCGAAACCGAGGAGGCCAACGCCGCACTCAGGGAGTTTGTGACGCTGCCTGCCCGGCGGAAGTCAGGAATCATGTTTGCGGTCTGCGGCGGAAAATGGAGCGAGGGGCTTGACTACCGCGGCGATCAGCTGACCGCGGCGATGGTGGTCGGGCTGCCACTCGCCCCGTTCACGCAGGTACGGAGAATGGTGAACAGTTACTTCCGCCGCAAGTTCGGCGCCGAAGGAGAGTTCATTGCCTACACCCTTCCGGCGATGAACAAGGCAATGCAGGCGCTTGGCCGCGTGCTCCGTACCGAGACAGATCGGGGCGTGCTGATCCTTGGTGAGGAGCGGTTTTTGGACCCCGAGATCTTTTCCGGTCTCCCGCCGTGGATGCGTGCTGAGGTGAAGGAGTGCGACGCGGATACGCTGCCGGGCATTCTTGCGAAGTGGAAGTGAGTGTATGATGCAGACAGGTTCCTGTAAGTTCGGTCTCTGGAAGGTGATCGTCTCCTGGGACGGGAATGTTGTGCATCAGGTACAGTTTGTCCGAACCGCACCGGAAGGTGCGGTTCCGGTACAGTTCACGAAGTTTCTTGCGGGGAGGAGCGATTCGTTTGTACCGCTCGTCTCTACCGCTGTCTCCGGAGACGCCGCGTATGCCCGCATCTACCGGGCGGTGTCGGAGATTCCCTACGGTGAGATCCGGACGTACCGGGAGGTTGCCCTTGCTGCCGATACACATCCGCGGGTTGTCGGCAATGCCATGGCGAAGAACCCGACCGCGTTAATCGTTCCCTGTCATCGTGTTGTCGCGGCGGACGGAACGCTTGGAGGTTTTACTCCTGATGTGCAGATCAAAAAGGATCTGCTGAAGATGGAAGCGGCCAAAAGACATACCTTCCGCAAATCCTGACTTCGGACAAAAACGAACATTTATCTTCATATCTGATGATGATATAAATATAGTAGGTATCAGAGGCATGGTTGACAAGAGTAGTGCAGGAGGTTCAAACCGATACCGCAAACTTTCGGATGTCGGGATGTCGGAACGGCTGTTTTCCTGGGACAAAGTCCAGTCCGAGATAGTTTCTGCGGAAAATGAATATCTGGAAATCGCGAGATCGCTTTCTGCTGCAAATAAAAATATCGAGCAGCTCAAACGCGAGATTGCCAAGCTTACCGCAAAATATAATCCGGCAGCCGCAGAATCCGCACAATTATCGGAAAAACTTGCCGAGGAAACCGCCGCGCATAAACTCCTGAAGGACAGCTACGAAGCCAACACCAAAAACTGGGCTGAGGATGCAGAGTACAAAGAGAGTACGATTCGCCAGCAGGAAGAAGCCCTCGCCGCCCAGAAAAATCAGATATCCCGG
>JAISHD010000029.1 GCA_031262705.1 Methanocalculaceae archaeon | reverse complement strand
TCGGCATCGGGGCCGAAGCGGACATCGCCGTGTATCCCATTGTGCCGGACAAAATCGATCCGGCAAAACAGTACGCCGAGGTCATCCGCGGGTTTGCGCAGACGAGGTACACCTTCAAGTGCGGCGTCATGATCTCGCGCGATGATGAGATTGTGGCGGACAACCAGAACAGAATGTTCTGGTGCAGCCCGAAAGTTCCCAAAGCCTACAACATGGATAATGATCCGGAGTTAACCCGTACGTTTGAGCGGTTCTACTCTATTCGCAAAGAGAACTATCCGGTTGATGAGGAGTATTACCTTCCCCGCAGTATGAAAATCGAGACGGAGACAAAGCTATGAGACGAATTACGCTGATTGTACGCGACTCGGTAGATCCTCATCTGCCGATTGAAGCTGAGGTGATTACGCCTGAGACGCTCTGTAAGACGGTGCGTGTCAACGTGTATGTCGGCAACCAGAAGATGCAGTTGTCCGATGTGTTTGATATCCGGGTGGACGGGGAGGCGGCAGGCCCCGGTGCGACGGAGATTGTGCTCATCGGTGATCCGTCCCGCGTGAAGCGGGTCGGCGAGTACATGACCGACGGACGAATCATCGTGGACGGCGATATTGGGATGCACTGCGGCGACTTTATGACCGGCGGCACCATTGAGATCATGGGCAATGCCGGTGACTGGCTGGGCCGCGAGATGCTCGGCGGAAAAATTATCTGTCACGGGAACGCGGGAAACTACTGCGGTTCCGGCTACCGCGGCGGCAGGAAAGGCGTGCGCGGCGGAGAGATTCTGGTTGAGGGCAGTGTCGGCGACTACTGCGGCGAATGCCTCTTCGGCGGTGTGGTGCATGTGATGGGGGATGCCGGCCTGCACGCAGGAACAAACATGAAAGGCGGCAGGCTGGTAATCGAAGGAAACGCAGTTCTGCCGTGCGGTGATATGTTCGGCGGCGAGTGTACGATTTTTGGTCATGTGGACGACTTCATGCCGACGTTTGCCGAGACGGGAAAGGTCGTGGAGAACGGTCGGGAACTCACGGTGTTCACGGGCGATCATGCACACCGCAACGGCATGGGTACGCTCCGCGTCGGATCCTATACACGAATATAACACTCTTTTTTCCAGGGCGCGTGACTGCTGTTCATCTGCGTTGCCGCTCCTAAATTCCGTCAATCCTCTTACCGCATCCGTAAATTCGGTGAGTGTCCAAGACACTGGGTTTTTGCAGTTCCGGCAAATTATCCTTATAGGATGCCTGCAATACTATTATGCCATGAAAAAGTATTGGTCCGGCTCACTCCCGGAACCGGGAGTCCGAACGATTGCCGATATGGCAAATGTGTTTGCCCGGCCGTTGACCGTCGACCCGCAAACCCCGCTCTACTATATGTACCGCGATCTCTGGAGAACGCACGGCGATCATACCTGGCTGGAGCGCCATCACCTCAGATACGATATAACCGTGATTCCGCCGGGTGTTTTCAACGGTGAGTACACCAAGACGAAAGGCCACTATCACCCGGAAAATCCTGCGGGAATGCCGTATCCGGAGGTGTACGAGGTCTTATCCGGTTTCGCCTATTACCTGCTCCAGCGCCGCGACCACACGGACGTGATTCTGCTTCCGGCGCATAAAGGAGATACCGTGCTGATTCCTCCCGGCTACGGTCACGTGACAATTAATCCCGGACGTGAGGAACTGGTGATGGCAAACCTTGTCTCAACAGACTTTGCCAGTGAGTACGGGGAGATCGACGAGATGCACGGCGCTGCCTACTACTACATGAAAAAGGAGGGATGGACGGCAAACCCGCACTACGGCGACCCGATCCCGATGCATGTGATGCTGCCGCTGCCGCTGCCGGAGATCGGTCTTGAAGAGGGACGAAGCCTCTATGATCTCGTGGGTTCCGGAGACACCTAGGATATCATGAACCGGCCCGAGGAGTACATGGATGTCCTTGGGAAGTACTCCGCGGCAAAGAAAAAAATGTAATTACCATTCTGACCGGTGCGGATTTTTTTCGTAACCGGTTAACGGATTTTTTTGATATGAATCTTCTCTTCTTGGGGTGATGACTTTTCCCCGCTCTCCGCGGGAGCATCATCCCGGAACTTTCGGACCGGTTTTATGGAAACCGCGTTCACGTAAACCACATCACCGTTGGTAATCTTGCGTGCGACCGTTCCGACAACCTCAACTGCCGCACCCACTCCGACCAGCGGTTCCGGCAGGGCAAACCGGCGGACCACAATCTGTCCGGTGGAGTCAGAGAGCAGATAGGACGGTTTTCCCATCAGAAGTCCCGTGACCTTCAGAATCTTTCCCTCAACAATGACCGGCGTCCCGATCATTGCAGGAGATCTCTGGCGTGCACGGGAAAACTTCGCACGCACCCGCATTGCAGGCAGCTGTTCTGCCAGCTGCTTTTCGGTCATATAGTTCATTGCCAGCGGCACACAGATCAGGACAACGCACAGCGGTGCGCCGAGATACAGATAGGACAGATCCCCGGTAGACCCGTACATCATTGCACAGACAGCCGCAAAAAATACCGTAACTGCAAACAGGAGCGGCGGGACACGAACAGTAATGCCACGTATTTTCATGAACTACAGATGGGTAGAGAGATCATATAAACAGTCCGAAGAACCCGAGATGTGATATGGTTTGAACACCGAATAGTTCAATGATTACCCGTGTCCCGTCAGCCGGTAAAGATACCCCCGATGCTTACCGACACCATCGTCTGCGGTATTGCATCCATTGACAAAGTACTGTTCGCCCAGACCGGGCCATGCCCGTACTGCGGAGGAGCTGCCGCACCCTATGACACGAAGGAAAAGATCTATGCAACTCTCCACACGCAGGAGGGAGAAAAAAAGATCACCGTGTTTGTGCGGAGATCCCACTGCCGCGACTGCGGAAAACTGCTGTATGCGGATGAGCCGTTTTATCCGGACACCAGAGTCGGGTCAACGGTTGTGGACCTTGCAACTGCCCTCTCGCTGGTAAATACGTTTTCCCATACCGCAGACATCATCAATGCCATGGGCATTGACATTGACCGGGGATCAGTGAGAAAGTATGCGCTCTCCGACCTGCCGGTTCCAAAAATCAACTTCTTCTACGGATTTCCTCTGCCGTTTTCACTCTTCTCCCTCCTCGGACGACCCACGGGATTCAAGTCGGGTACCGCAGCAGGGGCAGAAGTTCTCGCGGCCTCGGGTTTCCCATCCGCATACCGGGCACCGCCGGACGGGGCGGGAACGTCCCGTGCCCGCCAGAAACAGCGGAAAGAGCAGAAACAAAAAGAAAAACGGGAAGCCCAGAAACCAGCAGACGGCAGTAAGCAGGAGTGATCCTGCAAGTAAGGCAGCCGTCCACGAGGAGTTCATTGCACACGGGTTTCTGCGAGTTCCTTTACCGCGAACGCCGGCAGGGCGTCGGAAGGGATACCGACCGCCGCAGTAAGATCGGTTCCGCCGACGAGCGGGGAGAACACCGGGGAACCGATGCCGCCGACAATGATGCTGCCTGAGGCGACAGCTGCTGTCACAGCCGTTTTTGCGACGGCATCGCACACCAGTGTTTTCTGTGCGTCCCAGAATGCCTGTGCAACGGCTACTGCACCGGCATCTCCTATTTCTTCCAGATCTGCGCAGACGGTCCGCGCCAGACGCCGGAGACACGCCTCGCGGCTGACCTCTTTTCCGTCCGGCGTTGCGGCGGTGTACTCGGCGTCCGTGATATGACCAAGAACATAATGGGCATCGCCGCTGCAGGCAAAGTACTCGGTGGAGAACGGTGTTGCAACACCGTCGATAACCGCAGAGTTCGCAAGCGTTGCAACCGGTGTCCGGAGCATGCCGGTGTACACGAGGTATCCGCGCTGGAGGCGGAGTGTGTCGGTCAGTCCCCGCAGCTCCTCAAACTTTGCGAAGGGAACAATGTCTGCGGTGGTGCTGCCGATGTCAAGCATCATCCCGTCAGGATAGGTCCGGCGCAGACAGTCAACGGATGCAAGCCAGTTTGCCGCGGCAAGTTCGGGACAGGCCGACGTGTGGAACTCCCCGTCGGTTCCGTAGAAGATAGCATCGGGGAAGGTCTGCTGCACGGCGCGGACGATGTAGGCGATGCCTTCGGTTTTGTTGAAGAAACCATCGGCAAGTTCGCCGCTCATAACGACCGCGGCATCTGTTCCCCGATATTCCGCAAGAATTTCGGCAAGGTTTGACTCGCGCCAGAGCGGGCAGTAGTGGATGTGAACGCCGTCCTCATCCACTATTTTGAGATTTGCCCCGCCGACGTCGATGCCGATCATGAAAAGGTAACTCCGCCGGCCTCGTCGAACGTTGCGGTTTTCCCGTTATAGTGGACGCCTTCCGGCGGGAGGCCGACGGTTGCCTTGAGAAGAACGTCTGCGATCTCCTCTTCAATCACTCCGACAGCACCGACGATGCTCATCGTCGGACGGGGATTGACGTCAACCACCCAGATTTTCTCACCGACAACCATATCGATGCCGATGTATCCCTGACATCCGAGCCGTTCGATGGTCTTTTTGGCAACCTCAATGATCTCTTCTTCGCGCTTTGGGTGTACCGGCGTCTCGCCTCCGTGATAGGTGAAGACACCGTTTTCATCGATCTCAGCATACTGGCGGTTAATGGTCAGACATACCGGCGGAAGGCCGCTGTAGAATCCGCAGGCCTCACCGACCACGCGGCTGCCGACAATGCTGACACTGTAATGTTCTCCTTCAAGATACTCGACAGCCATTTCATCTTTGCCGGGAAGTTCGCCGTCCTTTGCGATGCGGACGCCGACGGAACCTGCGCCTTTGATCGGTTTGATGACGCGTTTTCCGGTGTAGTCTGCCGTGACCTCCTGCGGGACGCTGATGCCGATGCCGGAAAGAACTTTTGCGGTCAGGCGTTTGTTTGCACAGACGGCGATTGCGGTACTGTCGGAGCCGATATTGTGGGTTGCAAGCTCCAGTGTATGGGTGAATGCTGCGAGCAGTTCGTCAGGGGCGATGACGAGTCCGTAGTCGCACTGCGGTGCAAGACGCGCAATCTCTGCGTCGAAGTCACCGGAACCGGGCAAAAGCACGGTATGGCCCAAACGTTCAAAGCTTTTCTGCAGCACGGACACCATTGCTTTTCCTTCCTGGGCAAGGGCCGGGTCGCGGCTTGCCGTATATTCAGCGATGAGGACCTTCATGTGTGTATTATTTGCGAGGATACTTACATCAGGCTGCCGATAGGGTTGTAAAAGAGACGGGATACTCTCGGGCGGGTTCGAACCGCCGTCTCCGGCTCCAAAGGCCGGAATGATTGACCACTACACTACGAGAGTCGGGGAGATTCTTTATATCATTCTGTTCTGTTGACTTATATCGGTTGCCAAATTTGCGGTCGTTTTTTTATGTTGGAAGTGCTATGTAATAAGGTAGTTTGCGAGAGTAGCCAAGCCAGGCCAACGGCGCCAGACTTAAGATCTGGTCTATAAGTAGTTCATGGGTTCGAATCCCACCTCTCGCATCAGGTCTTTTCTATGAAACCAATCCGTTTGCGCGATTTTGTAATGACCGGCGACGGCTGTCTGTATGCCGTGTCCGGATATGAGAACGATGAGCGTGCGGAGTGTGTGCTCCGCTATGTTCCGGCAGAGGACGGCGACCGCACCGCACCGTGGGGAACGCGCTACAAAAAATATGACTTCTCCGATGCGTTTGCCTGGGTGAAAGAACACAAGCCCGAGTATCTGGACCTTGTGCACCGCGTGCCGCCTTCGGATATTGTGCGCGTGCTAAAGCCCGAAGAGCAGGCAGCATCCATTGCCGCCCGGAATCCGCGCGCGGCACGGCTGTTCTCCCACTTTGATCTGCCGCCGATGACCTGGGGCTGCACGGGTTCGCTTCTTGCGGGCCTCGAAAACGAGGCCTCCGACATTGACATGGTCGTGTACGGGAACGCATGGTTTACGGCGCGGCAGCAGCTGATGGAGGTGGTTGCCCGAGGAAAAATTCCTGCGATGAGTGAGGAGATGTGGCAGAAGGTGTACCGCAAGCGGGTTCCTGACATCTCGTTCGATGACTTTGTTCTGCACGAATCGCGGAAGTTCAACCGCGGGGGGTTTGAAGGAACCTACTTTGATCTGCTTTATTCACGGGGATACGATAACCTGCATGCAGTCCCGCCGATTACGCTTGGCGAAAAAACCGGGAAGATGACTATTGAAGCAACCGTCACGGACGCCTCGCTTGCTTTCGACAGTCCGGGCATTTACCGCGTGGATCACGAGGAGATCGATCTGGTGTTGTCGTTCACCCACACCTACTGCGGCCAGTGCTTCACGGGCGAGACGCTTGAAGCCTGCGGTGTTGTGGAGGAACACCGGGGTCAGACATGGCTCATTGTGGGAACAACCCGCGAGGCGCACGGCGAGTACATCGTGTCCCGGACGCTGCTGGATCAATAGAGATCATTGCCTCATTCTCTTTTTTGATAAGTTCCTGCACGAAAGTATCAACGTAGTATGAGATCCTTTCTTGAAGCAGTAGAACACCGCCGTTCGGTGTACACCATCGCACCGGAAAGCCCGGTGCCGGATGCGGAGATCACCAAAATGATCGAACGGCTGGTTCTTGCGGTACCTTCAGCCTACAACAGTCAGAGTGCACGGGTTGTGCTGCTGTTCGGTGCTTCCCACACAAAACTCTGGAACATTGTGATGGCGACACTGCGGGCGCATGTCCCGCCGGAAAAGTTCGGGCCGACGGAGGAGAAGATCACCGGATTTGCAAACGGTTATGCAACGGTACTGTACTTTGACGATACCGCAGTAACGGAGTCATTTGAGGAACAGTTCCCCCGCTACCGCGAAAATTTCCGTCCCTGGGCGGAACAGGCAAACGGTATGCTCCAGTTTGCCGTCTGGACAGCACTTGAGGACGCAGGCTTTGGCGCAAACCTGCAGCACTACAACCCGATCATCGATGACGAGGTGAAGCAGACGTTCTCTATTCCGGAAAACTGGCGGCTGATTGCGCAGATGCCGTTCGGCAAGCCGACTGCCGCCGCCCTGTCGGTGGAAAAAATTCCGGCAGCGGATCGCGTGCGGGTTGTACAAAGATAATCCCCTCTCTTTTAAAAAATCCGATAACCGAGACGGTTATATCATTCCATCACCAATAAATTGGATATGTCATTTCTCGCCCAGACAACGGATATGTCGTTTTTGCGGCAATTTGATCCGGAAATTACCGATCTCATCAACAAAGAGTACAAGCGTCAGGTTGAAGGACTTGAGCTGATTGCATCCGAAAACGTTGTTGCCCGTGAAGTCATGGAAGCCATGGGAACCATTCTCACCAATAAATATGCAGAAGGTTATCCCGGCAAGCGGTACTATGGCGGCTGTGAGTTCCATGATCAGATTGAAAACATCGCACGCGACCGTCTCTGTCGTCTCTTCGGTGCCGAGCATGCAAACGTGCAGCCGCACTCCGGCAGTCAGGCAAATGAGGCGGTGTACCTCTCCTTCCTCAAACCCGGCGACAAAATCCTCAGCCAGAGCCTCAACAACGGCGGTCACCTCTCCCACGGCGACCCGGCCAACATCTCCGGCAAATATTATGATATCACCGCCTACGGCGTGGACCTTGACACCGAGCTTCTGGACTATGCTGAGATCGAAGCACTCGCCCGCAAAGTCAGGCCTGACTTAATCGTCTGCGGTGCATCCTCCTACCCCAGAGAGATTGACTTCAAGGTTTTTGCCGAGATTGCCGAAGATGTCGGCGCACGTTCCATGGCAGACATTGCCCACATCTCCGGCCTCTGCTGTACCGGTCTGCACAACTCTCCGGTCGGCGTCACCACCTACGTCACCTCCACCACGCATAAAACCCTCCGGGGTCCGCGCGGCGGTGTTATCATGTGCGGCAAGGAGTACGCAAACGCTATTGACAAGGCGGTTTTCCCCGGTCTGCAGGGGGCGGGCCCTTAATGCATGTGATCGCCGCAAAAGCTGTCTGTTTCCGTGAGGCGCTCAGCAGCGAGTACAAAGACTACGCAAAACAGGTCGTCAGAAACTGCAAGGTGCTTGCCCAGACCCTGATGGACAACGGGTTCCGCCTCGTCACGGGCGGAACCGACAACCATCTCTGTCTCCTCGATCTCTCGGAACAGGGAATCTCCGGCCAGCAGGCGGAGGTGGCTCTCGGCAAAGCCGGAATTACGGTGAACAAAAACACCATCCCGCGCCAGCACCTCTCACCCTTTGAGACATCCGGTCTGCGTCTTGGAACACCTACCATCACGACACGCGGCATGAAAGAAGAGGAGTGCAAACAGGTGGGCGAGTGGATCTCCCGCGTGCTCCACCACATCGACGATGCCGCTCTTCTTGCAGAGATCAAGGAAGAGGTTACAACCTTCTGCCTGCGCTACCCGCTCTACCCGGAGATTCGGGAGTAAAGGTACGCGGGCGATCTGAAATGGAAGTCCGGATTAAAAATATCCGCATCGGGGGAGGAACCTCCCCAAAAATCATGGGAGTCCTGAACATTAGTCCGGAATCCTTTTTTTCGGACTCGTTCACCCCTTGCGATCAGGTTGTCACCCGTGTCGAGGAGATGATCCGCGAAGGAGCGGATATCATTGACCTCGGTGCCCGCAGCACTGCTCTTTCTGCCCCGTCTCTGACGGTTGCAGACGAGCGGGAACGGGTAATTACCGCAATGAAGGAACTGGACGGATACGGTGCGGTTCTTTCGCTTGATACCATGTATCCCGAAGTGCTGGACGCTGCCCTGCACTATGATCTTGCCGCTGTCAATGACATCAACGGCCTCGGAAATCCTGAGTATGCAAAGCTCGCCGCAGACTCCGGTCTGTCGGTAATTGCAATGGCGGCGCACAAACTCCCCGGTGATCCGCTGGATATGGCCGGAACACATGCCGCAATGCAGGAAATACTCGACCGCGCCGGGCAGTACGGCATTTGCGATCTCATTCTCGATCCGGGCATCGGCAAATGGGTCGCCGACCGGCCGCTTGCAGCGGACTGGGAGCTCTGCCGGCAGTTTTCCGAACTGAAGCAGTACAACTGCCCGCTGCTCGCCGCTGTTTCCCGCAAAACATTCATCGGCGAATGTATTGGAAAACCGGCACATGAACGCCTGTACGGAACGCTTGGGGTGTTGTTCTATCTGCTGGAGAACGGTGCGGACATTGTCCGCGTGCACGATGTCGGTGAGTCGCGGGACGTTTCCCTGGTGTTTCAACAACTCTGCCGGTAACCCAAAGCCGAAAACTCCTATTTTTCAACCACCCATATACTTACACATACATGGTGCGGACTTTTATTGCGGTGGAACCGTCGGATGAGATCAAAGCTGCTCTTGCTGCTGCAGGGCGCAGCCTGCAGGGCACACCGGCACGGATAACTGCTGTACAGGCTCCTCTGATGCATATCACGCTCAAGTTCCTTGGCGAGGTTTCCGAGTCACAGATTCCCAAAATCACGGCGTCCTTACAGGATATCCGTGCATCTTCTTATCAGATAACCGTGTCCGGGGTCGGGGTGTTCGGCAGGCCGCCGCGGGTCATTAAGGCCGAGATCACAGACGGCGGTGCGACCGCGGACCTCGCACGACAGATCGATGCACTTCTGCTGCCTCTGGGTATTGCAAAAGATCCAAAACCGTTCTCCCCGCACCTGACCATTGCCCGCGTCCGGGAGTATGCGCCTGCACTTCTTCCAAGAATTGCCGCACTGAAAAGTCAGCCGTCTTTTGGAACCTGTACGATTGATGAGGTGGTACTCAAAAAGAGTACATTAACCCCGTCGGGACCCATATATGAAACAATTGCAGGAGTGAAGCTGTGACCAGAAATCCAATCGAAGAGGAGGTCTTAGCCCGCGTGTTCCCTACCGATGCCGAGCGCGCTGCGGCGACTATGATGGGAGAAAAGCTCATCGCGGCAGTCTATGAGGCGGCAGCAGTCCCCGCGATGATGACAGGCTCGGTTGCCCGCGGTACCTGGGTGAGAGGCGACAAGGACATCGACATCTTCATGCTGTTCCCCCCCGAACTGCCCCGCGAGGAGCTGCAGGAAAAAGGACTTGCAGCGGCGTATGCGGTGGTGGAGAAGTTCTCCGGAACTGCGGAGGAGAAGTATGCCGAGCATCCGTATCTGAATGCGGTGATTGAGGGGTTCGATGTGGACCTTGTTCCCTGCTATCATGTTACTTCAACCGCCGAGATGCAATGTGCTGTTGACCGCACACCGTTTCACACCCGCTACCTCCTTCCCAAAATCGCCCCTCTCCGCGAGGATGTGCTTCTGCTCAAGCAGTTTGCCAAAGGCGGGGGGGTGTACGGTTCGGATCACATGACCGGCGGTTTCTCGGGTTATCTCTGCGAACTGCTGATTCTTGCGTACGGCGGTTTTTCGGAGTTCATGCAGGCAGCATCCGAATTCCGTTACGGTGAGGTTATCGATATTGAGGGATACTACTCTGATACAAAAGCCGTCCGCAAAAAGTTCTCCGAACCGCTGGTGGTGATCGATCCAACCGATAAGGACCGCAATGTTGCCGCCGCTCTTACACCGACGCGGTTTGCGGAGTTCATGGAACTGGCACGGGACTACTGTGCAGCCCCTTCCGGCGTATATTTCCTTGCCGACCCTCCTACCCAGATGGGGCGAGCGGAGTTTGCCGGGGTTTTGCAGAAACGGGGGACGGCGATGCTTGCCATCCGGCTGAAAACACCTCCCTATGTTGCTGATACGGTTGTTCCGCAGCTGCGCAAGAGTATGGAATCGGTTCGATCCATGCTGGTCGCCGAGGATTTCCAGATTCACCGCGCCGAAGTTTCGATGGGAGCAGAAAACTCGCTGATTCTCTTTGAGCTGCTCGTTGACCGGCTGCCGGAGATCGTTGTCCGTGACGGCCCGCCGGTCTGGAATCACGAAAATGCCGACCGGTTCGTGGACAAGTATCTGCTGCAGGAAGAGTTTGCCGGCCCCTGGATTGAGGAGGACCGCTACTACACCGAGGTTCACCGCAAGTACACAACCGCCGCGTCACTGCTTGCAGATTCGACGAAGATTCTCTCCGGCGCTCTGGGAAAACATGTCCGGCAGGTGCTGGAGGAGTCAGGGTATGAGGTTCTCTCCGGAACGGATGTGTGGTCGGCGGAGTTTTCCTTCTTCCTCTCCGCGTTCTTTGCCCGGTCATCGCATGCGATCCGGAAACTGCGCGAGATACAGCAGGTGAGGGAATAAAAATAAAAAAAAAGTTATGCGATCTTCGAGCCTGCTGCCGGTCCCGGCATGCAGGTGTAGATCTCTTTTACCACAAGTTTCAGCAGTTCTTTTTTGGGGAGTCCCGGCTTTTTTGCCTCCA
>JAISHD010000058.1 GCA_031262705.1 Methanocalculaceae archaeon | reverse complement strand
TATGTGCTTTTCAGACCCCTGGGACTACAAGGGCATGATCGAGATGATGGGCGTGTTCCTGACCTCGTTCTATGTAGCAGAGGCTGACGGACGGATCGTCGGGTTTTCCGCAGGAGACGTTGAGGCGACGGACGAGGAGAAGTACGGCCACGTATGCACCATTGCGGTGGTTCCGGACCTTCGGGGATTTGGGATCGGCAGGCTTTTGCTCCGCAAACTGGAGCGGGACTTTTTTCTGGACGGATGCTGTGCGTGCAGTCTGGAGGTGCGGGTAAGCAACGCGGCGGCTCGGGCATTTTATGAGAAGATCGGATATGAAGAGGTGATTGTGTTCGGCGAGTACTACGAGGACGGTGAGGATGCGATTGTGATGATGCGGTGGTTCTGATACGAGACAGAGATTTATCTGTTCACACATCGATAGTGCGATA
Organism: Methanocalculaceae archaeon; assembly: GCA_031262705.1. Lineage (GTDB taxonomy): Archaea > Halobacteriota > Methanomicrobia > Methanomicrobiales > Methanocorpusculaceae > Methanocorpusculum. The sequence goes on along the minus strand of JAISHD010000058.1, from coordinate 4,814 downwards.
TGAATTATGATCCGAAATCCCTGATCGGAGTACCGGTCGATCTCGCCTCGCTCACGGAGTACCAGCCGGGATCGGTTGTCTCGCGGATGGTCATCAATAAAAAGGCGGGAACGGTCACGGCATTTGCGTTTGAAGCAGGCGAAGGACTCTCCGAGCACACCGCGCCGTATGACGCACTGGTGATCGGCCTGGAAGGCGAGGCGGATATCCCGGTCGGCGGAGTTTTACATCATCTGAAAACCGGACAGATGATCATTATGCCGGCAAACGTGCCGCACGCGGTGCACCCGACAACCCGGTTCAAGATGATGCTTGTGATGATTCACGAATAAGAACGAAAACATCAGTGATCTATGGGGCAGCAATAGTTCCCATAGAACATTTTGATGATCTTTTTCGCCAATGTATACTCATGGACATCGCGGGAGTAGGAGCGGTTGTATGTTTTGCCGCCGCAGGAATTATGTACCTTCTCTTCATTTTCTAAAGGAAAACACAGGACGAATCACCAGTCCGGATATTTTTTCTGATCAGAGATCAACAACATTTGGTTAATTTTTCCGGAGAGGAGTAATCTCACATTTTTATGGGAAGAGGCTGAATATATACCTCTAAGGAAAATTTTCCATGAGACTGATAACCGTCGCAGGCCCGCCTTCATCAGGAAAAACATCGGTTATCCTGCGGCTTGCGGACGTCCTGCGTGAAAAAAACCGGAAGATAGGCGTTGTCAAGTTCGACTGTCTCACCTCCTTTGACAGAGAACGTTACACCGAGTACGGCATTCCGGTACAGGTCGGGTTTGCCGGAAAGTTCTGCCCCGATCACTTCTTCATCAGCAACGTCGAAGATGCCGTCAGATGGGGTTTTCGGGAAGGATTTGACATCCTCATCACCGAAAGCGCAGGCCTCTGCAACCGCTGTTCCCCGCACATCCGCGGAGTACTTGCAGTCTGCGTCATTGACAATCTGTCCGGTGTGCACACACCCCGGAAAATCGGGCCGATGCTGAAGTTCGCCGACATCGTTGTGGTCACCAAAGGCGACATCGTTTCCCAGGCGGAACGCGAGGTGTTCATGTTCAATGTCCGGCAGGTCAACAACAGCGCGAAGATCGTCTTCATCAACGGCATTACCGGACAGGGAGCGTTTATGCTTGGAAAACACGCAGAGTCTGCGGCAGAGGTTGCAAGCCTGCGCGGATACAAACTCCGGTTCACCACGCCGTCCTCCGTCTGTTCCTACTGTACCGGGGAGACACGGATCGGGGAAGAGTATCAGAACGGCATGCTGCGAAAGATGGAGTTCCCATGACCGGCGATCTCTACGATCGTGTCGCAGGCCGGACACTTCGGGAACTGCTTGCCGAGCATCCGGTTGCAGCAGACTTCTTCGTCAACTACAACCTGCAGAACCTCAGGGATGATCTGCCGCTTGCTGAAGCGTTGGACTACGCAGACGAAAACACCCTCATTGATTTCGGGCTGGACAAGACGACCGTCCTTGATCAGCTTGTCCTGTTTCTCCAGACGGTTGTCGAGGAAAAACAGACCGCAGCGGTACAGGAGATTACCATCTTGGGAGGGCGGACAAAGTCCGGAGATGCCGAGGAGTTTACGCTCTCGATCAAACCGGGAGAGATCGTAAGCATTGTCGGGCCAACCGGCTCGGGCAAGAGCAGACTGCTCGCCGACATTGAGTGTCTTGCCCAGCGGGATACGCAGACGTTGCGGCAGGTTCTTGTCAACGGCAGAACACTTGAGGATGAGGAACGGTTTGCGATGGACGGCAGGCTCGTTGCCCAGCTGTCGCAGAACATGAACTTCGTGATGGATCTCAGTGTCGGCGAGTTTCTGGAGATGCACGCAAAAAGCCGGCTGCATCCCGACCCGGAGAAGGTTGCGGCCGAATGTTTCGCCGCTGCAAATGATCTTGCCGGCGAAAAGTTCACGTCCCAGACCAAAGTGACACAACTTTCCGGCGGCCAGTCGCGGGCACTGATGATCGCCGACACCGCCTGCATGAGTGCATCGCCGATTGTTCTGATCGATGAGATCGAGAACGCCGGTGTTGATCGCCGACAGGCGATCCGGATGCTTACAAAGAATGAAAAAATTGTTCTCATCTCCACGCACGATCCTCTCCTTGCCCTGATGGCCGGAAAGCGGCTGGTTATCAAAAACGGCGGCGTGCATAAGATCATCGAGACGACGCCTGAGGAACGGGAGAGCCTCGCAAAGATTGAGATGCTGGACAATACCCTTCAGTCTATCCGCAACCGGCTGAGGACCGGAGGGAGGATCACCCCTGATACTATTTGAGGAAAAAACCATGTGGGAAATCTATGATGCAATTATTTCCGGGATTCCGGAGGAGTACACGGTTGACGATCTGCTGCTTGGCGGCTACACCACCTATGTCAGAAGCGGGACAGGATGCGGTGCTGCCGGAACAATTCCGGGCGACAGCCGCCCGGAGATGTTCCGGCGCGAACTTGGCATGCCGCTTCGCGGGCTTGCCGAGGCGGTGAAGTCCTGGAATTATGTGGAGGCGTCAATCGGTCTTGCGGCAATCAATGCCTATTACAACAGTCCGGAGATCGCAGCGGCAAACGGCGTGGAGCTTGCAGCGGGCCGCATCACCGAGGATCGGAGAAATGATCCGTTTATTATGTCCCAGAACCGGATCAAAAACAAAAAGGTCTGTGTGATTGGCCACTTCCCTCATCTGGAACAGTTGTTTGCGCCGGTCTGTGATCTGTCGATCATCGAGATGCCGCCGAGTGCAGACGATTATCCTGAACCTGCGAGCGATTATCTTGTGCCGGAAGCGGATTTTGTGTTTATTACCTGCGCAAGCATTGTGTACAAAACCCTGCCCCGATATCTGAAGCTCGCAGAAAATGCGGAGAATGTCGTGATCGTGGGACCATCCACCCCGCTTGCACCGGCATTCTTCGATTTCGGTGTAGATGACATCTCCTCGTTTGTGATCCGCGACGGCAACCATGCAAAACGGATCGCTCAGGGACTTGACATGGACCGGATTTATGCAACCGGCCAGAAGGTCAGCTGGAAGAAGCCGGTTTTGGAAAAATAATTTTTTTTTAGATATTTTTTCTGAGGATCAGAAGTGCCAAAGCCCCACCGGCCAGCGTAAGAACACTGCCGAATCCGGACGCTTGCGGGGTTGTAGCCGCCGGACTTTCAGCAGACTCCGGGTACAGGACTGCGACGAGTTCATCAAAGGCATCAACGATGCGGGGACCGCCGCGATCAAAGGTATCGGAGTCCATGACATAGATGCGATCATTCTTCACAGCAGTCAGGGACGACAGACGCAGGTCGGTCATGAACGACTGTTTCAGAAGATTTTCCCCTTTCTCTCCCATACCAGCACCTGAGTCAACGAGAATCACGTCAGGATCGGCTGTCAGCAGACGTTCAAGATTGATAATGCCCCAGCCGTCCACCTCAGGAAAGGCATTTGTTCCTCCGGCGAGCGTGATAAGTTCATCCTGAAACGTGTAGATGCCCGAGACCCAGTACGGATCGGTACTCATGATATGCGTGACGGTCAGTGGTGGTACTCCGGCAGTTTTTACTTTTTCAGTAGCGGCATTGAGCCGCTGCTGCATGGAAGCGACGAGCTCGGCAGCGGCGGCAGAAGTTCCGGTAGCTTCGCCGATGCGGCAGACAGCATTGAACGTTCCGTCAACACTGTCCGGATTGAGGCAGAGAACAGTATAGCCGAGCTTGCGGAGATGAGCGATGTTGTCCTCGCCGTTCATGGCGTTTGCAAGGATGAGATCCGGATCAAGGGCAACGATCTTTTCGACGTTTACGGATGATACACCCCCCACAATGGACTTGGTCTGTGCCTCGGCGGGATAGTTGCAGTACTCGGTCACACCCGCAACTTTGTCTCCAAGACCAAGAGAAAACAGGATTTCCGTGTTGGACGGGCCAAGGGAAACAATGGTCTGCGGCTCGGCGGAAATTTCTGCGGTATAGCCGTAGTCGTCGGTGATGGTTACCGGCGTCCACTCAGCGGCTGCGGCGGTACCGCAGAGGAGACAGAAAAGAATGAGAATGGAGAGAATATACTTCATTGCAGTACATTCATTTCATTTGAATTATATTCAACTATTATGTTTAGGGGATAGCGATCTCTCCCGATGAGATCGGACTACTGGTACGGAGATCGTAGAAACGGTAGGTCAGATGGCTGCCGGAGGAGATGTTAAAAGAACCCCATGTCAGCGGTGAATCCTCATCTGATTGAATATAAAATCGATCACCAAGGGAAATGGTCGTACTGCCGGTGTAGCTTTTCAGACTGGACGAGCCGCGAAGGGTTGTGTACTGCGACGGATACTCGCGGATACCGAGACGGACTTCAATCTGATCCAGAACAAAAGCATCGCCCGCGATGTTTTCAAAGGTGATGTTTTTGCCGCTGATGCCGGATGCGATAATTGTGGCGCTCACCGGTTTTTCCGTGGTGCTGACTGCACTGTTCATGGAAATTGCCACAACACTCACTAAAATCAGTGTGATCGTCAGCAGCAGCAGAACGCCGACGACCTCGGAGACGGCGGAATCGGAATGTTTCATGATGTTTCCTCCAGAAGGATGGTGTCTTTAAAGAGAATCGAGTTCGTCGGGAGATGATAGATGCGAACCTCTATCGGAGTGCATTTTTTGCAGTACTGCACAAGATCGGCTTCTGAGACCTGCAGAAGAGATGCGGTATTGGTCAGGTTCTGTGTAGAGATGCTTTCTCCCGCACGCCAGCTGCTGCTGTATTTGACA
>JAISHD010000084.1 GCA_031262705.1 Methanocalculaceae archaeon | reverse complement strand
AATAGTTGCGTTTCCGGCGAATTTTTTGGTGTTGAGGGCTACACGGTCGCTGAACCGGGTACCTACGGCAATGACAACATCTGATTCGTCGATGGCTTTGTTGGTGGTAAAGCAGCCGTGCATACCGATCATACCGAGGTTAAGGGGATTGTTGTCTGCAAGGACACCGGTTCCCATAATGGTGTGACAGGCCGGGATGTTTGCAGTGCGGATGAGGTCTGCGAGTTTATCGGAAGCTCCGCTGTTGATGACGCCGCCGCCGAAGTAGATGATTGGACGGGTTGCTTCGTTGATGATCTCGGCAGTACGCCGGATGTCCTCTTCTGCGGGAAGGGGAGGTTCCAGAATTTCGACAGGGCCGGTTCGTTCAAACTCGGTTTTTGCTGCGGTGACATCTTTGGGGATGTCAACGAGTACCGGCCCGCACCTTCCGGTGCGGGCGATTCTGAATGCATCCCGCAGGATATCTGCAAGCTGTGAAACGTCCCGCACCACGAAGTTGTGTTTGGTGATGGGCATGGTGATTCCGGCGATATAGACCTCCTGGAAACTGTCACGCCCGATCAAACTGGTTCCAACATTGCCGGTTAGTGCAACGAGGGGGATACTGTCCATGTATGCGGTAGCAATTCCTGTAACAAGGTTGGTTGCACGACGCCGGTTTTGCCGGTTGCGCGTGCGTATCCGTCAGCCGCGTGAGAGGCTCCCTGCTCGTGGGCTGTCATGATGTGACGGATTTTGCCACGGTATTCGTAGAGTGCATCGTAGATGTTGAGAACCGCTCCTCCGGGGTAGCCGAAGATGGTGGTGGCTCCCTGCTCAATGAGAACTTCTGCGATGATCTCTGCACCAGTTAGTAACATGTTTTCCACTGTTCCGAAAAGAGGGACTGGCCGGTCTTTCGGTGTTTCTCCTTTAACGCGAAATTGTCACGGCGTTAACTCTTATATATTACTTGCTTTTTTGTAGAAATAACTTTGGAAGGAAGTACCCACAGGTTCATGTCTATCTTGATTTTTGCGGAAAAGAACTATGTGTGTTTTTGGAATTTTCTTTTTCTGTTTGAGAGATGATGATGCAATGGGTAGTTCCGTGATTTCTTCTGGAAAGTACAGAGGGTTTTGGTAGTGGCTGTGGTTACTCAGTATGAGATCACTGCTAAACAAATCAATGAAATTTTTTCGCGTCTTTGGTGTCAGGGACGGATACCTTAGAGGACGCCTCCGGCGAGGAGTTCGATGTACTGTTTTGCAGCACGCGGGGTTCTGCCTCCGGCACGAAGGGCGTACTTTTCAGCTCCGGCGTGAAGCTGATCCTTTTGGACGGATATTTTGTAGTCGCGGGCAAGTGCATCAATGATTTCGAGATATGCGTCGATCTCTGGTTTTTGGAAGGTGATGATGATGCCGAACCGTGCGGAGAGGCTGATGGTTTCTTCGAGGGTGTCGTTTCGGTGGATGTCATCTCCCTCGCGGCTGCTGAATGTTTCTTTCATGAGGTGGCGGCGGTTGCTGGTTGCATAGACGACGATGTTTTTGGTACGGGCTGCGGCGCTTCCTTCGAAGATTGCTTTGAGGGCGGCAAACTCGCTGTCAGTTTCGGTGAAGGTGAGGTCGTCGATGAAGAGGATGAATTTGAGCGGGTTTGCAGCAAGCTGTTCGATGATCGAGGGAATGAGACTCAGCTGGGATTTTTTGATTTCAATCAGCCGCAGGCCGTATTCTGCGTATTCATTGGCGATTGCCTTGATGGTGGAGCTTTTTCCGGTGCCTGCGTCGCCGTAGAGGAGAACGTTTGCGCCTGGTTTTCCTGCGAGGAGTGCCTTGGTGTTTGCGATGATTCTCTGGCGTTCTGCGGCGTATCCGTAGAGGTCGGCGAGTTTCTGCGGATCGGGATGTCTGAGGGGAGTGATCGTTTCGTTTTTGATGATGAAGACGTGATGGGCTGCAAATATTCCGTAGCCTGTTGTATGGATGTCGGCCATTCTTTCTGTGTATCCTCGTGGAAGGTCGATCTCTGTGGTCTGCCAGGAGGGGAGACAAGCACTGTAGTCTCCTTTGAGATCGGCGGGGGTGAGCCGGCTGAGGGTTTGCAGGGCGCGGAGTTCTGCATGCAGGGTATCTGCAACTGCAGCAGGAATGGTTTTTCCCTCGGCAACGGCCCGGACGTAGATGTTGTCGTTTTCATAGACGGTTGTCCGGATGTACTCGCTGAGATTGTCGGTGTGGTAGTAAAGTTCGGCGACGAACTCTGCATACCGGTCAAGGAACCGTGCGGTATTGGTATGATCGTCGTCAAGGAGGTCAAGGAGTTTCTGATAGACCGGCAGACGAAGGAGACTGCGGAACAGTACGAGGCTGTGGAGGAGATGGGCGGGCGGTGTCATGGCTGGTGGATGATGGTTAGGTTTCCGGTGCTATGGGATATAGGTTTTGGCGTACATGAGGTGTTGCCCATAAGTTCGTTTATTGACTACAAATCATCATTAATCAAATTTTTGCCCGCGATTCTCACAGCCCTGCCGTGCGAGTCTTGGATATCAGGACTCTATAAACAACGCCGGATTTTTCCAAAAAAAGATTACGGGTTTTCGGATCGGATCGGCTGAATCTCCCTCAGGATACAGTGATAGAGATAACCGGAGAAAAGATCATTGGAAAGAAACACACCCTCCAGCATCCCGTTCTCCTCCACCACCGACAAAGAATCCCGGCGGTCGGCATAAAAATAGCAATCTTCCGCAAAAGGCTCCTGCCATCGGGGACAGGGGGACAGAACATTCCGCACTCAATATCCCGGCCTCCGAGATAAGACCGTATTCTCAGATGCTTTGCAAGTTCCGGTGTGCGGACAATAACGTAGAGGGCAGTCCGCTTGTCGAGCTTTTCCAAATCGGACGCATACCGTTTCAGAAACTCCGCATCATCACAGATGACCAGCATCTCCGACCGGGCACGCCGGAACATCAGCTGTACCTGCGAATCGATCGCCCACTGGCTCCGCAGTTCATACGCCTGCAGCAACCGTTCCGGACGATCGCGTTCCAGTCCCGTCAGGTACTCGCTCAGACCATTCAGGGAATCTATCGTATCCTTCTTGATCTGCTCAAAAGTCCGCGACACATCGCAGACATGATAGCGGGCGGGAGATCCGCCCGCCAACACAACGAAATGCTTCTCCATTAACGCATTCAGTGTCTCATACACCCGTCCCCGGGGGATGTGAGTAAACTCGTGAATCTCTCTGGCACTCGCCACCCGCAGTCCGAACAGCGCTGAGTACACCTTAGCCTCGTACTCGTTCATGCCGAATTTTTTCAGACGGAGAACCAGATCCTCATCCATCTACGCAGACTCTCCACCGAGATCCAGCTTCTTTCTCTTCCAGTCTCCCTTGCGGTAGAAGTAGTAGTCGCAGATACACATAATAACCGAACCGCAAACGATTGCATACCAGATGTACTGGACCGGGTAACCCAGATAGGCGAACAGTGCAGAAAGCGCAACTTGCGTACAGATCTGTCCGGCAATCGCCGAGTACATGCCGGGCCGCGTCATGCCTGCACCGTTCATCGCAAACCCGAGCGTCATGGCAATTGCAATGATGAAGTAGGAGAACGGAATAATGTGCATAAAGAGTACACCGTCAACAAGAGCTTCTCCCTCCGCACCGAAGAATGCCAGCAACATCTCAGCGTTGAGATAGTAGACGACTGCAACACATGCCATAAAGATTGCATTGATAACAACTGCATACTTGACCGACAGCTCCGCACGTTCAACCTTTCCCGCACCAAGATTCTGACCGACCATAACCGCGATTGCTGTACAGAATCCAATCACAATAATGAGTCCCAGCATATCCAGACGAATCGAGATGCCGTATGCAGCAACCGCTGCCGTTCCGTAGAAGACCGTAATAATTGAGGTCATCATCAGGAATCCGAAACTCCGTACACCACTCTGAATTGCACTGGGAATCGCAATCAGCACAATATCTTTGATGAGCTGCGGCTCAAATGTCCATCTGTTCGGCAGTCGGATGGGACTGTTTTTAAATGACGGATGAAGATAGATGACCGCAAGCAACAGAAAAATACCTGCAGCACGCGATAGAATGGACGCGTACGCTGATCCTGCAATGCCAAACGCCGGGAAACCTCCGAGACCCTGAATCAGAGTCGGGTTCAAAATGATATTGACGATGTTGACGGCAATCATTGCATACATAGGTGTGCGGGAATCGCCGCTGCTCTGAAACGCCGTAACAAGGGTCATCAGAATGACCATGACAAACAGGCCCATGAGCATCGGGCGCAGGAACTTCGCTCCTTCGGCAACTGCTCCCGGATCCGCTCCAAGGAGGAGAAGGAGTTCCTCAGACCAGAAGAATCCGATAACCGCAATTATTGCGGAGATGATTAATGCCAGATACAGCGAATGTGCAAGAATTACCTGAATCCGTTCATATCGTTCCGATCCATATGCCCGCGATATGAATGCGGCAGTGGCGGTGACTATACCGAACAGCACGGTGGTTAAGACCATGATGATCGAGATGCTCATCGTTCCGCCCGCGATCGCATCCTGACCAAGGTGGCCGATGAAGTACATATCCACGACTTCAAGAACACTCTGGAGGATGTTGCTGATGATGATCGGGAGGGCGATGATGAGGAGGGCTTTCGTGATATTTCCCTCAGTGATAATATTCTCCCTTTCGGCCATAGGATTGTACATGTGGTGTTTTGAAGGCAATAAGAGTAGTGCTTATTCACATCAGGGATCAGGGTATTTTTCAGATACTCCGCTCTTTTCATGACAGATTCCTCTGTCAGAAAAATATGCTCCTGCCATCAGGTGCACCATTTATTTATGGAGGGTGGCATGAATGAGTAAAGATGAAAAATACATTTGTCCCCACGAAATGGACACTGGTATTCCTGCTTCTCGCAGCCATGCTTACCCTGATGGGAGGAGCAGCGGTTGCTCCGGCGCTGCCTCTAATCAGCGAGGTGTTTTCCGATGCACCGGAATTTTTAATCTCCATGATCATTACCCTGCCGTCGCTCGCGGTTGCCTGCACGGGATATGTGATAGGTGTTGCCTGCGATAAATTCGGCAGACGCTCGGTTCTGTTATTTTCTCTTGTGGTCTTTGCAATCGCAGGTTCCGCAGGATTTTATCTGGATTCCCTTTGGGCAATTCTTGTGAGCCGGGTTATTCTTGGTGTTGGTATTGCAGGTTTAACGACGGCAACAACGGCACTCATCACTGAATACTATACGGGTGCTTCACGGATGAAGGTGCTCGGGTATCAGTCAGCAGCAATGGGTATCGGTGTCCTGATTCTGGAGACGGGAGGTGGAAGTCTTGCGGAGATATCGTGGCGCGAGCCGTTTCTGATCTATCTGGTTGCGTTTGTGATTATCATCGGTGTCATCTTCGCAGTAAAGGAGCCGAGCAGTGAGCCGCGGCGATTGCTCCGCGGCAACTCGGTGAAGCTGAATATGAAGGCCCTGTTGCCGATTTATCTCTCGATCTTTATCGGAATGGCGATTGCATTTCTGATGCCGACGAAGCTTCCGTACCTGATTGCGCAGGTCGGCAGTGTGTCACTTACCGGAACCGGGCTGATGCTTGGTCTGATGGGGTGCTGTTCGGCGCTGGCCGGTATTTTCTACGGAAGAATTGCGGCACGGATGCTGCGGATGCAGATGATGTTTCTGTGTTTCCTTGTCATTGGTGCGGGATACTGTCTTCTAGGACTCGCAGCGTCGGTCGCGGCAATTGCCCTTGCAGCGATCTTTGTTGGTTTGGGACAGGGTGCTTTGATTCCAACAGTTATGAACTGGATCACAAACGAGGCGCCGGTTCATGCCATGGGAAAGGCAACAGGAGTTTATTCGGTGGCGTTAAATTTCGGAATGTTCGCCTCGTCTCTTGTGGTGATTCCGGTTCTAGAGATTGTTGGTACCTACAGTAATCTGTTCCTCGTCGCCGGGGTGTTCAGTATGCTGGTTGCCGGTGCGTATGCAGTTGCCTGGATGCGGGAGAGCCGGGCAGCAACACAGGTTGCCCAGTAATTTTTGGAAACGGAAAACGATCCAGAAATCCCACCATAGTTTTTTTCCTCACCGCTCATGTTCCCCGCAAATATTCATGAGATACCCGGGTTTTCTGAAACTTCATATCCTCAGCCGTGAAATATAGTATTTATGACCGATATTGTTTTTATTACCGATGTACACGGGAAATATGAGGTAATCCCCAAAATATTCGAGGAGGAGGAACCGGATTATGTTCTGATCGGCGGAGACCTGACGGATTTCGGACCGCTGGACGGAGTGATCCCGGCACTTGAGGAGATTCCGGCCCCGACCTTTGTTGTTCCCGGTAACTGTGATCCAAAGGAGATCATTCAGGTGATCGAGGCTTCGGATGCGATCTCTCTGCATAAGAAGAGCATTGATCTCGGCAGCATTACCATAACAGGCCTTGGAGGGTCGAACACGACTCCCTTTAATACACTGTTTGAGATGTCTGAGGAGGAGATTGCGGCCGCCTTGGCAGAGGTTCTTGCAAGGACGAAGAAAAACCGATGGAATCTCCTGATGACGCACGCACCGCCGCAGGGTGCCCTGGACGGCATCGGCGAGAACGGATCGGTGCATGTCGGTTCCGCGTCCGTTGCAGCGGTGGTCCGTGAGTTTGATATTATCTGCTGCGGTCACATTCATGAACAGAAAGGTATTGCAGAGTTTGAGCGGCGTATCTGTGTGAATCCGGGACCGGCTTCGGAAGGAAATTATGCGGTGATCACGCTTACTGACGGAGATGAGCCAACGATTAAGCTGCTGAGCGTAAACGAGAGAGAGGAAGCCTGAGTAAAACTTCCCCTGATTTTTTTACAAAAAAATTATTGCGCTGCCTTTTGTGCACGGGCATCAAGCAGAATTTCAAGATAGGATGTAGTGAGCCTCTTGCCGGTGATACCGGCCATGTTTGCAATGTTTTCTATCACGGCGACTGCTTCATCTTCAGTGAGAGAGAAATCAGCTTCGATCTCGGAGAAGGTTCCAACTTCTGCGACGTTGTCAAGTGTAACGATGGCTTTTTCACATTGATAGATCTCACGGTGCTTGACAACCTCGGCGGTTTTTCTGAAGTTCAGCCGCTCAAGAATGATGGCAAGCTGTTCGCCTGAGGAGATGTCAACGATGATCTCCTCACGGGCTTTGAATCCCTCACGACCGACTTTGGGGCCTTTGTAGGTGAAGTTTGGCGGCATGATTTTGCCGCAGGTCTGGTTCCTAGTGTAGCGGACACGAAGGGCTTCGTCGGTTACGGCGAAATCTTTGTGAGGGGCGTTGTAGTAGATGTCGTGCTCATCCTGTTCAGCAATGAGTTCTGCGCCGTTCTTTTTGAGATTTTCCCGGATAGGTTCAAGTGCGGGAACTTTTACTTTAATCTCGATCTCCAGTGCCATGAGTAACAGAAGTGTTTCGTCTCACGCGTGATAATGCCTTCGAGATTGTTCCGCAAACTTCTGCACTGCTAAAATTGTGTGAGGTTTTTTTCACGACGGGAGAGGACGCATGAAAATTTTGCAATCCCGGGAAACTCTCTTAATGTATGAATGCGCATAGTATAGGGAATTCGTATGGCTATTGAAAATGGCAACTATATTAAACTCAGCTACACCGGTTCCGTGAATGGTGCTCCGTTCGATACGACGGAGGCTGAGGAGGCAAAGAAGGCAGGAATTTTCTGCGAAAATGCAATGTACGGCCCGGTTGTGGTTAAGGTCGGTGCAGGTCATGTTCTTCCCGGGGTGGATGAGGATCTTGCCGGAAAAGAAATTGGCCAGGAGTACACGGTTGTTGTTCCGGCAGCGAAAGCATTCGGCGAGCACAAGAAGGATGAGCTGAAGGCTGTTGACAAGAAGGCACTACCGCAGAAAATTTCCATGCTTGACCGCGTGACGGTTGAAGGACGTGAGGGTGTTGTGGTGAACAAGATCGGCAACCGTTATCTCGTGGACTTCAACCACCCGCTTTCCGGCCAGGATGTCACCTATGTGTACAAGATCGAGGAAATGGTCGAAGATCCGATCGAGAAGCTTACCGGAACGATCCGTCTCTTCACCGGACGTGAGATGAAGGTCAGCAATGCGCACAAGAACTTTATCTCCGTTGAGGTTCCGCCGATGATGGCAATGTATAACCAGAACTGGATGATGACCGAGTACATGATCACGCAGGAGGCTTTCGGCCTGTTCCCGGAGATCGAGTCGGTCAAGTTCGTTGAGACCTTCCCCCGTCC
>JAISHD010000081.1 GCA_031262705.1 Methanocalculaceae archaeon | reverse complement strand
CTGCCGCTGGGCGTCCTTTCCTGGGGAAGTCTGCTTTCGCTTGCAAACCGTGCCCTGCTTCTCAACACCTGGTGGGTAATTATCATTCCGGGTGTTTTCCTTGTGGTAACTCTGAGCTGTATCACCTCGATTGCGAATTATTTCTGCAAAGAGTCAAACAAAAAACCGAGCAGGCTCTGAAACCACCCCTCTTTTTTGCTACGAAATTATCTTTATGTAATATTTATACCTCGTTAACTACAACATCGTAATGCTTAGTGAATATGAATTTGAAAATTCGTATTACCTCTGAGCGATAACTGTGATCTCAATTCTGGGATGTGAAATCTGTGAAAAAACGAACAACGCCATTTATTCTGTGCTGTATTGTTGCAGTACTGCTTCTTACCATTTCTGCAGGTTGTATTGGAATCGGCGGAAACACCGAAGATGTCTCGCTGAAAAACACTCTGGTATATGCCGGTGAGTCGGAGGACACGATCAATCCGGTTTTAAACAGCCACTCAGAACTTGCCGATCTCATCTGTTCGGGTCTGATGAAGTATGATGCAAACGGCAAACCGATTGTGGATCTTGCAGAGTCCTATACGTATGATCCTGCATCGATGATCTACACCTTCACGCTCCGGAACGGCGTGACCTGGCATGACGGCACGCCGTTCACCGCATCCGATGTGGTGTTCACCTATGACGTGCTGATGCACGATGAGACGATCTCGTCCAGTATCACCAGCAACTACGAAGACATTGCTTCCGTAACCGCACCCGACGACCACACGGTTGTCTTCATGATGGGGGACACCAATGCGGCAATGCTGGATTACTTCACGATTGGTATCCTGCCCGAACATCTGCTCAAAGGAAAGGACATCAACACGGACTCCTTCAACCAGCACCCGGTCGGTACCGGTAAGTACCGGTTCGTTGAGTGGGATACCGCCGGCGGCATGATCATTCTTGAGCGGAACACCAACTACTACGGAACAGTACCGAACATTGAACGCGTCATCTACAAGACGGTCGCGGTCGAAAGCACGAAAGCAACCATGCTCTCCACCGGCGAAGCAGACCTTGCCTGGCTGAACGCAAATTACGCAAAGACGTTCCGCGGCAATTCGAACTACAAGAACATCGACTTCAAGACCGCCGATTACCGCGGAATGTCCATGGACTTCCGGACAAAGTTCTGGCAGGAGAACGGCGACTCGATTGGCGTACTGAACTATGCAATCGACAAACAGGCCATCGTTACCAGTGTCCTTGACGGACGGGGGGTTACCGCCTTCAGTCCGATTCAGTTAAGCGACTACGGAGGAAACCCCGCAGCCGACATCTATTCCTACGATCTGACAAAGTTTGCCGCAGAGATGGAAAAACTCGGATGGGTCAAAGGCAGTGACGGTATCTACGAACGCAACGGTCAGAAGTTCCACTTCACCATTCAGGTCCGCGGCCATGAAGAGGAGCGTATCGATATTGCCAACCTCTGTTCCCGCATGCTCAAAGAGGCAGGTATTGACATGGAGATTGTTGTTGTTACCAAGTTCGACTGGAACAAAGGGTACAACGGATTCCTCTCCGGGTACTCCGCCCAGTTCGATCCGGATATGGTGTATGCAAACTACGTTACCGGCGCAAGTGACAACACCATGCAGTACTCCAACGCCGAGGTTGACCGCCTGTTCACCGCCGGCCGGCATGAGACCGACCCTGACAAGAGAACGGCTATCTATCAGGAGTTTGAGGTCGCCTACGCAAAGAGTCCGGGTATTGTGTTAACCGCATACCTTGACGGTAACTACGTCAGTATTGCCGGTCTTTCCGGTCTTGACACGACCCGTGTCCTCGGACACCATGCGGTCGGTGTTATGTGGAACATTGAAGAGTGGACCCTCTCCAAATAATTTTTCTTTTTCACCAATGGCCGAAATTTTAGAAATCAACAACCTCTCCCTCCATTTCGACACGCCGGAAGGGGAGGTCTGTGCCGTGCGGGGTGTTGATCTCTGCGTGAAACAAGGGGAGATCCTCGCAATTGTCGGGGAGTCGGGCTGCGGCAAGACGGTTCTTTGTCAGTCGGTGATGAAACTCCTTCCAAAAAACGCCAGAATCGCCTCCGGTACGATCACGGTTGACGGAACGGAGATTACCGGATGTTCGGAGAAGGAGATGCGCAGTCTTCGCGGGAATCTTTTTTCGATGATCTTTCAGGACCCGATGACCACCCTGAACCCGACGATACCGATCGGAAAACAGATCGCCGAAGCGGTACGGAAACACAGCAACGCAGGTAAAGATGCGGCAAAGGCACGTGCCCTGGAGCTGCTTGAGCTGATCGGTATCGAGGATCCCGTTGTCCGCTACGATCTGCAGCCGCATTTCTTCTCCGGCGGGATGCGTCAGCGGTGTGTTCTTGCCATCGCTCTTGCTTCCAATCCGAAGATTCTGTTTGCCGACGAACCGACAACCGCTCTTGACGTGACGGTGCAGGCAAAGATTCTGGATTTACTTCTGGAACTGCGGGACAAACTTGGTCTTACGATTGTGTTCGTCTCCCATGATCTCGGTGTCGTTGCCCGGATTGCCGACCGCGTGGCAATTATGTATGCCGGAAAGATTGTGGAGATAGGGCGGGTGGATGAGATATTCTATGATCCCCGTCATCCCTATACGTGGGGACTGATGCAGTCCCTTCCGTCGCTGGCACGGGAAGGCGAACCGCTGCACTGCATTCCGGGCATGCCGCCCGTGATGCTGAATCCGCCGGAAGGCGATGTGTTTGCGTACCGCAATTTGTATGCGTTACAGATTGACTATGAGGAGATGCCGCCGTTCTTTGCGGTTTCCCCGACGCACGCTGCGGCTACGTGGCTGCTGGATCCCCGTGCACCGCGGATCCCCTCTCCCGTCTCTCTGCGGCGGAAGGAAGGTGAACCGCAATGACCGCAACGCCGGTTCTGGATGTTGTCGGGCTGGTCCAGCACTTTGCGATCAATCGTTCCGTGACTATCCGGGCGGTTGACGGTATTGATTTTTCCGTGGACGCCGGTGAGGTCTTCGGCATCGTCGGCGAGACCGGGAGCGGCAAGTCCACCGTTGCAAAAAGTATCCTCGGTGTCAATGCACTTACCGGCGGCGAGATTTACTTTAAAGGAAATCTCATCTCCGCAAAACATCTCCCCAAAGAGGTGAAGGATGATGTCCACCGGAACATGCAGATTATTTTTCAGGACTCAGCTGCCGCTCTCAATCCGCATATGACGGTTGAGGAGATCGTTGCCGAGCCCTTACTGGTCAACCGTGTGTATGCCGCCAAAGAAGAACGCGAAGAGCGGGTGCTGGCCTGTCTTGCCCAGGTCGGTCTTTCCGCTGCCTACCGGCACAAGTACCCGGGTGAACTTTCCGGCGGGATGCGGCAGCGTGTTGCCATTGCCCGCAGTATTGCGATCCGTCCGGACCTGATTATTGCCGACGAGCCGATTGCTTCTCTGGATATTTCCATTCAGGCACAGATTGTTACCCTGTTCCAGCATCTGCAGAAGACGGAAGGGTTTTCCTTCATCTTCATTGCCCATGATTTATCGATGGTCCGGTTCCTTTCCACCCGCATTGCGGTGATGCTGAAAGGAAAGATTGTGGAACTTGCACCGACAGATGAACTGTTCCGGCATCCGCTGCATCCCTACACGGCGTCGCTGATCTCATCGGCACCGGTACCGGACCCGGATCTGGAACGAAGCAGAACCCGTCTTGCATATGATACCTCGTTGTTTACCGGCGACGGAGTACTTACCGAGGTAGCAGACGGTCATTTTCTGCTGATGTGAGAGAGAACTATGCATGATGAAATGATGAAATCAGAGATTGCCGAGAGGTGGACTGCCGGATCGAAGGAGTACGACCGTCATGTCTCCCACGGCATTCACCGTACCGAGGAGAAAGATGCGTGGGTTGCGGTGCTTGGCAGTGTTCTGCCAAAACCGCCGCTCCGGATTCTTGATGCCGGCTGTGGTACGGGAGCTATGGGTCTGCTGCTTTCGGAGATGGGTCATACCGTTACCGATATTGATCTTTCCGCAGGGATGATGGAGGTCGGCAGAGCGAAAAATGCCGAACTCGGTCTTTCGATGATCTTTCAGGAGGGGGATGCCGAAGATCCGCCGTTTGCGGATGAGACCTTTGATGCGGTGATTAACCGGCATCTTCTCTGGACGCTGCCGCATCCGGCGGAGGCTCTTGCAAACTGGTACCGGGTTCTCAAACCGTCGGGTACGCTCATCGTTATTGATGGTCTGTGGGATGACGGATCTGTGGTGTCTGCGATGCGCCGCAAACTCAGTCTGGCTCTTGCAAGCCGGATGGAGAAGCATCCGCACGGTTCCCATGAGTATAGCGCGGAGCTTCGGTCAACCCTGCCGAACAGCGGCGGAATGCCGCAGGAAATGGTTGAGGAGCAGTTCAGACGTGCCGGTTTTTCCGCGGTCCGGGCGCAGAGTCTTACGGAGATCCTTGCCATTCAGCGAAAGGAGATGACCTGGTATGCCAAAGATTGCGCCGCAAAGTCCGTACTATCTGGTCTCCGGAACGAAGCCTGTATCAGCAGCTCCGGAGGAGTGATTCCATGAAGACCAGTAACGTTGTGTATCTTTTCTGTTGTGCGGCTGTCGTTCTTCTTCTGTGCGTTAGTGCCGGGTGTGTAAGCAGCGGCGGGGATAATGATTCTCTGAAGAATACGCTGGTGTATGCCGGCGAGGGATCG
>JAISHD010000076.1 GCA_031262705.1 Methanocalculaceae archaeon | reverse complement strand
GAAAAAACTCGAACTCGTCCAGAACAAATCCACCTTCATCGACTCCCAGAAGCTCCGCATTCAGGAAACCCCCGAAGGACTTCGCGGCGGCGAACAGCCGCAGAACATCGACATTGATGTCGTTGACGACCTCTGCGGCATCGTCTCCCCGGGCGACCGCGTCATCATCAACGGCATTCTCCGGAGTGTCCAGCGGGTCACCGGCGGCCAGAAAAGCACCGTCTTTGATCTCTTTATTGAATGCAACTCCATTGAGATCTCCATCAAAGAGTTCGAGGAGGTCAACATCAGCGAAGAGGATGAAGAAGCAATCAAAGAGATGGCAACCGACCCGGCCGTGTACGGCAAAATCGCCCGATCCGTTGCCCCGACCATTTACGGAAACGACGAAGTCAAGGAAGCAATCGCACTACAGATGTTTGGCGGCATCGCCAAGGAAATGCCGGACGGCAGCAGTCTTCGGGGCGACATTCACGTCCTCCTCGTCGGTGACCCGGGTATTGCAAAATCCCAGCTTCTCCGCTATGTCATCAAACTCGCTCCCCGCGGCATCTACACCTCCGGCAAATCCGCATCCTCCGCAGGTCTCACCGCCGCCGCCGTCAAGGATGACCTCGGCGACGGACGGTGGACTCTTGAAGCCGGAGCACTCGTTCTTGCCGATAAAGGAATCGCCGCCGTTGATGAGATGGACAAGATGCAAAGAGACGACCGCTCCTCCCTGCACGAAGCAATGGAACAGCAGTCCATCTCGGTCGCCAAAGCCGGCATCAACGCAACGCTTCGGACACGCTGCTCGCTGCTCGGTGCGGCCAACCCGAAACTCGGACGGTTCGACGAGTTCACCAACATCTCCGAACAGGTCAACATGCCGCCGTCGCTTCTCTCCCGGTTTGACCTCATCTTCATCATGAAGGACAAACCCGATGCCGTTCGCGACCTCAACATCGCAAACCACATCTTAAAGTCCCACATGGCCGGAGAAAAGATCATGCACCACAAAAAGCATCCGATCCCCGGAGCGGACGACGAGTACTTCAAACGCGAACTTGCTCCCGTCACGCCCGAGATCGATGCAGTGCTGCTCCGTAAATATCTCGCCTACGCAAAACGCAACTGCTTCCCGATGCTCACCGATGAAGCAAAAGAGATTCTTGTGCAGTACTATCAGAATCTTCGCGGTGTTGCGATTGACTCCGAAAAACCCGTACCGGTCACTGCCCGTCAGCTGGAGGCACTTGTCAGACTCGCCGAAGCAAGTGCCCGCGTCCGGCTTGCGGATGAGATCGATGCCGAGGACGCGAAACGGGTGGTCAAGATCGTGGACTCCTGCTTAAAGCAGGTGGCATACGACCCCGCAACCGGCCAGATCGACATTGACAAAGTCACAACCGGCATCACCAAATCCAGCCGCGACATGACCCGCGTCCTTCGCGAGACCATCAAAATCCTCGCCGAGGGCGGCGGATCCGCAAAACTGGACAAAGTGATCGACACGATGGTCAGCCAGCACCATTACGGCAAAGACGAGGTCGAAAAACTTCTGGACAAAATGAAGCGGGCGGGTGACATCATTACACCCAGAAACGATACCGTAAAACTACTTTGAGGAAATCATCATGGCAACCGACAGAGAAAATGCAGTGTTTGAAGCAGCGATAAAACTTGGCGCACTCTACCACCAGTTTGTGGGAACGCCTATCAGCAGATCAACCGCCGACAAAGTTGAGGCAGCAATTGAAAGCGCTGTCTCGCTTCAGCCCTATGTAACCCGCATCGAAGTACATCTCGACCGGTCTCTCATGAACGAAAATCCGTTCGGTTACTCCGAACTGACCGGCGCGATGTACCATGCGGTGATTGAAACAAAGTTCGGTGACGCAACCTGCCGCGCCCAGCTGAAGTTCGAGAACGGCTACCCTATGATGAAGATTCTTGAGTAAGATGCAGGAGTCATTCCCCATCCTCGACGACCACTTCCATATCAGCCGCCGGACGGGTGTCGGCCCGTCTGTGATCAGGGAGTTCATGCGTTCGGGCGGGACGCACATCGTTCTCGTGTCGCTCCCCTCCAGGTCGCACGAGATCTTTCCGACACAACCAGATGATTTCCGGCCAGTGTTTGACGAACTGCTCGAAACCGCAAAAACCGTCCGTGCCGAAGGCTGCGTGTGCTATCCGATCTGCGGCGTGCACCCGGCAGAGATTGGAAAGCTCTGCAGCCGTATGAGCCTCGGCGAAGCCGAGGCTCTCATGTGCGGAGCGCTGGATGTTGCCGCAGAGTACGTTGCCGAAGGGCATGCCATCGGCCTCAAGTCAGGCCGTCCCCATTATCCGGTAGAACCGGAGGTGTGGGACACCTCCAACCGCGTGCTCTCTCATGCTCTTACGCTCGCCGCAGAGCTGGACTGTGCGCTGCAGATTCATGCCGAAAGCGGCGCCTGTGCGGATGTTGTCGATCTCGCAAAAGCTGCCGGCATGAATCCGGCACGTGTCGTCAAACATTTTGCCACCTGCGAAACGCCGCTTCACCCGTCCGTCACGGTCCGAGAACCGTTCCTTGCCGAATGGTTCAGAGAGAAGCGGGAGTTCACCATGGAAAGCGACTACATGGACGATCTCTCCCGTCCGGGCGCGGTGAACGGCCCGCGGTCCGTTCCCCGGAGAATGCAGCGGATGCTTCAGGAAGGATCGGTGACGCCTGAGGATATGTGGCGGGTACACTCTGCCGTGCCGGAGAAGATCTACAGCGTATCGTTTATGGTATGAAATGATTCCCGGTAAGCAGAACTTATCCCAAAAGACAACCCATTCTTTTCTGATGAACACCCGTCTGCTCCTTCTACCGGCACTCGTTCTCATTGTCATCACCGCAGGCTGCATCACTGCACCGCCCGCCGGAGAAAATCCTCTTCAGCCGCTTGACTACTCGCAGGCGGAAAGCTGGGCATACCTTCCGGATACTGCCGATGAAAAACCGGCGGACGTCTTCTACCTCTACCCGACACTGTTCAAAACCCTCTACATCGACGCAATGAACACCAGCGACCCCGCATTCCGGCAGGGTGCGGTTGATGACGTTCTGATGAAGAAAGATGTCTTTGCAGAGACGGCAAACATCTATGCCCCCTTCTACCGGCAGACCGGCCTGTACTCCATGCTGGGAAACGGTACCTGGACAAAAGATCAGTACATCGCCGAGAAACGTGCTTACGAGGATGTGAAAGCCGCGTTTCTGTATTATCTGGACAACTACAACAACGGAAAACCATTCATCCTTGCCGGCCACTCGCAAGGATCATACCGGATCAAACAGCTGATGATTGATCTCTTCGTGGATCCCGACCTGCAAAACAAACTCATCGCCGCATATCCTATCGGCTACACCATCTCGGAGTTTGAACTTGCACAGTATCCGCAGCTCAGAGCAGCCGCTGGCAAAACCGATATCGGCGTGATTATCACTTACAACACACAGGGAAGAAACACCTCCGGCAAAAACACGATTGCCATGCCCGGGGCAATCGGCATAAACCCGCTGAACTGGAAGACCGACGAAACCTATGCGAATGCTTCCGAAAACGAAGGAGCTGTGTTTTTCTACAACAATGGCAGTGTATCAGCAGAGATCCCGAACTTTACCGGAGCATATCTTGCAGAGGTGAACGGATCAGTTGTCCTCATCGCTGACTCGCCCGACTCTGCATCCTACTCACTGCCGGAACTGTTCGCCGACGGCGTGTACCATGTGTATGACTACTACTTCTTCTACGAAAACCTCAGGGAAAACGTTGCCGAACGGACAGCGGCGTACTTTGCGCAAAGGTCAGCAGCCTGACACATCTTTTTTTGCAATCAGCATCAAACCGAATATGTTATATGACAACACGTGACACTCTTATGGTATGATACTTGGATTACCTGACATCACCGTGCTGACTGTGGGCGGCACGATTGTCATTGTGTTTATTCTTCTCATCCTCTGGGGTCTCACCTTCCCCAAGGTGGTGGAGGAGTAATCAATGGGGCTCAGTGAAGGAAGTACCCTGGTTACCCTTGCACTTATCGTTGTTTACTTCGTGGTGCTGCTCGGCATCGGTGTGTGGGCATCGAAAAAGATCAAGAACTCCGAGGACTACATGCTTGCCGGCAGAAGTCTCGGGTTCTGGCTGTTCACGCTTCTGATCGTCTGTTCCATCTGCAGCGGTATGACGCTCGTTGGAACCAGCGGGTTCGGCTACGCATCCGGCTGGCCGGGAATCTGGGAACAGATCTTCGTGCCGCTCGCAGCCGCGTTCTGTATTATTTTCTTCGGTTCCAAACTCAATAAGATTGGCCGGGAAAAAGGATGTATGACCCTTGAGGACTACTTTGCCATCAGATACGAGAACAACAAAGAACTTCGTGCCCTCTCGGCTCTGGCAAGCATTGCCGTCAGTCTGGTCTACCTCGTCGGCCAGTACACGGCAATCAGTATCGTTCTTATCTGGGTGTTTGGTCTGGAACACTGGCAGGCACTCCTGATCTCAGGAATCATCATCACGGCATACACCGTGATTGGAGGATTGTATGCAGTGTCGTGGACAGGTCTTGTGCAGGGACTGATTCTCATCTTCGGTGTTCTGCTGGTCTCGCCGTTCATTCTCAGCTACGCAGGAGGCATTGAGCACATCAATACCGTTCTCGCATCCATTGATCCAAACCTTGTGATGCCGGCGTTCCCGAATGCGTATGCGGCGTACGCCTACTGTACGCCTGAGTTCCTGGTTTCATTCGGCGTCCTCCTTATGGTGGGTCTTGCCTGTGCGCCGCACGTTATGTCCAATGTCTTTGCGGCGAAGAAGATCTCCTACTTCAAATGGGCACCGATTATCGCATTCGGCATCTACCTTGTCATCATGCTGCTGGTCAAGATCTCCGGCATGGGTGTCCGCGTCATGGCAGAAGAGGGAAAACTGGACGCGATCGCCGTAACGAACGCTCCTGACTTTGCCCTAATGTACGGCATTCAGGCGGCGGCTCCAAGCATCTTTATCACCGGCCTTTTTGCGGTGATCGTGTTGTCCGCAGTCATGTCCACCACCGACCGGCTGATGCTTACGGTGGGGACGGGGTTTTCCTGGAACATCTTCAAGACAATGCTTCGCCCGAACGCAACCGAGCGGCAGGTTGTCCGCGTCAGTCAGATCTGTGTGCTCATTGCAGCCGTCGTTTCGCTGATTCTTGCGATCAACCCGCCGGAGATGCTGGCCTTCCTGATCTGGCTTGGTATCGGTCTCATGCTCTGTTCGTTTGCTGTCCCGTTAATTGCCGGACTTTACTGGCGGCGGGCGACCGCTGCGGGCGCAATTGCGAGTATGGCGGTCGGGTTGTTCGCCTCAATCGGGTTTGGTTACTATGATCAGTTCATCGGAAAACTTCCGATGCACATCTCCATCTATGCGCTGGCGCTTGCCATCATTGCAATGGTGGTAGTCAGTCTCATGACGCAGAAGAACTCGGATGCGGCGCTGGATGAAACCTATACCGGCCCGTACCTGCATCCGAAAGAACTCAGCAAATAATCTTCAAAAATATCTTTTTTCCGAGAGAACATTCTTTGTTCAGATCCTTGCTCCGTTTGGCGGGAAGATAAACCATAACCCAATAGAACATATATGCAAAGACCGAACAAATAGATAAGGAATTTTCATGACGCGGGTTGTAATCTCTGTGGGAGGATCGGTTCTTGTACCAACACTTGACACTCATCGGCTGATGGAGTGGACAGACGCACTTAAAACTCTGGTCAAAGCCGGACATCAGATATTTGCCGTGGTCGGCGGGGGAGGGGAAGCCCGCCGGTACATCAACGTGTGCCGTGATATCGGACTTGACGAAGCATCATCAGACGAGTTCGGTATTCTGATCACCCGCATTAACGCAAAACTTCTGATTGCCGCCCTCGGCGAGTACGCGTATCCGCGGGTCGCCGAGTCGTATCTGGAAGCAAAGGAGTTTGCCCTGACCGGAAAGATCGTGGTGATGGGCGGCGTTACTCCCGGTCAGACCACCGACGCGGTCGCCGCAGTCCTTGCGGAGGAAACCTGTGCATCGATGATGATCAATATGACCGCAATCGACGGGATTTACTCGGCAGACCCGAAGAAGAATCCGGCAGCCGTAAAATACGATACACTCGGGCCGCAGGATCTTATCGATTTAATCATGAAAGAAAAACTCTGCGCCGGCAGCAACATGGTCATCGATCTGGTGGCCGCAAAGATCACCGAACGTTCCGGCATCCCGCTGGTTGTCATCGACGGCCGCGATCCGTCGCTGATCTGCCGAGCACTGCTTGAGGGAGAGTTTGGGGGAACAATCATTGGCGATAAAGTCGTCACGTTCCCGCTCTGAAACTTTTTTCAAAAAATTTCCAAAAATTATAACTCTTTTAGAACCACAATATCGCGGACATCGGTATGTTTCCAGACCATGGATCAATCCTCCTCCACAATTTTCGGATCATCCAAGAGGAGGAACGGCAAGAATGGTTGCAGAGATATTTTTCGGACAACACGGTCCGCAGCTCGAAAAAAAGAGAGAAAGAAGATCACTCCGGATCTTCTGCAAGCCATGCCTTGTACTCCTCGTCGCTCGGCTTCCAGGACGGTTTTTTCAGCTTCCGCAGAACAATCGGCGGCAAGAGAATGATCACAAGCACGGAAACCAGCATACCAATCACATACAGGATCGTCTGCGTCATGCCAAAGCTTGCACCGTTCGTCTCCGGCAGCAGCCCCACACCAAATGCGAAGAACAATGTAATCAGGGCAACACCGCCCACAATCCACATGCCGACCTTTCCGCCCGGCAGTTTGTACGGGCGTTTCACATCCGGCTTGATCTTCCGCAGTTTGATGAACGCCGCGAACATGAACATGTACATCACTGCATTGATCAGCGAGGTGATTGCCGTTAAGATCCAGTATCCTTCATTGATGGACGGAATCGCAATCATAGCGACGGCAAAGGCCGACGAGATGATACCCTGTACAACCAGAACGCCAAGCGGCATACCGTACTTGTTGGTCTTGCGGAAGATTGGCGGAAGATCCCCGGTCATTGCCGCAGGCAGCATACCTTTTGCCGGACCGACAACCCAGGTGGAGAGCTGGGCAATAATACCGATTGCAAGCATGATAGCAACCGGAATAACCAGCCACTCCACATGCATGTGGGTGAACATCGACAGGAATGTCTGGACAATACCGGCGTTCAGACTGATCTCCTCAGCCGGAATCACCACACCGACCGCAAGGGTTCCGAGGATCGACATGATACAGATAATCGCCGCTGCAATGAACATCGCAATCGGATAATCCCTGCGCGGATTCTCCGTCTCGCGGGCATGATACCCCGCCATTTCCATACCGGCAAACACAAGGATCATACTCGCCGCAAACGTGATAGTACTCATGTTCATTGACGGAAGCATGTTATCAACCGTTGGTAATCCGAGTGCGTTCGGGTTTCCAAGCGCAAGCCAGACAACCATCAGCACCACAATGATACCAATTGGAATCAGCGAGCCGAGGAAGGTACCCACCGTGGACAGCAGCGTCGAGTTCTTCGTCGAGCTGTAGAAGTTAAAGAGGGTAACTCCCCAGTAGCAGGCAAGCATGGCGATTGCCATGTAGATGTGGTTGTTGCCAAGAGTCGGTGCAAGAACCGCGTAGGCAAGGGTTGCCGCAAAGAACGAAACAACCGTCGGGAACCATACCAGATTGTTCACCCAGGAACACCAGATGGTAATGAAACTCCCGTCGCCGGGGAAGGCTTCCTTCACCCATGCATAAATACCTCCGGCCTTCGGCCAGGTGGAGGCAAGTTCGGCGGCAACAAGAGCGGTCGGAATCAGGAAACAGACAGTGAACAGCACGTACCAGAAGATCATTCCCCATCCTTCCATGGCCATCGTCGGGAAGTTTCGCAGGCTTAACACTGCGGCGACGTTGATCATCGCAAGGGAGATGATTCCGAGCTTCTTGTTGGAGCTCGGTTTTTTCGCCGGGGCAGTTCCGGAGGAAGTACCCGCGGCAGCTGGCGAATCAGTCATTTTCATTTACTCCTTTATACAGTACACATAGTAAGTTCCGTCAATCGCCTCGACACCGTGCGTGTCGTGGGCAAATCCGGGGAACCTGCGGTCAAACTCCTGCAGGGTCTTCAGGTACATCAGAATCGGGCCGTCAGCCTTTCCTGCGTTCTCGCCCGGCATGAGCATGGGGATTCCCGGCGGATAGGGGACAACGCCCGTTGCCACAATGCGGTTTGCCATCTTGTCGACCGGGACATGTTCAACCTGACCCTTGACAATATAGCGGTATGCGTCTGCCGGTTTCATGACCGGAACCGGCATCACCGCACAGGCCTCGTTGGCAAGCTGGGTCTGGCGGGTGGACTTGATGTACTGGTGCATCTCCTTTGCAAGCGTCTGCAGCGTCATGCCGCCGTAACGGTTCGGATATGCTTTGACGAGATCCGGCAGAACCTCTTCTAACGGAGTGTTCTTGTCAAACAGTGTCTTGAAGTCGAACAGTGCGGACATGAGCGTTCCCCACTTTCCTTTCGTGACACCCATTGAGAAGAGGAACAGAATATTGTAGTCGCCTGACTTCTCGTTGATGATTCCTTTCGTGTCAAGATAGGCGAGGACAACCGCTGCCGGAATACCAAACTCTGCATGGGTTCCGTCATCGTTCATGCCCGGAGTAAGGACAGTGACTTTGATCGGGTCCAGCATTGCCCAGTTCTCGGACATGTCCGGGAACCCGTGCCAGACATCTCCGGGACGGAGCACCCAGCAGCCCGGATTATGGGCAAGAACTTCCGGATCGGCGTCGGCAAACGGAACTTTCTTTCCGTCGGGCATGATGACTGTGTCGGGCTGCCAGGCATGGAACCACCAGTCGCCCAGTTTACAGATGTCCAGCTCGCCGCAGGCGCGTGCCATCATCTGACGGAAACGGATCGCCTCATCGATGGACTCCTGCATGAGGGCATTGCCGCCCATATCCATCATCTTGGAAGAGACATCAAGGGACGCAATGATACCGTACTGCGGAGAGGTGGACGCGTGCATCATGAACGCTTCGTTGAAGAGAGCGTGATCAAGCGGGTGTTTGCCGTTCTTGATATGGATCATTGATGCCTGGGAAAGAGCGGCGAGCAGTTTGTGCGTGGACTGGGTGGTGATCACTGTCGGGCGGTCGCCTGCCGGGCGGGTGTCTTCGTGCATGCCGAAACGTCCGGCATACATGGGATTGAACTTTGCGTAGCCGTACCAGGCTTCGTCGTAGTGGATGGTGTTCACGGTCTGTCCCAGCAGTTCCTCGGAATGGACTGCATCGTAACAGACACCGTCGTAGGTTGAGTTGGTGACGACTGCGGCTGCCGGGGTCTTGTTCTTTGCTTTGGATGCCAGCGGGTGGTCGGCGAGTTTCTTTGCGAGTGTCTCCGGCTCCATTTCATGCTGCGGAATGGGACCGAGAATACCGTACCGGTTCCGGGTCGGCACCATATAGACCGGAATACCGTGGTCAAGCGTGAACGCCTGCTCAAGGGATTTGTGGCAGTTTCTGTCCACAAAGACGATCTCGTCCGGAGCGACAAGTGCGCCCTGTACAACACGGTTGGAGGTGGAGGTTCCGTTGGTGACAAAGAAGGTCATGTCAGAACCAAATACTTTTGCGGCGTACTTTTCCGCTTCGCCGATGGGGCCTGAGTGGTCAAGCAGACTGCCGAGTTCGCCAACCGAGATGGAGAGATCGGAACGGAAGGTCTGTTCGCCGTAAAATTCGTAGAAAAGTTTGCCGATCGGAGATTTGAGGAACGCGGTTCCCGCGGTGTGGCCGGGGGTGTGCCAGGAGTACTAGAAGTCTTCGGAGAAGTCCATGAGTGCGCCAAACATGGGCGGAAGAATGGCTTTGCGATATTTGCGGGCAGCGGATTTGACTCTTCCTGCGATGAATTCGGGAGTGTCGCCGAGAATCCATGCGTATTCATCGATGGTGGAGAACACCTCGACCGGGATTTTAGAGAGATCTCCGGGTTCGGTGAGGAGGAAGATGCTGATGTATTTGTTCTGTTCGCGAATGAGTTTGATCAGTTCTCTGGCGCTTTTTGCATGCCAGTCGATGAGGACACAGTCTGCCATTGCGCCGTTTGCGATGAAGCCGTCTTTGAGGCCTTCAAAGGTTTCGACGCTGATTACGTTCATGTCATCGTCTTTCAGATGATTGATGAGTGCCTGCATGTTGTGGGAGAAGGCACTGCCGGATGTTGTGTCGGCCCCGATTATCAGGACGGAAAGTGTGTCTGTTGGTTCCATAAATATTCACCTGTAGGTTGATACAACGTTTGTTGTATGCTGAATTATTGCCTCCCGTTTAACAAAACAATATCAATGATGACAAATTTTTGCGGAATTATGACAACATCCCATACATTTAAGACAAAATTTTCGTTCATTCATGTCAGGATGCATATCTATATATGAGATACGGGCAGGAGGGTCTGTCGCTATGCGGGGATTTATGTAGAAGGACAGTTCAGGCGATAATTCCGGATGTATCCCGGATGTGTGTCGTGGCCGGGACGCGCACAGGGCTGCCGGAGGATTTTGCAGAAAGGATTGACTATTTACTTTCTGCCGCCGCATGTATACAGCATATATGGCAGCCGCATCCGTTCCGTTTTCTCTTGCCGATATTCCGCATAGTCCGGGTTGTTATCTGTACAAAGACAGTACGGGGACGATCATTTATGTGGGCAAGGCCAAGGATCTGCGCAAGCGGGTTTCTTCGTATTTTCAGAAGCGGGATCATGATCCAAAGACGCAGAAGCTGGTGCGGACAATTGCGGATGTGGAGTATATTGTTACGGGGACGGATGAGGAGGCGTATCTTCTGGAGAACAATCTCATTAAGCGTCATCAGCCGAAGTACAATATTGATCTGCGGGATGCGAAGAGTTATGCGTATATTGAGCTGACGAAGGAGATGTTTCCCCGTATTACGATTGCCCGGAAGGCGAAGGGTGCGGGGCAGTTTTTCGGGCCGTTTGTGTCAGGAAAAGAGCGGCAGTATGTGATGACGGTGGTGAAGAAGGTGTTCAGGCTCCGGTCATGTAAGAATATGCCGCGAAATATGCGGCCGTGTCTGCGGTATCATATCGGGAACTGTACGGGGCCGTGTACGGGGAGGGTGAGTGCGGAGGAGTATGCCCGCCAGTGCGGGCAGGCGGAGGCGGTGCTGAAGGGGAAGACTGCGGAGCTGGTGGCAACGCTTACGGAGGAGATGAACCGGTATTCAGCGGCGATGGAGTTTGAGGCGGCGATGCGGTGCCGGGATGTGATTTTGGCGGTGACGCATCGTGCGGGACGGCAGTATGTGTCGCGGCAGAAGGATTATGATGAGGATGTGATTCATTTTATTCCGGCGGAGGGGATGGTGTATCTGATGGTGTTTCATGTGTATAAGGGGACGCTGGGCGGCCGGGAGGAGTTTATTTTTGAGGAGTCGGAAGGGTTTTTTGAGGAGTTTTTGCTGCAGTATTATTCGGAGCATGCGGCTCCCCGCGAGGTGATTGTGCCCGACGCGGTGGATGAGAGTCTTGCGGGGTATCTGGGTTCGGTTGCGGGGCGGAAGGTTCTGATTACGGTACCTAAGCAGGGGGAGAAGGCGAAGCTTCTGGAGCTTGCGCGGAAGAATATTGAGACGGTGCATTTCGGGGATGAGATTCGGGTGGAGGAGTTACGCAAAGCGCTGCATCTTGCGGATGCACCAAGGGTGATTGAGTGTTTTGATATTTCGCATCTGTCGGGTACGGATACGGTTGCGTCGATGGTGCAGTTCCGGAACGGGCGGGCGGATAAGAAGAATTACCGGCGGTTCCGGATTAAGACGGTCGACGGAGTCGATGATTTTGCGTCGATGGCAGAGGTGGTGCGGCGGCGGTATTCGCGGCTGGTGGCGGAGGAGAGGGAGCTGCCGGATCTGATTCTGATTGACGGGGGGAAGGGGCAGTTGTCGTCAGCGAAGCGGGTGCTGGATGAGCTGGAGGTGGATGTTCCGGTGATTTCCCTGGCGGAGCGTGAGGAGGAGGTGTTTGTGTCGGGTGTTCCGTTTCCGCTGCCGTTCGGGAAGAAGACGCAGGCGAATATGTTTTTGCAGGAGATCCGGGATGAGGCTCATCGGTTTGCGGTGGAGTATAACAGATTGCTGCGAAAGAAGCGGGTGGTGGGGAAGTAGGGTATCTTTTTTTGGTTTTTTTGGGGGTTGTTGGTGTTTTTTGCGGGATGTTGGGTTCTCAGTTCTCTGGTTCAGTTTTGTGATTGGGGAGATTGGGTGAGGGTTTTTTTTCTTTTTTGTTTGCGGACAGTTGATTGGTTTATATACTTTTAGTTATAGATATATACAACAAGAGAGTACTGCGGAGCACTGTTGTTGTGCTGTGAGAGAGTGCGGGAATTTTTTTGCGGTGGAGGAGTGAACTATGACCAGTGACTTGGGCTTTTGCGGATTTTGGAGGTTGTTGTGGGAATGTGGGGGGAGTTTTTGCGGGTAC
>JAISHD010000067.1 GCA_031262705.1 Methanocalculaceae archaeon | reverse complement strand
ATGACACTAGAAGATATATATTATACTATACGAGAATACATATAAATAATGGAGGAAATGATGAAGGAATTGTGGAAAAATATGCGGGATGCTGCTGCTGATCACAGTCATTTGTGCGGCAGGATGTGTTGCGCCTGAGACGAACAAAAATTCCTCGGGACTTGTGGTTGACATCAGAAA
Organism: Methanocalculaceae archaeon; assembly: GCA_031262705.1. Lineage (GTDB taxonomy): Archaea > Halobacteriota > Methanomicrobia > Methanomicrobiales > Methanocorpusculaceae > Methanocorpusculum. Next base: position 4,015 of record JAISHD010000067.1, on the reverse strand, counting down.
TGCGGAGGGTTCGTTTAATGCACAGGCGGTTGCCGGACTGAACCGATCCTCAGAGGAAGGAGTTGCTGTCCCGCGTTTGTATGTGGCAAACAATGACAGTGAAGCACTTTTTCAAAATTTTTCAGATTATTTTTTTCCGGAACAGCAGCCAGAGAAGAGCTGCAGAGACGCTGAGTGAACCGGTGATAAGAAGAAGAAATGCGAACGGATTTTCAGAGAGAAATTCGGGGATGATGACGTTCATGCCAAAAAAACTTGCTATCATCGTCGGGATGGTTAAGAGAATGGTAACGACGGTGAACAGCTTCATGATGCTGTTGACGTTGTTGTTGATGATGGAGGCACAGGTGTCCATGATGTGTCCAAGGGTGCTGCTGTAGGTCTGGGCCATTTCGAGTGCCTGCCGGTTTTCGATGATGGTGTCTTCAAGAAGATCTTCATCCTCTTCATACATGCGGACCTCCGGCGTAGGAAATCGGTACAGTTTTTCCAGTACCGCTTCGTTTGCCTTCAAAGCAGTTGTCATATAGACAAGAGATTTTGAAATACGAAGCATTTCAAAGAGTTCCTCGTTTTTGGTGGCTTTATAGAGTGTGTGTTCGATGGTACTGGTCAGGTTGTCAATCTGCCGGAGATGCTGTATGAAGAGTCTGGCATTGCGGTACAGAAATTGCAGAAGGAATCTGGTTTTTTTCACTGTGGAAAAGTTTTTTACTTTGCCGTCAATGAAGGTCTGGAGAACCGGATTTTTCCGAAGAGAGACGGTGATGATGGTGTCCTGCATGACGATGAAACCGGATGGAACAGTTGTGTAGCTCGTGATGCCGGTGGTTTTTGCGGGATATGTGTCGGAGTCTGCAGCTTCATCGGTGTCCACGTAGGGTGTGTCCACGATGATGAGGGTCCGGCCGTCATCGTGTTCGATGCGGGGGCTTTCTTCGTCGTCAAGCAGGGTGATGATGTCGTCGCGGGGAATGGATAGTGTGGTACAGACGTAGGCGATCTCGTCTTCAGTGGGCTGGATCATGCGAATCCAGCAACCGCTTTCGATGGTGTTGATTTTGGACGGGCCATGCGAGGCATCGGCGGATCGGTAGATTTCCAGCATTCGGATCTCCTTGGCAGTATTTGTGCCGGCGTTACTTGATTGATTTGTATGGAGAATATATAGAGTATCGGAAAGTACTGAAATCTCCGGAAAAAATAGTGGCAGGGCAGATCTATGTGCGATCCTGTGGGAATATCTGCGGGCTTTTTCTTATGCTCGGGAAAAAATTTTTCCCCAAAAATTATTTTTCCGCGGATTCCTCCCACGCAACCGCATGACTCCGCCGCTCAAAAAAGATCACATCCCGCCACGTCCCGTATCGATCACAGCCGATCTTTTCCCGGTATCCCACAAGCCGGAAGCCGCACTTCTCATGCAGCCGGACACTTGCCACGTTCCCCGACAGAATCCCGGACTGCAGCATCCAGATGCCGTGCCGCTCGGATGCGGCGATCAATGCGTTCAGAAGAATTGTCCCCGCTCCCTTTCCGGCGTACTCCGGTGCGATATAGATACTCACCTCGGCAACGCCTGCATACACCGCCCTTGCCGAGACCGGCATCAGAACCGCAAACCCGATCACGATATCCGAAGCAACCGCAACAAGACGGCAGAACGGAAGATGGACTCTGTCCCACTCCGCAAAGGGCGGAACCTCCGGCTGAAACGTGGCAATCCCCGTATCAATGCCGTCCTGATAGATCCTCTGTACCGCATCCCAGTCGCCGGAGATCATCTCCCGCACCGTCACATCCATAGATACCTCTCCTATCGATCTTTCCCGCGTATATATCTTATGAGAATGAGAACGTTAAAGAAAAGAGGGCGGAGGGGACTCATGAAGGACCAAACCTTGGGTACTGTCAGAGGTCCGCAGCTCCTTGGGGTGTTACAAAATAAAATATGCCACGGAGACATATAAACCCCAGACCGCGCGTACTGAAAGTGCCTGGTTTCCGATCTGATCGGAAAGTCAGAGGTATCTCCAACGTTTTCCGTGAACAAAACCCACCGGACACGTGCCATTATAACACTCTGCGGCAAAAACTGATCCACAGACATGACCTTCCGCTACAACGTCAACGACCGCGTTCCTGCAAAAGAGATGGCAACCTCCGGCCTCATGTGGACGATCTGCTCCGCAGCATTCGTCATCATCTTTGCAAACGTTGTAGCAGGACTCTATATGCAACTCCGGCAGAAGCGGTCTGGTACGCCCAGAAACTCCTCGTCATCACCGGTGTTGCAGTAATCTTACAGGTAATCCTCGGCCACCGACTCCCCGCAGTCTACGGACCTTCCGCGATTCTGCTTACCGCAGCCATTGCTGCAACCGACTTTGCACCGGCGGCATTTTCCACCGCCCTCATCCTCTGCGGTGCTGCCGGAATTGTAATCGCCCGCACCAGCCTTCTCACCAGAATTGCAAAACTGTTCACTCCCCGCGTAATCGGAACAGTTCTTACCTTAATCCCGTTAACGCTCGTCCCCACCTTTGCAAACCTCATCGCAAATCCCGGCCAGCCGGGAAGTATGGCCGGAAAACTGATATTCGCATTCGTACTGCTGATTCTGATCTTCACCTTCAATTACCGGCTGAAAGGATTCTGGAGGGCGACCCTCATGTTGTGGGTGCTCGTCTTCGGAACGATTGCAGCCCTCATCTGTTTCCCGGGAACAATGATCTCGTTCGGTACGGAGGGGACGATCCCGTTCATCGAAGGACTGCTGCTTGCCCCGATCGCCGCACCCGGAGTTATCCTCTCGGTTTTCATCTGTTACCTCGCCCTAATCGTCAACGATATCGGCAGCATCCGCGGTGTGGGCGAAGTGGCAAAAGTTCCGGCAGCGGAAACAGAGGGACGGCTCCGCCGAGGCATTACCATCACCGGAATCATGAACATGCTCTCCGGCGGGGCGGGTGTTCTCGGCGGCGTCAACTACTCGATCTCCTCGGGCATGATCCTTGACACAAAGAATGCAAGCCGGTATCCGCTGCTCATCGCAGGGACTGCGATGATCGTCTGTGCCGCAATACCGCCGGTGATCTCTCTTATCATCACCATTCCGACCGTGATTACGGGCTGTCTTCTCATCTTCATCATGACCAGTCAGCTTTCCGCGGCACTTGGCGTCCTTATAGAGCACGAGGGGTCCGGGATGTTCTCCTTCAACAACGGGGTTGTGATCGGTTTTTCGATTTTGATCGCGGCAACATTTTCGTTCCTGCCGGAAGCCGCGGTTGCCGCAATCCCGGCAGTCGTCCGGCCCGTGCTCGCAAACGGATTTGTCGCAGGAACGGCTGCGGTGATGCTCCTCGAACATGTGGTGTTTCGGAAAAAGAGCGCGGAGACGGAGCAGTAACGCATGTGGTACGCAACAAAAATTGCTGGAAGAACCGGCATTGAAGATGCAAGTGTGCTGGGACGAGAATATTTAGTCGATTTATTTTCCAGAAAAAGATCAGCGAAATCATATTTGAAAAAAATTAGCGGATAAAATTTGTCCACAGATGCTCCTCGTACACTGGTGCAGGCACTCCCGCTTTTCTTCCCGCCTCAATGCATCGCAAAAGCCACGCCATATTTTCTGCCAGTGTCCGCATAACCTGCAGCCCCTCCAGATCCTGCCGGACATCCTCGGGAGTGGAGCCGTGCACCATATTCCAGTACTGCGATGACACAATCGGCATATTACTGATCGTAAAGTACTTGTTTAAGCGATCAAACGCAGCCGTCGCCCCGTCCCGGCGACAGGACACCACCGAAGCGCCCAGCTTTCCTGCCATAAGATCCTCCTTGAGGAAAAACAGCCGGTCAAGAAACGCCGTCAGCTGTCCCGCAGGCCCTGCATAGTACACCGGAGAACCCACAACAATCGCATCAAACTCGTCAATACGGTCCAAAACCTCATTCACCGAATCGTGGAAAACGCACCGTTTCGTCTCGGCACACTTCCCGCAGGCAA
>JAISHD010000050.1 GCA_031262705.1 Methanocalculaceae archaeon | reverse complement strand
CCGAGCGGCCCTCCGATAATAAAACAGACATTTCTCCCCGAAAGCTCTGCATCTCCCAGCAGTGCTGCGATCTCCTCGCTTGCGATCAGCGGCGCACGAGGGTCCAGCGCAATCGTCAGAAATCCGGGCCTCACTCCGGCAAGGATCTTTTCGCCTTCCCGTTCCTTCACCTGCATCTCCGCGGACGGTGATGCACTTTCCGGCACCTTCACTTCTGCAAGTTCCGTCACAAAAACAGTGGCATAGGGTCTCAGTCGCTTTGCAAACTCGGCGATTCCCTCATTCAGATAACTGTCCTTAATCCTGCCGACACACAGGACCTGAATCTGCATTCAGACTTCCCCGTCCATGTCAGTGCCCTTGTCCGCGTCGAACTCCATCACTTTTGTGAAGCACGCAACCGCCTCACGGAGGTGACCCGCCGCCTCAAGTGCACGTCCTTTCAGATGCCAGGCCGGCGCATGATCTGGATGACTCTCCAGAATCTTTTCCGCAGCGGTAACCGCAAGATCGAACCTGCTCTGCTGCAGACAGATCAGACCGCGGCAGTAGAACAGATCCGGATCAACCGCACCTGCACGTTCCGCCTTTTCCAGCTGTGCAAGCGCCTCCGCAGGCCGACCGCACAGCATCTGCATAAACGCAAGACCCGACAGCAGATACGGATTCTTCGGATCAACCAGCAGGGCCGATTCAAACGCCTCAGCTGAGGACGGAATGTTCCCGACCTTCACCAGCATCATTGCCTTTTGCAGATGTGCAAGGCTGTTCTTCGGATACAGTCCGATCAGTTTATCGTAGCACTTCGCAGACTCCAGATACTTCCCTGTGCGGCCGAACAGATCCGCAACCGCAAACAGCGCCGCAGTATTGTCCGCATTGTTTGCGACCAGCCGCGAAAACTCCTCAATCGCTTCATCGGTCCGTCCCGCGCTTGCCAGAGCAGAGGCATACGAGTAGCGTGCGGAATCATCATTTTGCCGCTCGTCCAGCAGATCCGCGTATGCGGCTGCCGCCTCATCATACCGTCCGAGATACCACAGCGTCTCCGCGCGCTGGCGGATCGTCACCAGATCTTTTTCATTCTCCGCAAGCAGCATGTCGTATCCCGCAAGCGCCTCTTCGTAGTTGCCCTTGATCAGATAAATCGCCGAAAGTTTGCGGATCACATCACTGCTGGATACACCGCTCTGCAGGTACCGGCCATACACCTCAAGTGCCTCATCATACTTCTGCATCTGCTCAAGAACACCGGCAAGATCCAGCAGTGCCTTCGTGTCCGCCTCGTCCGCTTCGGTCAGTTTTCGCAGAACACCTTCGGCCTCCGTGAGTTTGCCGAGTGCGATAAGGGCTGCTGCCTTGTCACGCAGCGCTTTTGTGTTCGTTGGTTCAAGTTCCAGAACCTTGTCCATGCCGATCGACGCTTCGCGGAAGTCGCCGCTGATCAGATGAAGATGACCGATACCGAACCACACATGTGCATTCTCCGGCATCTGTTTTGCAACGCGGGAGTAGTACTCCGCCGCTTCATCATACCGACCGAGAGTCGTACAGATATCCCCGCCGAGCGTCAGGAGGTCCGGACTTCCCTCCGAATCCTTCAGCGCAAGTGCAACTGCATCCGCCGCCTCTTCGTTTCTGCCAAGGGCTGTGCACAGCTTTGCCACCTGCACCGCAACACCCGGTATTTCCGGATACTCACGCAAAACTCCCGAATAGGTTGCAACCGCCGCCTCGGCATTGCCGCCTTGTGCCTGCACCCGTGCAAGCGCAATCAGAATACCCGGATGACCGGGCAGAAGCTGTTCGGCAGAAATAAGCGCCTCGACTGATTCCGCATACTTCCCCAGCATCTCACAACACTTTGCAACACCCACATGCGCCGCAGGTGCTGCAGGTGACAGCGCCGCAGCATGCTCATAGTATACAAGTGCCTCGGCATACTTCCCGTCACGGAACAGCACATTCGCCAAACCAAAGATAAGCGACAGATCGTCGGGCATCGATTCCAGCAGATGGGCATACGCCGTTGCCGCTGCTTCGTATTTTCCAATGCCGGCCCATGCGTCCGCCACACCAAAGAATGCAGTGGTATTATCCGGAGCAGCCCGGATAATCTCCTCCCACGCCTGCGCCGCTTCCTTATAATGGCCGATGTGCATCATCGACGATGCATACAGTTCATGCGCTGCAAGTGACCCGGGATCTTTTGCAATCACGCGGGCTGCGACATCCGCCGACTGCTGATAGTTGGACAGCGCCGCAAGGCACTTCCCGTGCAGAAGCTGTAAATCCAGCCGGTCAGGTGCTGCGTCCAGAGCACGTACAGCAGTCTTATCCGCCTCCGCGTATCGTCCGAGTGCGGACAACGCAAAGCTCTGCACCGAGGCAAGACCGACATTGACCGCACCAATCTCGGGCTTGGTCGTCGCAGCAGCTCCTACCGGTACAGGGTTATTGAACAGCTGCATGTCATCGTCCTCCTCGGCAAACCATTTCATCTTCGACGGAACACGGCCCCCCTCACCGCCGAGCTTGCCCATACGGGTAAAACTGTCGATGGCTTCTTTGTATCTGCCGGACAGATACTCGGCGCATCCCTTCATGTACCAGACCGACGTGTTCGACTGGTTCAGATGAATCATCTCAAGGAACGCCTCGGATGCACGTTTCATGTTGCCTGAAAGGAAGGAAACAATACCCAGCAGGTACCACAGTTCCGCATTTGCATATCCGCGTGCAAGCACTTTTTCCAGCTGCACCGCAGATTCCTTCTCGTTTCCGTCCCAGTAGAGGCAGAGTGCACGGCGCATCGTCACGGTAATGTCGGTGTCTGCGGAGTACTGCTGAACCATTCCATAGGATGAGGCCGCATCTTTGTAGCTGCCCATGCTCTCTTCAAGCCGAGCGCGGCGGTACCAGCCGGCGGGATCATCCTCGGCAAGTCCGGTATACCGCGAAAGGGCACCGTCGCGGTCGTTCAGCATTTCGCAGCAGAATGCAGCCGATGACAAAAACACGCCGCGGTCATCAAACGCCGTTGCCGCAAGCTGATCGAACATACCCTTTGCCTCGGCAAAGTTTCCGGACCGCATGGTAAGCTCTGCCAGACGCATCCGCAGATGCTTGTCATCGGGACGAAGACCTGTCAGATGGCTGCACACCACCGCTGCATCCGCATACCGGCCAATACGTTCCAGCCACTCACACTTCAGTTCCTGCAGGTATGGTTCACTGTCCCCGAGCGTTACATGACTGATCGCCGAAACTGCTTCATCAAATCTGCGGGCATCTGCAAGAAGCGTTGCACGTGTGATCCATGCATCCGTATTCTGCGGGTCAAGTTCGGTCGCTTTCATAAGCGAACGTGCTGCATGTTCATGCTGGCCGGAACGGTTCTGGGATACGCCGAGCCTGTACCACAGGGAGCTGTTCTGCGGTTCATGCTCCACAGCACGGGCAAAACTCTTTGCTGCATCCTCGTAAAGTCCCTTCTCAAATGACAGCTCTCCGCGGGGGGTCCACGGGTTCTGCCGATCATTTTTGCCAAACAGGCCGCCGATATCAACCATATACGTATATCCTCAAGAGTAGTACTGTAATGTTTGATCCCTCTACTATACCATGTTTCTGCAAAAACTTTCCCCCCACGCATGCCGAATCCCCATATTAGAAATAGGCGGGGCGGTTAATAGATTATAATTATGGAACATAGTGGCTCTACGCCGGCACAGGATCTTCCCTATGATCCTGAAACACTCCGGCGCATCAACGAACACCCCTGCTACAGTCCGGAGGCCCGGCACTCCTTCGGCCGCTGTCATGTTGCAGTCGCTCCCAAATGCAATATCCAGTGTAATTACTGTGTCCGCGACTTTGACTGTGTCAACGAGTCACGACCGGGCGTTACCAGCATGGTTCTTCAACCGGGAGAAGCACTGGAACGCATCGACGAGGTCTTCGATAGGATGAAGCATATCAAGGTTGTCGGTATAGCAGGGCCAGGTGACCCGCTTGCAAACCCCGAGACCTTTGAAACGCTCCGTCTGGTTCACGAAAAGTATCCGGACACGATTCTCTGTATCAGTACAAACGGCCTTCTTTTGCCGGACAAGATCGATGAGCTGGAAAAATACGGTGTGCGAAACATCACCGTCACCCTCAACGCGATAGATCCTGCAATCGGCGAAAAGATTTACACCTTCGTTGAATACGGCGGTAAAAAGTATCACGGGCGGGAAGCTGCCGAACTTCTGCTTTCCCGCCAGCTTGCAGGAATTGAGGAGGCAGTAAAGAGAAAGATGCTGGTAAAGATCAACACCGTGTATATACCTGGAGTAAATCAGGAACATATACCGGAAATTGCCAAAAAAGTTGGTGCAATGGGCGTGTTCAACTTCAACATCATTCCCCTTATCCCTCAGTACACGTTTAAGAATGTAAACCCGCCGACACCTGCGGAAAAGGCGCACATGCATGAACTTTGTGCCCCTTACGTTCGTCAGATGCGCCACTGCCAGCGTTGCCGTGCGGATGCGGTCGGTATGCTCGGCAAAGATGTGCAGAACGAGTTCGGTTGCTGCGGGAAGGGCGACGGGTCCGGAACAGGCTGTCAGTAACCCTCATTTCTTTTTTTGCAGTTCTCTCAACTGCATCATATCTCCGGAGAGAATCTTTTTACGGGTTAAACACTTACAATATGTAAGCTGCACTATGATGGATCAGGACGCAATAGCTCATCTTCTGAATATTCTCGGGAACCGGAACAGACGAAGGATACTTGATCTTCTCCGCCAAAAGCCGTGCTTTGTAACGGAGATATCCGAGCGTCTGGTGATCAATCCGAAAGCGGTCATTGAGCACCTGGCAATCATGCAGAAAGAGGATGTTATTTCCTTTTATCAGGATGAAAAGCGGCGAAAATACTATTATCTGGTGCAGGACTTTGAACTCTCGGTACAGATGACGAAGCCTGAACAGCCGCCGCAGAGTATTGCTGCCGTGTCCGATCCAAAAGGAGATGAATTATCTGCTCCCCCGCTCACTGATAAAATACTGATGATACGCCGTCTCTTAGACTCCCGTGAGAAACTGATCGAAAACCTTGAGGCAGTGGAAAAGGACATCGACGAGATGATGAATGATGTCATCGTCAGCGGCAGGAGTGTGTTCCAGAACAGTGTGGAGTCGGAGATTCTTCTTGCCCTCATCTACTCGCCGCTGACACCGATAGAACTCTCTGATACCGTCGGCCATCCGATTCCTGAGGTGACCGGATCACTGCGAACACTTGCCGCAAAGGGATATGTGGAGTCGGAAGGCGGTCGTTACAGAATCAAAGGAACGCAGAAAGCCGTTGCACTCGCTGCAGGTCCTGCTCTTCCGATGCGAATCTGAGGATAACCTCTATATCCACTGACGGCGAAAAAGATACTGTACGCGGTAATGGTCTAATGGCATGACAGGGGATTCCCAAGCCTCTAATCCGGGTTCGATCCCCGGTTATCGCACTCAATTTTATGGACGACGGTCATAATTATGCAATCAGTCTCATCGCTGAGAATCAGGTAGGAATCCTACGGGACATCGGTTCTGTTTGTGCAGAGCACAATGCAAACATCGTACTGACCCAGCAGGAGACGGTTACCCGCGGTCCGGACTCCGGCTATTCATGGGTCGATCTTGAGATTGCGGCCTGCGACCGGGTGCAGGAACTGGTAGCAGCTCTCCGGCTGATTCCCGGTATCCGGGAGGTCAAACTGCAGGACACGTTTCGTACCATCTTCGGCAAGCGTGTGATTGTTATGGGCGGCGGTGCACAGGTGGCACAGGTTGCCATGGGTGCGGTCAATGAAGCCGACCGCCACAATATCCGAGGTGAGAGGATTTCGGTGGATACGATTCCGCTGGTGGGTGAGGAGAACCTTGCGTCTGCGGTTGAGGCAGTCGCACGTCTGCCGCGTGCGTCTATTCTGGTGCTTGCCGGATCGATCATGGGAGGAGAGATAACGAAAGCTATCCGTGCGGTGCAGGCCGAGGGTATTCCGATTATCTGTCTGAAAATGGTAGGCAGTGCGTCTGCGGCGGCTGATATGGTCGTCACCGATCCGATTCAGGCGGGCGTGATGGCGGTGATGCATATCAGTTCCATCGGGGTCTTTGATCTCAACCGCGTCCGGGGCAGAGAATTTTAATGGGGAAATGCCATCATGACAAAACCGACAGAGTCCGACAGTCCGTGCTGTAGTCCCTACAGTTATGAACGTGCAGAGTTAACACCTGCACTGGAAGCAGTGATTGAGAAAGCCGTCCGGGTTCTTGCCCGTGACGGATTGGTAGTGTATCCGACCGAGACCATCTATGGACTCGGAGCGGATGCACTGTCCGAGATTGCCGTCTATAAGGTGTATGAATCGAAGCAGCGGCCAATGGGGAAACCGATTTCCGTTGCGGTCTCGGATATTGAGATGATCTATGGTATCGCGTACGTGGACGAGTTTGCCGAGCGGTTTATCCGAAAGTTTTTGCCGGGACCGGTGACAGTGGTGCTGCCGGTCAAAAGCTGCCTTCCGTCTGATCTGTCGGGCGGAACAGGTACGATCGGTATCCGGTATCCGGATCACGCGGTTGCACAGGCAATTATTGCGGAGCTTGACAGCCCGATTACCTCAACGTCTGCGAACATTTCCGGCGAGGTGTCGCCGGTGACTTCGGATCAGGTGAATGTTCCGCACGATTATCTGATCGATGGAGGGAAACTTCCCGGAACCCCGAGTACCGTGATCGATCTTGCCGCAGGAAAGATCGAGCGTCCCGGTGCAATGCTTGATGAGATTGCCGCGTTTTTAAAAGAAGAGCGATAATACTTTTTGGTATCATCTTCGGACATTTTATCCGTTGCGTACGAAGATGATCCATATGACGGTTTATGACAGAACTGATCAAACATGGGTGACAGCCGCCAGATTATCTGTTCGGCCCGATCTAGACTGTATCTACTGATGGTGTTCTGAATGTTCTCTGGTCGTATCTGTTCTTCTGCTGGAAGATAGTCGGTGCAGCAGCGGTTGAGATTGTGCTGTTGTGGGTTGCGATATGCGCGACAATGTATCTGTTCTACCGCATCCGACCGGTTGCTGTGTATCTTCGATACCGTATCGCCCGGATTACATTTGCAACGGTTCTGACGGCAGCTATATGGATGCTGAACGGAGGAGTTATCTCAGTTCCTGCACTTTTTGGAGGACAACTGCTGCATGACCTTTGGCTTTGACTTTGTTCCATGCGGCAAGGATTTTTCCGGAGTTGTCGATGATAAAGGTACTCCGGTCAACACCCATATACTCACGTCCGTAGAGCTTTTTCAAAATCCATACGCCAAATCCCTCAATTGCAATGTGATCAGGATCAGAGAGAAGCGGAACGGTCAGTTCCTGCTTTTGGATGAACTTTTCATGGCTTTTTACGCTGTCCTGACTGATGCCGTACACCTTCACGCCAAGCTCGGTGAACTTGGGAAGAAGTTCGGAGAACTCTTTTGCTTCCAGCGTGCAGCCGGAGGTGTTGTCTTTTGGATAAAAGTAGAGAACAGTGAGTCTTGCGGATGCGTCCGGCAGGCAGACCTTGTCTCCTGCTGCATCAGAGAGACAAAAGTTCGGGATGGTATCGTTTACGCTCAGTGACATGCCTGTATCGTTGTATTCTGAGGTGCAAAAAATGTACTGTCGGGATAATCTCGACGATACGGAAAAGATGTGTGACCTTGAAACACGTATTCAGAATTTCCGTGCTATCGTCAGATAGCCGGTATGGGAGACCTTTGTCGAGGGCCGGGTTCCCCGTGCACTCCGCGTCAGTTCACGCTCCATGCACTCAAATGTCTGTACTGCTTCATCGCCGAACAGTCGCCGCGCCGTATCCATCACACAGAACGTCTGCTCCAGAAACGGCGTATAGGTTGCAAAATATCCGCCGGTACGGATCAGCCCGTAGGCATGATCCACATGCTGCGGTTCAATCATCATATCAAGATGCACCACATCAAACGGTCCGTCCGCAACTTCCAGAACATCACAGGCCCGGCACTCCACATTCAACAGTCCGGCATCCCGGATATTTCCTGCTGCAGTCCGGGAAAAATCCTCGCGCGCCTCGCAGGTAACTATCGTATCCGCAACACCTCCGAAGAAGATCGCCGCAATCCCCGAACCCGTACCCGCATCCAGCACACGGTCACGGCGCGACATCCCCGT
>JAISHD010000019.1 GCA_031262705.1 Methanocalculaceae archaeon | reverse complement strand
GTGGATTTTTCACCGATGGAGTCAAGCGTGATCTCAAACGTCAGCGTCTTTCCTGCAAGTTGATGATTGATCAACAGTCCCACATTTCCGCTTTCCTCATCCACTGCAACAACTTCGCAGAACATTGGTGAACCGCTGTAGAGCATCATTGTCAGGTTCAGACCGGGTACAATTGGTTCACTGGTGTATGATTCAAGCAATGTCTTTGGCAGGACATACACTGATTCATTGTTGTATTCACCGTAGGCCTGATCTGGAGGTAGAGTCACGTTTTTCGTCTCGCCAGGCTTCATGCCGATAATTGCTTCATCAAACCCTTTAATCATTTGGCCTGTTCCAACAACAAAGGTTAGCGGTGTTTTTCCGACGTTTGTCTCATGTACTGTTCCATCTTCCAGCGTTAAGGTATAAAAAACGTTCACCATATCATTGACTTTTGCAGTCTGATCCGCTGTCCCTATGCAGCCTGCGGCAAACACCACAAGAGTCAGGGTTGCAAGAGCCAGCAGAACTCCGGTTATTTTCTGATTCATGTAAAATATATTTTACACGTAATCGTATAAAAGTATTCAGCTTCCCTCTAACGGATACGATAAATCCAGCAGTACCTCCTGCGGCTGGGTACGGAGTGCCACTGCTGCAACTGCTCCGATTACCCCTCGACCCCCGAACGTCACAACACAGCAGCCTTTTGCCGTCGCAAGCACCTCTTCTGTCGTTACCCGTTCACACCGGATACGTGCGGCAAGCACCAGAAGCTCTTCGGGAACATTCAGACCTCGGGCGATTGCAACACCCCAGTTCTCAGAGACACTCTCCTCTTCAACAAACCGGCTGATCTTTGCTTCCAGTCCTGCCACGGCTTCCGGCTCAACCGCAAGTTCAAGGAAACTGCACGAGTTTCCTGCGGTCTTTTCCTCAATATTCTGCGACAGTACCGCCACCTGATGCCGGATCCCGATAGCTTCTCCACTTTCGGTAAGATACTTCATCAGTGCCTGTGACAGGGCGAACGTAGCACCACCACAGCCTTTTCGGTCGGTATCATCAATGCCCACGGTCACATGCACGAGTGCTCGTGTCCGTACCTCTCCTGTTACCTGACCGTCAGCCGAGCTGATGGAAACTCCGCAAACACCCTTTGCCTGTCCCATCATGGAGGAAAGCGAGTATGCCGGGCCTCCGTACACCGAGCGGATCGTCTGAATGATCGTGTCTTCTTCACGCCTGACCTCTGCAAGGCCGACTGCCGCATTTGTCAGTTCTGGTGCGGGAGCAGAAATGCCGATCCGACTGCGCTCCCTCAAAAGCATGCCGTCCCGTGCAACCGACAGTGCAGCGCCACCCGCTTTCCGGTGATGAAACTCACAGAATCCCGCACACCCGCTGCTGAGACATTCATGAAATATCTCAACCTCGTCCCCGTCCACTGTCGTAAAAATGCGGCGGCAGGTGGTGGACGGCATCGCACTCCGCGATGCATATCGTGCAGGATTTCTCCCGTGTTTTTCTTCCTTGGTAAAAATACAGCCTTCCCGCAGAAGTCGGTTGATCCAGTCCTGTGCGGTTGAACGGGGGACTGCTGCTGCCTCTGCAAGTTCTGCTGTGGTAAAGTGGCCGGCTTCAAATGTTATTTGGCGCATTGTCTGCAAAAACTGGCCGCGCCGGGCAATCACTCCTCCAAGGGTCGCCGCATGTTTTTTTGCGTCTTCCTGATTGTTTTTCAGATGTTCATGTTCCGCCATAGCGTTCCTTCACTGCAAGCAGATCTGCAAGGACGGCACTTGCGGTCTCAACCGATCCTGCTCCCCTTCCGATGAAGGTGATTGGGCCTGCAAGCTCGGTTTCCACCGTCACCGCGTTCAGCGTGCCTTCCACCACCAGCGGGTGATCCTTGGGAATCAGCCGAGGTGAGACTTCAAGTAGTTGCTCGTCGGGATGAATCGATGCTATAAGCCGGATGGTGTGACCTGTTGTACCTGCCATTCGCAGTGCGTCCGGCGTCAGCTGATCAATACCGATCCGAATCACGTCATCCAGTGTGACATCCATGCCAAAAACCGTGTTTGCCAGAATCACCAGCTTTATTGCTGCATCCGTTCCGTTCACGTCAGAGGTCGGGTCTGCCTCCGCATAGCCGAGATCGCGTGCCTCGTCACGTGCTTGGGCATAGGTAAGTCCCTCCTCTTCCATTCTCGTGAGAATGTAGTTGCAGGTACCGTTTAAGATACCGAACAACTGGAGGACTTTGTTTCCGGCAAGACCGTGTGCAAGACCGTTGATGATCGGAACCGCTCCCGCAACTGTTCCCTCGAACATAAACGCTGCATTGTGTTCTGCTGCAAGCTGCGCAAGTTCCGGATAGGCAATAGAGACCGGGCCTTTGTTTGAGGTCACCACATGTTTTCCCCGTGCGAGTGCTGTACGGATATTGGAAAGAGCCGGTTCACCTGTCTGTGCGTTTGTCGGGGTTACCTCGACAAGAATATCGTACTCTGCTTCATTGACGATTCTCTCCGCGGTCCATGCAGTATCTCCGCATCTGCCGGTTGCAGCCTTGGAGGCGAACACTTTGTCCATATTGAGGGATTTTCCCTGTTGCGCAACTGTGCCGCTTTTTGAGTCGGCAGCAGCGGTTATCACATATCCGTATGTTGGGTTGGAAAGAACCTGCACCACTCCTCTGCCGACCGATCCGAGACCGAGAAGTGCAATCTTCATCGGCGTCACGGCTCCTCCTCCATTTCATCGACGATCAGAAGGTGTTTCTCCTCGGCAATCTTCATCAGAATCTCAAACGCCTGTTTCATCTCTGCAGTTCCCGCGGCTTTGATGGTTAGTTTTGCGGTGGAAGGCTGGGTTATGTGCGGCATGATGATGTGCAGTTCGGTCACTTCGGCAATGTTTGCCTTGTCGATACGATTGACGGTGTCCGTTAAATCGGTGTGCAGAATATGGCCGATTAAAATGAATGTCTTGGTACAGGTTAGATGTTCTGTTCCCACACGGATAATCTCAATCCCGTTTGCGGCAAGTGCAGTCTTCAGCTGTTCCAGACGGTTCTGCGGGAGCGACACCACAATGTCCACGATCAGGGTTCCGTTGCTCGTTTCTGCACCGCGCTGGTGCATGATAGAGATAATATTCGCACCGCTGTCGGAAACCGGTTTAATTGCTGCAAGCAGCTGCCCCGGCTTGTCGTTGAGTTCAAGTCGTAGTGATATCTGCACCGTATCTTATCCCAATACTAATCCGTCCCGCATCCATTTTAATGTGGGGTTTGTGGTTTCTCGCACGCACATTCAGAAGAGAAGGTTTGCTGCCGTCATGCAGATCCAGTAAACCGCCATAGCGAACAGACCGCCGGAAAGTGTTGCAAGCAGGTTTGTTCCGGAGTTGCCGATGACACCTTTGTTTTCGATCAGTGCACCGATCAGACTGTCCATGTTGGTGCCGAAAAATCCTGCGGCAATGCCTATCAGGCATACATACCAGGGAGCAACTTCTAACAGAAATGCAAGTCCACAGATGATTGTTGCGCCGAACAGGCAGGCCAGCTCACCAAGAACGGTTACCCCACCGTTTGTTCCGGCAGGAACCGGACGGAGCGTTGTGATCATGTACGGGGTTCCGCCGGTGACACCTATCTCGCTTGCGAGGGTGTCGGCGGTTGCGGTTGCAATGCAGCCGAGGAAGAGTGCAGCAAAGATTTCGTTTCCGGTGATGCCGAAGAGAATTGCACCGGCAACGCCGACGAGTGCGTTGGCAAATACGTTCATATATCCCCGACGTCCGCTTTTGCCCTGTTCAACACCGAGGAAGACCTTTTCTGCGTACCGGTATTTGGTAAAGAACGATCCCAGAATGAAAAAGCTGATAACCACGAGGAACCAGGGGACTCCTGCAAACGTGATGAGGATAATGCCAAACAGAACAGCAGCAAACACACCGCTTGCATCGACCGTTTTTTCCCGGTAGGCAAAGTAGGCAAATCCTGCACAGATCACGACAGCTAGGGCGAGCATTATTGCGTCATAGGTGAATTCCAGATCGAAGAAGAGGGGAATGGTCATTGCAACACCCAAGAGTCCGATCATTCCTGCATCCTCTCGGTCGGTGAGGATACTGCGCAGCATGAGCAGCACGACAACCGCGATGATTGCGACTAGGCTGTCGATCTGCATACAGCGGAACATTGTTACAACAATACCAAGAATTGCACCAACGGTAAACGCCAGCGTTTCCGGGACATAGTCCCGCAGTTTGCGGGCGAGATACTCTCCCCAGACCATCATCATCATGGGTCCGAGAAATGTGGTGACGGGGATGAAACCGATTCCGTACAGCAGGGCAAGAACTGCAACGGATATTGCAAGATAATGGGTTTTATGTATGGTATAGAGAATTATGGACAGAAGAATGACCACTGTCCCGACAACATAAGAGTTGATCACCGGCGCTATGAGCATCAGCAGCGTCACCATAAGCGGCATGGCACCTAAGCGCGGTTTGAACTCCATTGAGTGTACTTGTTAGAGTACACTCTGCAATAAGGCTGTTCGTCGAACAGACTTTACATCTATTTAAATGAAGGGCATATATTGAGAAAAACCGAAAAATATTCGGATGTCGAGGATACTTGCGAACACTCCAACTTAAATCTCCTTTAACCGGTACTCTGCCCGACCAAGTCCCATCTCTTCGGCATAGATGAACTGCAGGTCCGGCCGGGTTCCCGGCCAGACGCGGGTGAACTTCTCCTCGCCTTCATGGTGATGATCGGGCAGGAGGCTGCCAAAGATTCCCTCTGCATTGTTGACCAGATCGTAGCAGGCTTTGTCCAGTGCTACCGGATCGCGGGATGCGAGAATACCAATGTCAGGGACGATCGGGATGTCATTCCATGGCGTGCAGTCGCAGTGCGGTGTGATGTTGGTCAGGAAACTGATATAGAATGCTTTACCCGTCTTGTTTGCAACTGCTCCTGCGGCGTACTCGATCATCCTTTCCACGAACACGATCCCGTCATCCTTCCAGTCAATGTCGATTGCATGCTTCGGACAGGTGTTCATGCACATCAGGCAACCGATGCAGTGTTCAATATCGATGACGATCTCTTTGTCGCCGAGATTGATGCAGAATTCAGGGCATGCATTGATGCAGGCACCGCAGATGATACAGGTATCTTTTTTGAGGAACGGGTGGGTGGTGTGCTGTTCGCGTTTTCCCTCGTCCGAGGCGCATCCCATGCCGAGGTTTTTGAGAGCTCCGCCGAATCCTGCAACTTCATGGCCCTTGAAGTGGGAGACCACAACCATGCTGTCGGCGGCAACGATATCTGCCGCGATTTTTACTGAGTCGAAGTGTTTTCCGTACACCTCGACCTCTTTGGCGTTTGTTCCCTTGAGACCATCGGCAATGATTACCGGACAGTCGGTTACGGGAAAACAGAATCCGTGGGAGAGTGCGGTCCTGATGTGATCTATGGCGTTTCTGCGTCCTCCCAGATACAAGGTGTTTGTATCGGTCAGGAATGGTTTTGCTCCCACGTCCTTTACTTGGCGCACAATACTTGCAACATGCAGGGCGCTGACGAATGCATCGTTTCCGCGCTCACCGAAGTGTACCTTGACTGCGGTAAGGTCACCTTCAGAGACCATGGTCTCAAGTCCTGCTGCCGTGCAGAGCGCCTGAATTTTGCTTTCAGTGTTGCGCTTGGCAGAAAGTGCCCCAGAACGGGCGATATAGACATCCTCCATATAATATTCTCATTCGTCAGGATTGCTATTTCTAATCTGGGGTTCCGTCAGCGTTGCCCATAAAGTCAGAACATCCACGAATAATTGCAAGCTTGAGGGCTTGTGATTCATGGAGGGGGTCGGACATAAAGGTACACCGCTCCCAAACCCGGTTTACTATATATCCTCAGCCCTCCTATTATATTGCGAATGGAGGATACGAAAACATTCGCGGAGTTCGCAATTTCTGAAGAGCTTCTTCAGGCAATTGAGGATATGGGATTTGAGGAGCCAACGCCGATTCAGGCAATGGCAATTCCGCAGATTCTTGAGGGGAACGATGTAACAGGGCAGGCTCAGACGGGTACGGGGAAAACGGCGGCGTTCGGGATTCCAATTATCGAGGGGCTTGATCCAGATAACAAATCGGTGCAGGCGTTAGTGCTCTCACCGACTAGGGAACTTGCAATACAGACAGCCGAGGAGTTTTCCCGGCTGATGAAATACAAAAAGGGACTGAGTGTTGTTCCGATCTATGGTGGACAGCCGATTGAGCGCCAGTTAAAGGTGCTTCGCGGTTCTGTTCAGGTGGTTATTGGAACCCCGGGACGGGTTATTGATCATCTGAAACGCGGAACACTGAACCTTGATTCGGTTCGGATGTTCGTGCTTGATGAAGCTGATCAGATGCTGGACATGGGTTTCCGCGAGGATATCGAGGATATCTTCCAGCACACGCCGGAGGATCGCCAGACAATTCTGTTTTCGGCAACGATGCCGGCACCGATTCTTGACATAACGCGCAGGTTCCAGCATGATCCGCAGTTTGTGAAGATTACGCGCCGCGAACTGACAGTGCCGCAAATTGAGCAGACCTATATTGAGGTCCGTGAACGCGACAAGTTTGAGGCGCTGTGCCGGCTGCTGGATATGAACAATCCGGAGTTAGCGCTGGTGTTCTGCAATACGAAGCGAACGGTTGACGATCTGATGAGCCGTCTTTCGGCACGGGGTTATTTTGTGGAAGCTCTGCACGGCGATATGAAGCAGATGCAGCGCGACCGCGTGATGGCACGTTTTCGCGGAGGTTCCATTGATGTGCTGATTGCAACGGATGTTGCAGCCCGCGGTATTGATGTGGATGATGTCGATATGGTGTTCAACTATGATGTTCCGCAGGATGTGGAATATTATGTGCACCGGATCGGCAGAACCGGGCGTGCAGGCAGAACCGGAAAGTCGGTGACGTTTGTTGCACCGCGCGAGATCTATAAGCTCCGCGATATTCAGCGGTATGCAAAGATCAAGATTGCGAAGACCCCCCTGCCGTCGCTGGACGATGTTGCGGAGATGAAGATGCAGATGTTCCTTGATAAGGTTCGTGCGGTGATGACCGCAGGAAATCTTGAGAAGTATCTGCCGATGGTTGAACAGCTGCTTGAGACCGAGGATGACTCGGAGATTACGAGTATTGAGGTTGCAGCGGCTCTTCTGAAGATGCATCTTGATACCGGCAAGAACGGCTCCGCAGAGAATGGCGAATCCGCATTAGCTGTGTCACAGGCAGAACCCGGTTCCTTTGAGAGCACGGGAGCAGAGCCTGGCATGGTCAGATTCAGAATTACGCTTGGCAAGAACCAGCAGTTTCGTCCGAAGGATATTGTCGGTGCGTTCGCCGGCGAATGCAACATTCCGGGAAGCTGTATCGGAAGGATCGATCTGTACGGAAACTACTCGTTTGTTGAGGTCCCACTGGAGCATGCGGTAGCTGTTCTTGAAACTATGAGCCAGAAGACTATCCGTGGTCAGGAGCTGGAGATTCAGACGGCAACGCCGAGATCCGAGCGTGAGGAAGAGAAACGCGATCGTGAGCGCTCGTTCCGCAGCAGTGATTGTTCCGGTGACCGCAGATCCTACGGCGGCAGTCGCGGTGGCTATACCAACCGCAGCGGCAATGGTAGTTTCCGCTCCGGCGATCGTCGGGGTGGTGACCGCCGCAGTTTTGACCGGAGAAGCCCGCGTACCGGGAACCACGGTTTTTACGGTGAGGATTAACTCATCTGAATCATTTTTTTGGCGAGGATGATCGTTTTTCTGATCTTGGTTGGATAAAAAGAGTGTTAGTAGTTCGGTAGATATCGTTTGATCTCCCAGTCGGTGATGGCGCGGGAGTAGTCTGCCCATTCCAGTTCGCCGATGCGGTTGATCTGGGCAACGACGTGTTCGCCTAAGACGCTGCAGAGCAATTCATCCTGCATGAGCGCGTTGTTTGCTTCCTGTAGATTCCATGGGAGACAGCGGATTCCTTCGGCTGTACGTTCGGCAGGGGTCATCCGGAAGATGTTTTTGTCGATGTTCTCCGGCGGTTCGATTTTGTTAATGACACCGTCTATTCCCGCAACAAGCATCACGGCAAAGGTAAGGTACGGATTGCAGGTAGGGTCGGGACTGCGCAGTTCGGCACGGGTGCTTTTCCCACGTGATGAGGGTACGCGGATAAGGGCGGAGCGGTTTAAGGCAGACCAGCCGACATAGACCGGTGCTTCGTATCCGGGAATCAAACGCTTGTAGGAGTTGACCGTCGGATTTGCGATGCGGGTGATGCCGTCGATGTGTTTCAGGAGACCTGCGATGAAGTGGCGCGCGGTGTCAGAGAGCTGATGGTCGCCGTTTGGATCGAAGAATGCGTTTTTTGCGTCCTTCATCAGTGAGCAGTTGACGTGCATGCCGGAGCCGTTGATGCCGAAGATGGGTTTTGGCATGAAGGTTGCGTGCAGGCCGCGCTTTAAGGCGAGGGTTTTTGCGGCGAATTTGAAGGTCACGACTTTGTCGGCCATGCCGAGTGCGTCGCCGTAGGTGAAGTCGATCTCGTGCTGGCTTGGGGCGACTTCATGATGTGATGCTTCGATGTTGAATCCCATCTCCGAGAGTGATATTACTAGGTCGCGCCGGACATCTTCTCCGGGGTCGGTCGGGGTCTGATCAAAGTAGCCGCTGTGATCCTGGAGGTTGACGGATGCGTGGCCGTCAACCAGCCGGAAGAGGAAGAACTCCATTTCGGGTCCCACGTTGAAGGTGTAACCGAGTTCTGCTGCTTTTTCTATCTGGGTGCGCAGAATGTTGCGCGGGTCGCCTGCAAACGGTTCGCCGCGCGTTGTGTACACGTCACAGATGAACCGCGCAGCCCGGAACTTTTCGTCCGACCAGGGGATGATCTGGTAGGTGGCAGGATCCGGACGGAGCAGCATGTCTGATTCTTCCAATCTTGCAAATCCCTGAATGGATGATCCGTCGAAGCTGATACCGTCGGTCAGAGCCTTCTTCATTTGTTTCGTCGGAATCGCGACATTTTTCGGTTTTCCCTCCAGGTCCGAGAACTGAAGGAGAACCGATCGTACATTATCGTCCTCAAGCTGTGAGAGAACAGCGTCGATTTCGTCAGAAACCATGATTACATGTGGGCGGTGAAACGATATTAAACCTGAACTCGGTGGTTGATTGGGACTGTGGCGAACAGATTACTGTCAGAAGTTCTCCGGTCCCACATATCCACTGTGGTTTTTGAGTACATTCCCGAAGTTTAATACTTTAGAGGTGAATGTATCTATTAGGCAGGAATGAGGCACCACAGCATTCCCTTCCTAGGAGTGATACCATACAAAAACCACCAGAGTTCTGTACTTATCCATGAATCCTCCACGAGACTGTGACACGAACCTTTTACTTCCCGGTTCCAACACGTTCCCATCCATACCAGTCTTTCCAATATATCAATAATAAAATGTCTGGGGAGATATTTCCCCGGGAAAATTGTTTTGCCCGCCTGTCTTAAAAGAACATATCCAGTGTGGTTTTCTTTGCTTTTGTCGGATCAAACTCGTCCCAATCCCAGCCAAGAGCGTCAAAGATCCGTGTCAGCGGCGCCTGAATGGTTTTTTCAAGCATTGTTTCCCAGTCGATCTCAAACATTCCGTTTGGTATCTGGTCCGGGTACTCGAAGCAGAGGACATCGGTGTTCGGGTATTTTTCGGGGTTATAGGAGCGCTTGATGTAGAGCCGTTTTGGTTTGCTACCGCGTTTGAAGTCGGTACCAATGTACGTGTTTGAGTATTTTGCTCCTCGGCCGTGTGCGTCAAGCACCATGTAGTCGTCAAGCGATTTATTGATGCCGCTTGGGATTCCTGCTTTTTTCAGCGGGCAGCGGCCTGCACGGTACATCCGGAGGACTTCGGGTAGGTACTCTTTGACCTCGGTTTTTCCGTTGCCTTTGAGAATCATTTCAAGCACCCGTTCCTGTACTTCGCGGGTGATAGGTGCTGAGTCGGAACGTTTCATTTCAAAGCCGGTGATGTCGATCTTGTCAACGTCCTGTCCTTCTTTCCAGACAAGGTGACCGGCATACCGCTTCTTTGTACCACCCTGGAAAAATCTGCGGTAGATCTTTTCGAACTTGATGGAAAAATAGTTCTGATCTGCGGCAAGTGAGTTTTTGGAGAAGTCGATGTAGCTTGCGTTTAGTTCTACTTCAAGTTCTCGGGCTATCTTCATTGTTTCTTCCTGAGAGACCTTCGGCAGTTGGACAAAGCAGGAGTCGGTATCCCCGTAGATTACTTCATAGCCACGGGCGGTGATGATGTTTTTGGTGTGCTGGATGATGGCTCTACCGACTGATGTTACGGCGGATCCGATGTCGCGGTCGTAGAGTCGGAACCGTGAAAATCCGGATACGCCGTAGTAGGTGTTCATGATGACCTTCAGTACGTTCTGCTGCATGTCGTAGAGTGTGTACTCCTGTGAGCCGTAGGGGAAGTCGTTGCGGAGTTTTTTGCGGTCGTCTCGTTCTGCCATGAGTTCGCTGATGATACTGCGTGTGAGGCCGTCCGGTTGCCGGAGGAACCGGATGCCGTTTGGTGCATGGATCTCTCCGTCGGGGGATTTGGTCTCGGGCGAGGCGTTTAAGGTCATCATTGCCATCGGGTAGAGGGATTTTAAGTCGAGCACAATGACGTTTTCTTTGACGCCTTTGCTTGCGGCAAAGACTGTTGCTCCTTCAAACTCTTCTCCGGCGGAGTTTCCTTTGGAAGGGAGGACGAATTTTCTGGATGCTTTGCGGAGAATATAGATGTCGATGACGTTGGAGGAGTTGAGTGCTTTGTCAAGCGGGCAGCCGACGTAGCGGGAGACTTCCTGATAGAATTCGATGATGTTGTTTTTGCGGTTGATGCCGACGCACAGCTCTACGTCCTTGAAGTTGTACTCAACCATTTTCAGGGGGTCTTTGTTCCAGAGGTCGCCCAGTGTTCCGGTGTAACGGACTTTTCGTTCGCCGAGTTCTTCTTCGGCGATGGCGTCAAGCCGGTAGGATTCTTTCTGGCTGCCCTGCATTTTTTTGTAGGCGGTTAAGAGATCGAAGATGACGCGGCCGCGCATGGCGTTTCGTTCGGTTGCTCCCGACAGGCGTGCGAATGCGTCGGTTTTGAATCCGAGGGCTGCTGACCGTTTGAGGATGTAGTCGGCGTCGAAGTCGGCGAAGTTCCAGCCGGAGAGGATGTCCGGGTCTTTTTCCTGAATGTAGGCGATGAATGCGGTAAAGAGTTCTTTTTCGGTATTATAGGTGCAGATGGTGTGGTGGTCGCGGGTGAAACAGCCGTTCGCAAGGCCGGGATGTTCGTAGTAGTCAACGCGGGTGTCACCGAGGAGGACGAATGTGGTGTAGTGGTCGTCGTAGGAGTCGTGGCAGGTGAGACAGGTTACTGGGTCGCGTTCGGGTTCGGGGAATCCGTTACGATCGTCGCATTCGATATCGCACATGCATACACGGGGTTTTGAGTGGACGACGGCGGGTGCAAGTTCGGTGTAGCTGCATACTTCGGCAGGTGCTGCAACGCCGCCGGTAAGGCCAGTGTCGATTAAGAAACGGGTGGCGAAGGGGATGTCTGCTTCGTAGTGGTGGTAGCGGTCACGCACGATCCGTACGTCGGTTGGTTTTCCGGTGTAGATGCGGCGGAGTGGTTCGCCTTTGATGGAGACTGCTTTGTCCTGCGTGACTTCGATGTTGTCCGGGTGGGGCTGGTCTGCTTCGTTTTCCCAGACCCAGAAGTAGGGGCGGAAGTCGGTGATCTGGAGGTGATGGGCGGTGCCCTCGGCGGTTCTTCCGAAGATGTGAACGACCGGTCCGCCGGGTGCGTTGGTGTATTCTGCCTGGTTGATGGCGATGGTTACCGGGAATGATTCGTCCTCTGACATCAGACTCTCCTGCAAAGGCCGGTGAGGTAGTCTGCGGCTTCGCGGAGTTTGGTTTCTTCCCAGTGGTCGAAGGTCCAGGAGTCGTCGATTGCGGCACCGTTTCTGCCGAGGGTGATAGGCAGGCCGAGTGCGCATCCGTCTATGTTGTAGGCTCCATCGGCGGGGACGGAGCAGGTGATTAACCGGTGCGAGTCGGTTCTGATGTCTTTGATCATGCTGCAGATGTGCCAGGCGGGGCCGAAGATTGTACCGGATTTTCCTTTGATGACCGGCATGGAGGATCCGCGGATGTCTGTGAGTATTTCTTCGCGAACGGTGTCTGGGACGCTGATTGGCAGGCGTGAGAAGACGGGGACTTGGTGTTCGCCGTGTTCACCGAGGACACGGGCGTCGCCGGTGACCCCGGCGGAGGCAAGTGCGAGGGAGAATCTGCGGCTGTCCAGGAGGCCGCCGAATCCGAGTACCTGTTCCTGTGCAAGGCCGGTGTGTTTTGCGAAGTACCAGGTAAAGACGTCCATCGGGTTGGTGACTACGATGAGGTGGCCGCCGAATCCGGAGAGCATGTCTGCTGCTTCCCGGGCTACGGGCAGGTTTGCGTCGAAGAGATCTGCGCGTGTTTTGATCTCCGGGGTTCTGGCGGCTCCCGCGGAGAATACACAGTAGTCTGCGTCCCGCAGGCGTTTTGTGTCGCAGGAGATCGGGATATCTATTGCGTGGGTGATGTCGAATTTTTGTGCGGTGAGGACCTGCTCATACATGTCGTGCAGAATTATTTCGTCGGCGAGACCGAGAGCGGCTGCAAGGAAGGCCACTTCTCCGCCGATCCGTCCGGCTCCGAGGCATGCCAGTACTGTCATATCCTGTTATATTGATCGGGGCAGGTTATGAGGGTTGGGAATCCGGTGGTGCAGGGGTTACGAAAAAAGAGGGGTCTGGTCTGGTCTGGTTATTTTTATTCGATGTTCTGGAGGGTGTTTTTGTCGTATCGCGAGATGGTTGCGTTTTTCTGGTTCTGATACTTTGCGTCGGGTTTTTTGTCGTAGGGGCAGGCACAGCGTTTGGTTACGTAGAAAACGAGCTGGCCGACCGGCATTCCTGCATAGACGCGGACGGGGCGGGAGTTGACGTTACACATTTCCAGGGTGATGGTTCCGGAAAATCCTGCGTCGATCCAGCCGCCGGTCTGGTGGAGTTCGATGCCGAGACGTGCGACGCTGCTTTTTCCTTCGATGGAGGAGACGATGTTGTCGGGGAGGGTGATGGTTTCGAGGGTTTCGGCAAGGACGAATTGGCCGGGCATGATGTCAAAGTAGGAGCTTTTCCATTCGCTTGTGTGGGAGAAGATGGTTTCTTTTTTGTAGGGGTCAATGACGTCGTTGCAGGGTTCGTACCAGACGAAGTGGTTGCCGAGGCGGATGTCGAGTGAGTTCGGCTGTACGAGTGCGGGGTCGTACGGGTTTACACCGATAAATCCGCGTTTTATGTGATCCGCGATTTCCCAGTCTACCAGAATCATATCTTATCTATATGATGCAGGGATAGAAAAAAGTGTTTAAAAAAAATGGTTAGTGCTTTTGGAGCATGGTATATGCACCTGCGGCTGTTGCGGCGAGGATAAGTGCGGGGTCGGCTGGGGTTCGGTTGGTGACGAGGTTGGCACGGGAATTGTGGCAGTCGGTACGGGGTTTGTCGGGCTGGACCGGGGAGGATGCGATGATGCTGAAGGAGGAGGGGGTAGCGGTGTATACGGCGATTCCTGATACACGGATGGTGTAGGGGTCGATGGGAAGGCTGTGTCCACTGACCGGGTGGGACCAGGTGTTGGGGTTTCCTGCAATGACGGTTACGGTGCCGGGGACGAAGGAGGCGGGGGTGATTTCGATGAGCAGCTGGTTGTTCGGCGCAAGGTTGGTGGTTCCGGAGATGGTGAAGGGGGGTGCCGGTTTCCTAGTCACCGACCGGGTCAATGGTGATGTAGGGGTCCTGGACGGTGAGTTTCATGGTGGTGTAGAGGTCGTCGATGTAGGAGGAGTCAAGCATCTGGATCAGGGCGTTTGCCGCCTAGGATCTCTGAAGCCGGTTCGGGCCTTCGATGACGAAGGAACTTTGCGTGCCGCCGTTTGCGGAGGGGATGGCAAGGATGATCTGGTCACCGCTGGTGATCTGGATGACGCTGAATTTTCCGTCGTACATGGGGTGTTCTATGATGATGTAGTACTGGCCTGAGGACATGCTTTCGGGGAGGTACATTTTGTAGTCGTATCTGCCGTTGTCAACGGGGGTTGTTTGCGTTCGTAGTAGTTGGTGCCGAAGATGAAGACGGCTACTCCTGCGGGGGTGCCGGATGCGGTTCCGGCGATGTGGATGTAGTCGCCTTTTGCTGCGATCATGCTGGCGGAGCTGGATGGAGAGTGTTGCATATTGTGCACCGGATAGCTGGAATCTGTCGCTTTTTGATCCTACGGCGTAGATGGTGTAGGTTCCTACGTCAAGTCCGCTGCTGCCGGTGTCCTAGGTCTAGGTGTTGTCGCTCCGGACTGGGGTTTGTGAAAATGTGCCGGTTCTGTCGAGGCTGACGCCGCCGGCATTAAGGTTGGTGCCGGTGAGGAAAAGATAGGTGGTGTCGGAGTCGGTGTTGGTGCCGGTGAGTTTGATTTCCTGGCCCATGTAGTAACTCCGGCTGCGGGTACCGCGAGGAGGAGAAGAGGTATTGCCGGTTTCAGTTTCATGGAGTACACCTGTTTTTACGTAGGTGGTGGTTTTGTTGATTATTAAGAATGGAGGTGGTGACAAAATGGCTGTTTGAAGGGTGGATATTACGGCAAGTGGATTTGTTCGAGATGTTCAAAAAAGGGATGTTCACTGGTAACAACCGGACACCTCTGCATTAGTGTGAGATGCCCCGCTTTGATTCTCATATGTGGCTACATCCGCCCAGGCTCCGGAGGAATTTCACAGAATCGACCAGTACACAAGCTTCGCGAGCATTTACCGTCGTACTTGCGATAACATCGCTGTTAGGCGCATCTGAGCTATTTACGTTCTTCTTTCCTCATCCCATCACAAGCCGGATACACCCAAACAACGATAACCACCACACAAAAGAGGAAAAAACCATGATCTCCAGAATCATCCCCCGAGGAGGTACCATGAAATGATGGTACCACTACCTCGAATTAGCCGACCACTACATCTCCTCCCTCCTATTTAAATACAACACCACACACTCACAATCGCAGCTGATCGTATCGCTCGCGCACACTCCGTGCCACATCCTCAAACAGATCTCTCCCGTGCGCGTCAATCCCTACCACCAGCGGCATATCCCGCACACGAATCTCCCACACCGCCTCGGCCATCCCCAGCTCCGGATAATGACAATCGACAAGCTCCATACACGAAGCCGCAAGCGCTGCACACCCGCCGGTAAACACAAAATACACCGCCCGGCCCGACAGCGCCTCCCGTACCTCGGCAGACATCCCTCCCTTCCCAATCAGCGACCGCACACCCGCATCGATCATCGGTGCAGTCAGACCATTCATCCGCGCAGACGTTGTAGGGCCTGCCGCAACAATCACATTCCGCTCCGTATCCACCACCGGCCCGCAGTGGTACAGTACCGCACCAGCTGGATCAAACGGAAAACCATCCTCCAGAATCTTCAGATGTGCCTCATCTCGTGCCGTATAAATCGTTCCGGACAAAAGCACACGGTCTCCTGCCCGCAGATCCAGGACCTCCGCACCCAGCGGTGTACTCAGACGGATCATAGTACCACCTCCCGCACACCACGCCTACAGCACCAGCACTGAATATTCACCGCAACCGGTAGTGACGCCGTGTGACAGAACCCGCGCTTCACTTTCACTGCAAGCGCCGTTGTATCTCCGCCAAGCCCCATCGGCCCTATTCCGAGTGCATTAATCGCATCGCAGATCTCCTGCTCATACGCATCCATCGAATCAATCCGCTCCAGCAGCGCCTCCTTCGCAAGCGCCGCAGCCCCATCAAACGTCCCTCCGATACCAACACCCACCACAACCGGCGGGCACGGCCGGGCACCTGCCGTCATCACTACATCCACCACAAACCGCGGAATATCTGAAACCTGCGACGGCATCATCATCCGAATCTGTGACATATTCTCCGATCCTGCACCTTTCGGCAGTACCATCACACGGAGCACATTCCCCGGCACAACATGCACCGGAGGAAGACCTGCACCCGTATTATCTCCAGAATTCTCCCGTGAAATCGGATCAACCCCGTTTGGCCGGAGCGGCACCGATCGCGTCGCCCGTCGGATACCTGCCGCAACCGCATCATACAACTCAGCAGTCACCGGAACCGTCGGCGGCACCGTCAGATACACTACAGGAATACCCGTATCCTGACAGATCGGAACACGCAGATCTCTCGCTTTCAAAAGATTATCCAGAATATTCGCAAACTCCCCGCGTGCAACTGGATTCGTCTCACGGTCTGTAGCACGCCGGAGAGCCGTCTCCACATCAGGCGGAAGAACAATCTCCGCCTCACGCACTGCCTCTTCCACAGCCTGCGCCAGACGTTCAAACAGCAGAGGATCCATGAAAAGAATATTGCAGGAGAAACAGATTAAGACTGTCGCTTGGGGAAGATTTCTGTACTCCCAGAAAAAAGGGCTGTGATATTTTTCTGTGTTCCCATGAAGCCGCAAAGTAGTAAACACGACAAAACGGTGTGTAAAACCGTAAACAGGCCGAAATGACGTTCAAAGGCATATGTTTATGGTTACCTTGAACAAAACCAAAGATACATCACAAAAACCATCAATATCACAGGCAAAAACAGCAAAAGGAAAAATATAGTATTGGTTGAGAGCCGGAAATGGCTTAGCTCTCAACAACAACACGCGTTGGCGTAGGAAGCTTGTATCCGCTGTGCTGGAGAGCATCCTTTGCCTGATTAATGTACTGCTCGGATGTCCAGACAGTGAAAAGACGCTGTCTCGGCGCTACACGTGCAGCAGTACCCACTGCCTTGCCGAATGCAAGGCGCATACCCTCCGAAACACGGTCTGCACCGGCACCTGTTGCCTGCTTGTGCTCGCGGAGAACATGGTGCGGATATGCTCGGATCTTCAGATGGAAATTGTTTCTTCCGACATCCTTCATCAGGCGACGGTTCATGTTGACACGTGCCGCTTCCATTGCCGTGTGGCGGATCTGGCATGCCTCAAGAACTTCAAGGTGAATCGCAACCGGAAAATCGGCTGAAAGATTACCCATATCAAACTGTACGACCTTGATGCCCGGCACACCACCCATGTATTCACGGCGGCAGTATGCCTTCTTAGCAAGGTCGCGGTACATTCGTGCTGGTTTTCTGACCATTTTGAATAACTCCTCGCTCTCTAAATGTGCTAATCAGGTTTGGTGGAAACGATATTAAATGTTCTGATTGCCGGTTTCCAGCTCCTCAATAATATGCAGAATATTTTTCCGAATCTGCGCAAACTCAACACTCGTCCGATCCCTTGGTCTGGGCAGATCAATCTCGTCAATTTCGTGAACAGTTCCCGGACGGGGCGTCAGAACCACGATTTTATCTGCAAGATACACAGCCTCATCAACACTGTGCGTCACAAACAGAATCGTCTTCTTCGTCTCCTGCCAGATGTTTAACAGCTCGCGCTGCATCTTGTTCCGTGTCTGTGCATCAAGAGCGCCGAATGGCTCATCCATCAGCATGATCGCAGGATCCGTTGCAAGAGCGCGCGCAACAGCTGCCCGTTGCCGCATGCCTCCCGACAGCTCATACGGATAACTGTCCGCAAAATTCTCAAGACCCACAAGCTTCAGCTCCTTCATCACCTCAGCCAGCCGTTCCTCCGGAGGAACACCATTCATCTCAAGACCGAATCCTACATTCTCCGCAACCGTCCGCCACGGATACAGTGAATACTCCTGAAACACCATCGTCATCTTCGGCGATGGTCCGTCAACCACCTTCCCGTCAATCGTAATCGTTCCTGACGTTGGCACATCAAGACCGCCGATCATCCGGAGAAGTGTCGTCTTCCCGCAGCCTGACGGTCCGAGAAGGCACACAAACTGACCATCGTGGATCTCAAGATTCACATCCTCCAGAGCGATAACCTCTCCTTTGCGTGTTGCAAACTTCTTTGTTGAATGCTCAACCCGGACCCAGATCTTATCGTTATCCGTCATTTGTCAAGTGCCTCCCATCCGAACTTGCGCTTCTGCACAAACTGGAAGAACTGATCCATCACAATACCAATGATACCAATCGCGATCATACCGGCAATCACTGCCTGAACCTGTCCCCATCCGTATGTCTGCATAATCAGATACCCAAGACCCTGTGGCGTCCCGGGCAGCATTTCTGCCGCAACAACACTCATCCAAGCAATACCAAAACCCACTCGGAGACCGCTCCAGATAGCAGGTCCTGCTGCTGGCACAATAACCTTATTCATGACCTGCCACTCATTCGCCTGATAAATCCGGGCTGTCTCAATCCAACTCCTTTTCACCCGTTTCACACCATCAATCGTGTTCACTAGAATCGGGAAAATACAACCGATAACAATAATGAACTCAATTGCAGCAAGACCAATGCCAAACCAGGCCAGGGACAGCGGCACCCAAGCAATTGGTGGAATCGGCCGGAGAATCTGAATCAGACCATCCGAAAAATCCTCAAAAACCTGATACCTGCCAAGAAGAATACCAAGCGGCACCGCAATAATACATGCAATGATAAAACCAAGTGACACCCGGTAAATACTGATAACCGAGTTCTCCGCAAGACTACCGAAACTGAACATATCCGCAAACGGAGTCGCAAAAATAGTGAGAACATCCCCCACCCGCGGCAGAACAAAGGCATTATTTATCAGAATGGCTGCAATTTCCCAGGCAACAATGAATATTGCAGGGAGTATGAGCTTAAAGTACCATTTCATGGATCGTATATCACCACCGGGGTTTCTGCTAGTACTATGAAACCTGACCGGTTATCAATACTGCGGGAACAGCAAAAAAAAATTAGTTGTCCTCGATTCCTGCAACATACTTGTAGAAGAATGCCGCAAGAATCGCACCAACAATCGGACCTACAATATAGATCGGATATGTCGTGACAAGCGCAGGCGATCCGTTCATGATCGCTGCAATCAGATCCGGACCGAGACTTCGGGCCGGATTAATCGAACCGCCGGAGATATTGCCGATAGCAACAATGACACCGGCAACTGCCATACCGATCCCAAGCCCCGCAAAACCGGGGGTTGCATGCCGGTCAACCGCAACGCCCATGATCGCAAGCATCAGAACAAACGTTCCGATAATTTCTGCAATAAGCGCCTGCCAGATAGTAATACCTGGGAACGGTGCAGTTGCGCCGAGTCCGCCGATGGTAAGAGCATCAGGTCCCGCAACAAGCAGAAACAGCGCAGCACCGATAATCGCACCAATACACTGGGCGATAATATAGGCAACCGTATCCTTCGTCGGGAACTTCTTAATCGACCACAGCGCAATACTGACCGCCGGATTAATGTGGGCATCGGAAACCCCGCCAAGTGCATAGATAACCACCGCCACCACAAGACCGAACGCCGCACCTACCGCAAGCCAGTCGCCAAGACCGCCAAGTGTACCGATGCCAATATCAAACGGCGTACCTGCCGGAGTTCCCGCTGCAAGCATCAGCAGGACACAGACTGATCCACAGCCGATAAAAACCAGAAGCATCGTTCCGACCAGTTCGGCAATGCTTCGCTTCAACAGATCCATTCTGCATCACCCGTTCAGCGCATTGTGGCACTCGGGACAGAGAATCCGCGGAATCGATTTCTTCAGCTTCTTGGCCGGGAAGGGGTAACCCCCTTCCCAGGCAGAAACATCGGCACGGATCATGTGTTCGGTACAAAGTCCCATGCCGCACACGATACAGATGCCGGTCGCCTCCCGGTCAATGCCCAGTTGTTCACACACATAGCACTTCATCTTACACAGCCTCGCGGTACTGGCAGTACTGGTGGCGGGACCCAATCAGACATGCCGTTGCACAACTCTTGCAGGCACGCGCCGGAGCTGCGGGTGTTTCCTTGTCAAGTGCAATGATGTTCGTCATCATCGTCGCCGTAATCGGCTCGCTCGTCAATAGACACGGATAATCTGCAATCCGCATCAGAGCAGACGCCCGGACCGTAATCGCACAGGCCGGGTAGGCATACCGCTGCGGGTTCATCAGAACCTCATTCTCATGAATCGGCGACAGATCGATCACCACACCGCCGGAACGGGCTGTAAGTGGTTTGCCCGAACCGTTCTTTGCACGGGATGCCTTGTCAAGAATCTTCCAGCCGCGGTAGATCATGTCCATGAAATCACAGTTGTGCAGCTCCGCCGCAGCACCGCGGGTCGGACGGATCATGACCAGATTGTGATAGCGCTTCGTCAGAAGATCCACAATCATCGGTGCATTAAAGCCATCCAGTTCAAGCAGATACTCTGCCGCCGCGGCCGATGAACCGGTGGCAACGTCCAGCAGCTGGTAGCCATTCTTCGCCTCCGGTACTGCGGAGTGAAGTGTCTTTGCAATAACGCCGGTCACCGCCTCAATCGTTGCCATTACTACATCATCCTTGCACATGTTGTAGGTGGACTGGGAGATATGGTGGGAAACATCACCCACACAGTAGGCAGGAATCGTTACAATGTTGCCGTAGTGAACACCGTCATCGATTGCAGCCTTCACAAAAGACTCCATGCCTTTCCGGTAGTTGTCCATGTACTTCCGCGGATCAAACGAGGACATGCCGGCGTTGTTCATCAGCTCAACCTGCGCATCAATCGGATGCTTGTACAATGCCTGCAGCTGCTTTACCTCCTTATCGGAAGCCTCGGCCAGCGTGTCGCCCGCCTCAATCCGTTTTGCAAACAGATCGCCGATACCGTAGGACGTGTTCATACCCCATGACTTCGCGGCAAGAATTGCCTGCTTGTGATCCACCGGGATATCGGTTTTCTGAAGAATCTGATTGACCACATTACTGGTGGAACCCGGCATTAAGGCAAAGTCCACCACACAGGACGGGCCATAGAACCCTGCATAACAGCGGGCAGCTTCACGACCGACGATGTTCTCGTTCTTCTTAATCGAATCCGCGAAAGATTCCATACTCTTTGCAAACTTCTTGTCCTCAGCACAGAGAATTTCAAGAATCGCCGGAGTCTGATAGTGTTCCACGAATGGATCATCCTCTGGTCGAACGTAACCAGTGAGACTTGACAAAACCTCAAAGTGTTTCTTGACTGAAGCCTTGTGCAGATTGATAACTGTAGCGCTCTGACCGTCTGCAACGGTCATCTGCTCAACTGCATCAACATACGGCTTTGCGTCGGAAAGGGTAAACTTTGTACCACGTTTGGCCTTGAGAACGTTGACCTCTGCATACTGGGCAGCCAGTGCCTCATCGACCATTTTCTCGTATATGTCTGACATTTTGATTTCACCTCTGTTATACAATTGATCCATTAAGTCGACAGCATAAATAGTTGTCTATGATACTCAAAATAAATTCAGACTAAGTCAGAAAAAAATGATTGTAAGTGCTATTTTTTAAAAACTCATATGGTAAATAAATGCCTGTTGCCGACAATTCCAAAAAGACCGGCACGGACGCCGCAATCTAACCATCCATACCCATAGGAAAAAGATACAAGGGCAGCAACAGGATTTCCGGCAGTAAAAAACCTTATTCCTTCTGTAAAAGTGGAAATTGCAATTGTGTTGGTGTGTTGCGCGGCAGAATACATTCGCGTCTCCGAGTCGGGAAGAACAACAATATCTTCGAGAGCTGAAGAAAACATTCGCTGATATCGGTTTGTTTTCTCAATCAGATGATCCAATAGAACATCAGGAATACGGTCGGTGATCTCCGGGACCGTTCTGGTACACCGACCATAAAGATATCCGAGAAACATCCCTGCATCCAGCCATCCGTACCCGTAGGCAAAGGATGCAACCGCGTTGACAAGATCCCCCTGACCGTAGAACACCATCCCATCTCCCGCATAGCATCTAATCATCTCCAGAATCTCCGCAGCGGTCTCACCAAGCGGAGTTTTTGCAAAAACCGCGGGTGCTGCCGCTTCTGCATCAGCTGCAAACTCTTTTCCGTAGGACTCGATCAGCATAATCCGGCAAATCTCACAAGATACTCGCGTTCAATATCATGCAACTCTCCAGGGACGATCATGATGTGCAGCGGCATGCCAAACGCAAACCTCCGCATCTCTTCTGCATTTCCTGCATGAATCACCGGACTGTCGGACCCTGCACGGGCGATGCCGATATAGAGCGGGATATCTGTTCCTGCACGGGACGCCTGTTCCTCCAGAAGATCAACTGCTTCTGCAATCTTCATATACCGTTCCTTGTCCTTCTGAATATCAAGAAACACCAGTGTATGCAGATTCTGTGCAAGGTTTGAGGAGATGACCTCTATCGGTGTCATCGGGAACCATTTACCGTACGGAAACGGAATGGAGACCGATTTTCCAAACCGGTAGTTCTGCAGGCCGGACAACCCGCAGACCGCGGTAGTAATCGATGCACCGTGAATGATGCGGGTTGGAATGCCGCGCTCTGCCGCACGAATGCGGATATCGGCATGCGTTGTCGCAACCATCGAGTCTCCCGCAGTTAAAAACACCGCATTCCCTGTTGCCGCCGCATCAAGAATCGACTCGGGGTGCCGCTCCACATCCTCGCGGTAGAGCGGTGTGATCTTTTTGCCGTAGTACTCCTCAAGCCGCGGAATCGTGGTACCGGTCAGCACTGAGGTGTACACCTCAAGGAATACCGCATCAGCCTTCCGGATTGCCTCCAGTCCCCGTACGGAAACATCGTATTCGTCACAGAGTCCAAGTCCGATGAATGTCAGCATGTGTGTATTCTGTAGGATTTGGGATGTAATGAGTTCTTGCTCATCACAGCAGAATCAGATGCGCCAGTGTTCCAAGTCCGATGCCCAGACACAGCGTAAAGACGGTAATCATCGCCGCATACCGGACCCCCGTCTCCCGCATGAGAACCGCAATGGTTGAGATGCAGGGAATGAACAACGCACACACCAGCGCAAAGATGTAGAGCTGACCGCCAGAAAGAACCGCCGCAAGATCCGTTGTTCCCGCCATCACTGCCAGCGTCTCAAACGCCATCTCCTTGCGGAGAATGCCGAACATCAGCGCAGTAAACGCAAAGCCCGGGAGACCCAGAACCGCCGTTGAAATCGGATCAATGAACTCCTCAAACATCGCAATAAGACTGTAGTACTCAAACAGCCCTAGGAAGATACTGCTCACCAAAAGCAGCGGCATTGCAATATAGAGGAACTCACGCACCCGCATCCATGCCTTACGGACAACATGGGACGCAATCGGCCTTCGAAGCTCCGCCATCTCAAGAATCATCCCGTACTGCTCGCCCGGCGTAATGCGGGAAAGAATACAGCCCACAAGAAAGACAAGAACAAACACAATCGCATAAATCGAAAACGCCGCACCGAACCCGATAAACGACGCAACAATTCCTGAAATAACAACCGTCCGCGCCGAACACGGCAGCATAGTCACCAGCACCGACGCGATCACCCGCTCGCTCCGGGTAGGAAGCAGCCGCGTACTCATAATAGCCGGAACACTGCACCCAAACGACAACACCATCGGAATCAGACCCTGACCGTGCAGACCGAGTTTGTGCATGCCTCGGTCCGCAAGGAATGCGGCCCGCGTCAGATACCCCGTATCCTCAAGAACCGAGATGAACAGATAGAAGAGAAACACATACGGAAACGCAATCCCCAGACCCGACATCAGGGCTAGGATAATTGCACCGCCGAGCGTATCGGCAAACGGATCTAGACCCAGCGCATGGAATGGATCGGCGATGTAGGTCGTCATCAGGGAAACAATCGTCTCCTCCAGCACTCCTCCGAGGGTAAACACGATCAAAAGGATCGAGACCATAATGATCGCAAGAATCGGCAGTCCCGGAAACCCGCGCGTAAGAAGCGCATCAAAATCGCGTCTGCGGCGCGGCGGAGCAGTCCTCGTAACCGATGCCGCAAGCTGTTTTGCGAGATTGTGCCGGTTTGCCGCAATGATCTGCTCCGGCGACATCATGTGCCGGCGCTCAATCTCCTCCGCAATCACCAGGGAATTCTCATGAATCTCCGGCGTAATCGTACTCACCGGAATGCTTGCCAGTGCCCACAGCGCCTCCGGCTGGCTTAGTCCGTAGTACTTCTGCAGACTATGCACCGCCGCCTCAATGTGGTGATCGTAGGGAATGGCAAGGGTTGGAACCGGCACATTCCCGTCAAGAACCGAGCGGGCAATATCATCCAGATTTTTACCGTTCGTTGCAACTGAAGGAATGACCGGAACGCCGAGCTGCTTTGCAAGGGAGGCGGAATCAATGATCTTTCCCGCAGCCTCTGCCTCATCCATCATATTGAGAATAACCAGCAGCGGTTTTTTCATCTCGGCAACCTGCAAAAGAAGGTAGAGATTGCGTTCGAGATGTTTGGCATCAAGCACCGCAATCAGCAGATCCAGATCCTCGGCAAGCAGATACTCGCGCACCATCTCTTTCTCGACCGAGTCACCGGACAGCGAGTAGATGCCGGGAAGATCGGCAAGCGAAAACTCCGCATCGCCGTACCGTACAACACCATGCATCACTCCGACGGTCGTTCCCGGATAGTTACTCACCTCAACCCCGAGACCGGTCAGGTGATTAAAGATGAGCGACTTGCCGACGCTCGGGTTTCCTATCAGTGCCGCTCGCGGCGTCATGGCGTCTCACACCGTTCAACCATAATGTTGGCGGATACCTCCGGGCTTAACGCAATATCACACCCCTTCACCGTGATGACCACTGCATTGTTGACAAGTTTGCGCCGCAGGGTAATCAATTCGCCGGGGATTACTCCGAGATCGATAAGCCTGCTGTGCTTGGCAAAACACCGGATCATGGAAACATGCAGAAGAGACCCTTCCGGACACTCGGAAAGCGGAATGATCGGGTTTTTGCGGGTGAGGTTATTGTGATTGGTGAACTCCGTCTTTTCCAGAGGAACAGTTTCCGGCTTTCTCTGATCCAGAAAGTTGTCGAGCCGTTCAATCGTCTCGGTTGAAATATTGTGTTCCAGAATGCAGGCTTCCCGGGATGCTGCCTCCGGCTGTTTTCCGAGGACATCGGTCAGAAACGTCTCAAGAACCGCATGCTTGCGTGCAACCTGTGCAGCTTTTTCCGCACCCTTTTCGGTGAGCCGGACTGTTTTGCTGCCGCGGTGTACAAACCCGTGTTCCACAAGCGTATTCAGGGCTTTTTCAATCTCCGTTTCGGTATGGTGAGGGAGTTTGAGCACATGAAGCAAAACCTCATCGGTGCCGCTATTGAGTATTTCTTCCAGAATGTCTTCAGAGAGTACCGAGGTCATGAATAATCCCGCAAATGCAGGTATCTTGTCTGTTGTGAACGAATATGTAGGTATCGTCATCTCGCAGGATGCAATCGTTCAAACAGGGATTTCGGGCGCAAAACATCACCGCACCGCTCATGAAACGTGCAGGAGAGGCAGTGGCGTCCCTGATTCTGCCGGGGAATCTCACCCCGGAAAACCGATTCCGCACTGCGAAGTGCGGCAAGAAACGCCCGGCGGTCCGCGGGAGCAGGTGATGCAAGATGCCGTATGGTCCCCGAACCCAGATACTCCACCGATCCGGCAAAGGGTTTGTTGTGCTCCTCAGAAAGGCAGAACCAGTACGCAGTCAGACGAAGCCGGTCGGACGCATAGATTCCGGCTGAAGGTGCTGCACTGCTGCGGACAATCGAAAATCCGTCCTCAAACAGCCGGTCAACCTTTCCCGTAATCCCGTACTTCTGGGAGGATACAAACACATCCGTGCTGACCGGAGATCGCCAGACTGTTTTGCGGCACGCCTCAACCATTGCTGAAGCCTGTGCATACTCCTCCTCACCTGCACCCGGCAGAACCGTTTCCAGCTCCTCCCAGATCTCTGCAAGATCGAGTTCATCACCGAGATGTGCGGCAATCTGCTTTGCAATGCTGTAGCCCGCAGGCTCTGCAAACTCCTTGGGAGTTGAGCGGGACAGATACACCTGCAGGGGACAGACGCTGCACCGGACAAGGTCGCGTACCGGAATGGGAGATGACATCATAACCGATTCTATAAGATAACATCCGCGCCAATAGTATTATACTTATGGCAGGGAACGAGATCAATGTCCAGATTCCCCAGAATCTTGACCCGGTGTACAGCAATATGATTCAGATCGCCTTCAAGGACGACGAGTTCACGATGATGTTTCTGCATCAGCTTCCTGCGGTGAATCAGGCAAAAGCCAAAGCCATTGTTTCCATCAGCCCGTCGCATGCAAAAAAACTGCTGGCAGCACTGCAGAAAAGCGTAAACGACTATGAGGAGAAGTTCGGATCCATCACTCCCGCGGCACAACCGGAGGCGGGAACGGACGGGTTCACTCTGCGCGGATACTCGTAACCGGCATGCAGGACCGTCTCTCCGGGAGGAGAGGCGGATAACTTATTTATTGTGTTACGTGCAATTGGATAAAGCACATTTTCTGTGCCGTTGTGGCTTAGCGGTATAGCGGCTGATTCGTAATCAGCAGGCCGAGGGTTCAAGTCCCTCCAACGGCTTTTAACCCAGAGTTTAGGCCTGCAGAACATTTTATCTCCGGCACCTTTTTTTTAATCTCCCTTCAACAGTGATATTCCCATAAATTCCTCAATCCTGCGGAAAACATAGAATTGTGTTCTGTGTACTGATAACTGACCTGCATGCATTTTTCAGAAAAAAAGAGATTATAAGGCTGGGCAGTTCATCGAGTTGTGCGTGAACTCCCCGTCGCCCTCAAGCTTGCCCTTTTTGCGGTTCTTCAGAACAATTGCAACCGTTGCCGGAACCGCAACCACTGCTCCAAACAGCGTAAAGCCCATTGCAAGCACCGTCACCATACCAAATCCACTGATGATCGGGAAGTTTGAGAACATCAGTGCCGAAAAACCGCACATCGTCGCACAGCCGGACACCGTAATTGCCGTTCCGATCTTGCCGGTACCGTTCTGCACCGCCGTTATCGTATCATGATGCTCCATCTCCTCATAGATACGCTCCACCATCATGATACAGTATTCGGCGGCCACACCGATGGTCATCGCCCCCATCGTTGCCGTCAGGATCGTATAATCGATGCCGAAGAAGTACATCGCCGCACCGTTCCATCCGATGATCAGCACGATCGGAACCAGCGGACAGATAGCCATACCTGCACTGCGGTACAGAACCGCCAAGAACGCAAAGATGATCACAAATGCGAGCAGAGTCATCTTCGTTTTTCCTTCGCGGATATCATTCATCATCTCCACGAACGAGTACGCACTGCCCGTCACCACCGCCTCAATTCCCGGAGGTGGAGCAAAGAACTGCACATCCGCAGTAACCTCCGCCACAAGCGACCGCTGCTGCGCCTCCGACAGCGATTTCATGCCGAAACTGATAATTGTCTGGGATCCGTCTTTAATGTAGGACGCTTTATCCGCCTCGCTCATGGAGTTCAGAACATTGTCAATCTCTACCTGCGTTGTCGGGATAACACCGCCGTTCTTCTCCACGACCACGGTCGCAATACTCGAAACGCTCGTAAACCGCGTGTTGTACAACGCCAACTCATGCACTCCCCACATATACATCCATTCTATCGCATCAGGACTGGTCAGATCCCCTCCCTGCACATATACTTGGAAACCTCCGGTATCACCCATTGCACGGGTTACTGTATTGATATTCACAATAGCAGGCATATCCACCGGCACATAGGCTTTCATATCCGTGCTGACCGGAACCTCCTCATCCAGATACACTCCGGTAAATCCGATGATACAGAGAACAAGCATTATGGGAATGGCAAACTTCGTCACCTTCACCGCAAGCTTTCTGAGAAGCTCGTTGTAAGTCTCTGAAAACGGTTTTTTCTCCTCTCCATTCGCTGAAAGTTTGTGCGGCTTGGGCTGATAATTGGTAAGAACAGCTGCTAGTGGAATAATGATCAGTGCAGCAACATAACAACAGGCAATACCAAGAATTGCCGTGATACCAAACTGGCGGATATCCGGCAGAGTGGAAACCATCATTGCCATGAATCCCAGTGCACTGGCAATCATTGCGTAAAACACCGCCGCACCCGTCTTGGACACGGAAAGTTTAATTGCCTCGGGAAGAGGGTGCTTGTTTCGCATCTCATCGTCCAGACGTGAATGGAACTGAATTGCATAATCCACACCGATACCCAGAAGGATCGGCATTGCACCAATCGTCGTCATCGAAAACGGCAAGCCAAAGATTCCCATCATACCAAACGTCAGAATCAGACCGGTAAACACGCTTACAATCGACAGCAGCGGGAACCGCACATGATTGAACAGGAACTTACAGGCAAACATCATTAGAACAATTGCCGCCACCAGCAAAATGATCATGTTCGAACCAAGGTCACCACCCATATCCTGTTGCATTGCTGCATTGCCGGTAAAGGTCAGCGTCACTCCCGGAGGAATGTTGGATGCAGCCGTCATGCTTCGCAGGTTATTGAGAATACTCTGCTGCGTGGTTGAGGACGTTCCGGTATCCAGCTTGATCAAAATAATCGCAAGTTGCCCGTTTGGCATAATGGATGCAGTAATATCCGCCGGAATCTTCGCAACAACCATGTCAATGGTTGCTTGGTTCTGGGGAACAGTCCCTCCGTTGTAGGCGGCCAAAACATCATACACGCTTTGTACCGACGAAACCCCCTGGGTTGTCGCCATCTGCTGCTGCAGTGTATAGACACGATCCACAACCGTTACGTCCATTACCGAGTCGGCCTGGACCATTAACATGATGGAGTCCGACTGGAAGTTATTCTTGTAACTTTCCGAGATGTACGCGCCGTGAGCGTTTTTATCTGCATCCTGTGTCTAGGTACTCATGGACAGAGTACTTGCTCCAACGAAAGAGAGCATAATGAGAGCTATCAGGAAACAACCAACCAAAAACGGCCGCTGTACAATGAGTTCGCTAATCTTTTCAAGTGGTGATATCACAGGAAGTGCCTCGCCGAAATGCTGGTAATATTTCTTTTTTGAGTCTACATAAACTTGCCTTCTAACAAAACAGTATTGGAAGGGAATTTTCGGGGAAAAAGAGCGGAAACAGACCATTACCGGCTTGTTTTAACCTAGATGAATGGGGGACTATGTCTCTGTGGTAAAAATGCGGGCTAACATGCCCTTCCGGCTGTTTGTGTCCTGTTTTTGCCTGTATTGGTCCACTAAATCCATGGTTTAAAGGCTGGGCTCTTTGACTATGGCCTTATTCTGCATACCGTACCTGCGGAACAGAGAATCGATCGTCTCCACCTCGTTTGGATCTTTGTCATCACGCAGGCGGATGAAAC
The DNA here is from genome assembly GCA_031262705.1 of Methanocalculaceae archaeon. Taxonomy (GTDB): domain Archaea; phylum Halobacteriota; class Methanomicrobia; order Methanomicrobiales; family Methanocorpusculaceae; genus Methanocorpusculum. The sequence goes on along the minus strand of JAISHD010000019.1, from coordinate 34,523 downwards.
GCGGAAACCGCAGAGCATATCCCGCGGCATAGGTGGTACTTTTCTGCAGCTCGGCATACCCTACCTCGAAAACGATATCAGGTTCAAACATCACGGTTTTTCCGTGCTCAGCGATGATTTTATCCTTAAACAGCTCATACAGCTCGGCAAGCATAGCATCGTCAATACCGGTCGCCACACGGCTTAGCTCCAGCAGTTCACCGTTTTCATCCTGACAGGCAAGCAAAAACGAACCGAACATCTTCGCACGCTTTCCTTCTCCCCACTCAGCACCCGTGACAACGAGATCAATCGTATCAACCTCGGGTTTGATCTTGATCCAGAGTTTGCCGCGGTTGCCGGGAAGATAGGGAGAGTCCAGAACCTTGAGCATAATACCTTCGTTGCCATTGTCAAGTGCTACATGGTAGTAGTTCTCAATCTCCTCTGGTGAGTCGCTCACCATCTGGGGAGCGACAAAATCCTTCATGACGTTTTCCAAAATCTTCCTGCGCTCAGAGAACGGGCGGTCGATCAGTGTCTCTCCGTCGCAGACGAGAATATCAAAAACACGCGGCTGCATATGCATGGCATCTGCGGCATCCATAACACCGTGTTTTCTGCGGATTCTCCGCAGCACCGTCTGAAACGGCATGGGTTTCCCGTTCTGCATTGCAATGATCTCACCGTCAATGATAACGTCCTGATCGGTTGCAGAGGAAAGCAACGCCACCACATCAGGGAGTGATGAAGTCATCTCCTCAAGACGGCGCGAGTATATTGCCGTCCTGCCGCCTGCCTTGTGGAACTGGAACCTGCTGCCATCGTACTTGTTCTCAGCTGCAAGGAATCCGTGTGATTCCACCATGCCGGCAATCGATCCTGCCTGTGCGAGCATCATCTTCACCGGCCGGAACGGAGTGATGTGCACCTTCGCAAGGGCAGCAGGATCGGTTTTTGCCAGAAGCGCAACCTCGCCGAGATCATTGAGAGCCTGATGGGCGTGCTCAACGATCTCCACTGGAACGGCGAAACCTTTGGCAACGGCCTCGCGAACAACGCCTTCTCCTATACCAATGCGCATCTCTTCAAGCATCAGCCTCGACAGATATCGCCCTTCCAGCGATGATGCATTTGAGAGGAGATACTGCGCAGACCGTATCCGTTCCTGTTGGGACTTGCGCCCGGACGTCTTTGCCATCTGTAAAAACCGTGCATGCACCTCAAGCAGCCCAAGCTCTTCGGAAAAGAACATCGTCTGTTCCCGTTTTTCAAGTAGCTCCTCAACAACCCGGCCGGTGTCGCCTGAACTATTGATTGCTGAGATTACCACCTGCCGTTTCTTTCCGATTACATAGGCAAGCGCCTCATACAAAAGACTAGGACCGAACCCGAGCTTTTCGGACGACCAGTCGGGAAAAATTTTTCCGCGCATAAACCGCACGAACACCGGCAGTTCCTCTTCAGACAGGGAAGGAAAGACCTCGGAGAGGACATCGATCATCGCAAGCCGAGAAGAGATAGTTTCAAGCCGATCACACAGTTCTGCAAATTCACGGAACAGCATTGCAACACCTACACAGTAAAACGGACGAGCCGTCTCTCCCGGTACTCGGGAAGCTGGTCGCTGACATAGATCTTCGTCCCCGACTCTCCTGCAGCATCTTCCGCGGATTCACGGGCAAGATTCGGGCGGTTGTAGTTTTCCGACAGATGTGCAAGGGCAATAATGCCGACGTCTCCGGCAAGCAGCCGCTGTGCAGCAGCAGAATTTTCATTGGAAAGGTGCCCCTCCTCGCGGATGCGGTCTTTCAGATATCGCGGGTACAGCCGGAGAACACGGCGATTGCCACAGCAGTGGGCGCCACAGCTGCGGCATGCGGCACAGTTGGGAAATGTATCGTTCTGCATTGCAGGAGAACAGTAGTTGCTTTCCAGCACCACCGCATCGCAACCACGGAGAATCTTAAGCATCGCAGGCGTTACCTCATGGGTATCAAGGCAGACACCGATACGGGCATCACCGTCGTCAATGACAAAACCGGAAGGCTCGTCTGCGTCATGCCAGGTGCAGAATGTGGTAATGGAAAGACTGCCGGCGGTTTCCGGAATTTTCTCCCGGCAGACAACCAGTTTTGCGGTCTGAGGCAGAAATCCTCCGCGGATCGAGGCATCCAAGGTGCCGCCCGTCCCATACACCGGAATCTTCATCGCCTTGACAAACGCCTTTGCGGAACGGACATGATCGGAGTGCTCGTGTGTCACGCACAGCGCGCGAACGCGGGAAGTATCAAGAGAAAGATCCTCCAGCGTACGCTTCAGGTAGCCGATTCCGGCATCGATTACCACCGCGTCCGTATCGTTTCCGATATAGATGCTGTTTCCTTTGCTTCCACTTGCAAGCAGCACGCACTCCATGTTATTAGTAGGTAGGGAGTGCTGCAAGATATATTCATCCGACTCGACAGCCGGAAAAAAAGTGTTCCAATGAAGGAACAGGTCTACTTCTCATCTTTTTGTTCGGGTTCATTGTCCGGCCAGCAGGTAATACCTGTGGTGTTGGACAGAATGGACGGATCGAAGATAGGTTCTTCGATACCTGCAGCACGCTGCTTCTTGTAGTCTTTCAGGGCTTCAAATGCATACTTACAGATGAAGATCAGAGCACTCAGGTTGAAGAGCGCCATAATTCCCATGAACAGATCGCCAAGGTCCCAGACTGTATCAATCGAGATAAGACAGGCGATAAGAACCAGCAGAACAACCAGCACACGGAACACCGTGAGTGCATGTTTGTTCTTGGTAAGGAATCTGGTGTTGGTTTCTCCCATGAAGTAGTAGCTGATCATACTGCTGAACGCGAAGAACAGAATAATGACTGCAATCAACATTGGTGCAATACCGCCAAGGAAAGTGGTGGCTAAAATGTCCTGTACGAGAACGGCCTTGGTTGTACCGTACTCCATGTACGAGATGAACGAGTCGCCGGCGCATAGCAGAATCACAAATGCTGTGGCACTGCAGACGATCAGCGTGTCAACGTAGACACCAAGGGACTGAATCAGACCCTGTTTGACCGGGTGCTTGATCTTTGCAGAGGAGACGACATTTGGAATAGAACCGATACCGGCTTCGTTGGAGAACATTCCACGTCTGACTCCCTGCATAATCACCGTACCTATCGCACCTCCGGCAAATGCCTGAAGGCCGAATGCGTAGGAGAAGATTGTTACAAACATCTCTGGTACTTTGGTGATGTTTAAGAGAATCAAAACAGCGGCGAGTACCAGATAGAGCACTGCCATGAACGGGACAAGTGCAGAAGATACTTTTGCAACGCGGTGAATTCCGCCAAAGATAATGGCTGCGGTAATCAGGGTAACGACAACTGCAATGATCCACTGGTCAAGACCGGTTGCGGAGGTAAACGCAGAAGTGATAGTACTTGCCTGCATGCCGGTAAAGAGGAACGGGTATGCAATAATAACAAGAAGTGCAACAACACAAGCAATGTCCTTGCTGCCAAGTGCATTTTTGATATAGTAGGCAGGTCCGCCGTTGAAGTGGCCCCCTGCATCTTTTTCTTTGTAGATCTGGCCGACAGTACACTCAACAAAACTTGTTGCTGCACCAAGAATAGCAAACAGCCACATCCAAAACACTGCACCGGGTCCGCCGAGCACCAGCGCTGCGGCAACACCGGCAATGTTTCCAATACCGACCCGTGCCCCCATACTGACGGCAAATGCCTGGAATGAAGATACGGATTTTGATTTGCCGGTGACATCGGACAGTTTTATACTACCGAATGCCTGACGGCATGACTCCTTCAGCATCGTGAACTGAACCCCTCCAGTTCTGATAGTGAAGTACAATCCGACGCAGAAAAGAACAACAATTACGATCGGCCAGAAGGTCTGATCCATGTTGATAAGAGTGAGAAATTCTCCTGCGGCGGAGTTGATTGCATCAAACACACTCATGAGATAAATCTTTTATCATAGTGACTTATTAACGTGTTGTAACGTGTCTGCGTAAATGGATGATGTCGGAGCTTAATCCGGTCATGATAGAAAGCCTCGCAAAACAGAGTTCAGAAGGAATCCATGGAGATTCCGCCGAAATCCTCGGATTTCACCGGGGCGGTGATACCGAATGCGGACTGACCCGCCCATGGTTCAAGGGAGTTGGCAGCTTCTGCCATATAGTCGAGAATATCGATGGAGAGTTCACGCTTTTCCTTGCTTGCACGCATCTGCTCCATTAAAAACCTGAGTTTTTCCGGGTTTTCTCCCCGGAGTTTGGCAAGGGAAATGACACACATGTAAATACGGGTGAGATTCCGATCAGTCCCGGTAATGGTATCGAAGAATGCCCGGAGAACCTGTGCCTGATACATCTCACTTCCCATAGTTACTTTACCTTTGCATCTGAGAGATAATATAGATTGCCGTCATTTTGCTGTACTGACGATTCGGATAACATCGCCGGACTTCAGTTCGGTACTGTCTTTGATCCGCATTTTGGTGCATGCATCAACGGCGTAGAGAAATCCATTGCCGATATCGGTATGCACCCGAAACGCGAGGTCTTTGGGCGTACTGCCTTTTGGCATCAGGAATGCGTCAGGTAAAACGACACCTTTTGCATTACAGCATTTGTTGTCGTCCTCAACCGGGTAGACAACGATCATACCGATCTCCTCAAAGACAAGGTTGTTGAGTGCTTCCTGTACACCGGTTCCGCCAAACTTTTTCATGTTTTCAGCGATCATGGTAAGCGCCTTGAGTTGCGGCGCGGAAAGTTTTGCGCCTTTGACCGGCACAAACGTACTATCACCGGGAAGGTAGCGGAGTATTTTTGCCTGCGCGGCGGATTTGAGGGCAAGTTCTCCTGCGGCAATGGTGGGAACTGCGCCGAGGTCTTTCAGTGCAGCAAGGTTGGCGTCTGATGCCTGATCTGCTTTGTTTGCGGCAATGATCATCGGTTTTGAGACGCGGAGCAGAACCTCGCACATCTGTTCAATGTCCTCCGGTGATGCTTTTGCAAGGTTGATACCGGTCTCATCAACCGCTTCGCGGATCTGAAGTGCATTGATTCGAAGACCGGCAAGTGCGCCTGCCAGTAGATCGATTAAGACAGCCTCCTTTCCCTGCGCCTGACGGACGAGTTTGGCGAGATGTTTGTCAACGATTCCCGCCATCCACATGGCAAATTCATATCTGAGGAACTCGACATCTTCACGAGGGTCGCGGGTACCGATGTCAACCGGGTTGCCTTCAGCATCGGTACTTCCCGATGCATCAACGACCTGGATGATGCCGTCGGCTTCCCGGAGATTGTCGAGGAACTGGTTACCGAGGCCCCTGCCGAGATGTGCGTCGGGGACGAGTCCTGCAACGTCCAGAAGCTCGATCGGAATGAACCTGACACCGTCAACGCAGGAGGTGCAGTTTTCCAGACAGAGTTCTTTGCAGGGACAGGGTGACCGCACGTAGGCGACGCCTTTGTTTGCATCGATGGTGGTGAAGGGGTAGTTGGCAATCTCAACGTTTGCAAGGGTCAGCGACTTAAAAAATGTCGATTTCCCGCAATTTGGTTTTCCCGCAAGGGCAAGAAGCAGCATGGGTAGATTCTCCTGAATTTTCTCCAGCAGAACACGATATTTTTTCTGCCGGATATATCTTTGAGGTATGATTAGGTTATGCAGATAGATGTATCCTTCGGAATTCTGATTTTTCTCGAAATGCCCGCCACAGGCGGATATCCTGGAAAAATCAGAAATTTCGGCAAATCACACCTGTGTTGCGACCGCATCCGTATACTCGGCAACTGCCCGGTCAATACCATTTGAGTCAATGGAATCGGCAAGACGAAGGTTGTATTCTTCCATCAGCTTTTCCGAGAGAAGACAGCGGGAACTTATCTCATATCGCCCGGCAATGATCCCCTCCTGCGCCATATCCATCACAACACGATCAATCATCGGTGTCATCAAAGGCTCCATAATATCCATAACACATGCGTTGCGGTTTTTTCCAGGAGGAATGATCGTCCCGTAAAGAGAACCTATCTCCGGATCGAGTCCTGCTCCGGCAACAGAGACTGCAGTGCTTGCATACAAAACAGCATAACCGTGAGCAAACATTGCGTTTATCGGGTCCAGATACGGCGGTTTTTCCCTGCGCTGGTAGCCGAGATCCGGCGCGGCAACACGGGAGAGAATCTCGTAGTACATGTTGCGGGTAAGCAAAAACACCCGGGCGAGTTCGGGAAGGGTAATCAGAAACTCAAGCTCGCAGGATGCGTCGGCAAGTATCTCAAGTTCTCCCTTGTAGTACAGGCCGTCCGTGCGACCGGAACCGAGTTCATTGAGATACCGCATACGGGATTTCAGGGAAGAAATGATAACCGACATCGCAAACCGGTGAACCGGGATGTTTTTCTGCGCGGATCTAAGGGGATATGCACTGTACCCGGGGGGACGGACTGTCCCGACCGGTTCTCCATGGATATCAAAGAAAGAGACAGGGATGTTGTTTGTCGTCAGATGCATAATTGCCGCGGTCTCAAGGGTATGACCACCTGCAATGAGAAGATGACTGAGGGAAGACAGCGGGTATGAGCGTCGTGATGTTCCTTCGCGAATAGTGAGAGTTCCGCGGGTTGCACGAATATCTGCACCATAGCCCCAGACAATAATCCATGGAACCTCATTTTTCATCGGAACAAATCTCCCTCGTTCTGGCCGTTCAGCTGGATTCTGCATTTTCCGCAGAAGTATTTTCGTTTGCGGTTCAGATCATCAAGATTGCGCGGGCAGTACATGATGCAGCCTGGATTGTCGCAGTGTTCCAGACCAAACAGATGGGCAATCTCGTGTGCTCCCTCCTTGACAATGCGGTCAATGAGAACATCGTCGTCCGGATGGCGGCCATAATATTCATTCATCAGCCGTGCAGGAGACACCACTGCAACACCGAGGACAGGATAGGCGAGACCGAATACAAAGTCGGCAAGCGGTTCAAACAGATCGATCGGCGTTATGAGCAGGACTTTTTCGTGGAGGTGATTGAACTTGTTGTAATACTCAATGTCAACATCCTCTGGTTTGAAAAGCTGGGGATACCGGCGACGAAAGATATCAAGTTTCGTGAGAATTTTTACCGCGTCGCACTGTTGGCGGAGAGGATCAAAACCTTCGAGCGGAAAAGTACCGTTGTCTATGCGGGATACGGGCATCTCCAGTACGCCCGAGAGCTCCTCGGTGACGGGTTTGCTCAGACCAATTGGAACCCTGCTATCCCAGAAAACGTGTACTCCCATGTGGTAGATAATTTCATTGTGACGGGACATAAACATATTGAACACCTATCGAAGGACGAAGGCACGTGTCAGTATATCAGATTGAAAAAAGCGTAGGGGAATACATCCGCGATCACTATCGATCAGCGATTGAACTAGGATTCGGCGGAAAAACAATCGCAGCAGAGATTATTCAGGAGGCAGGCATTCCAATTTTGTGTACGGACGTCCACTCCTACCAAACGGTTGCAGTCCCTGCGGTCGTGGATGACGTGTTCTCTCCGACATTTTCCTATTATCAGGGGGTGGACGTGCTGTATGCGATCCGGCCCGGATGCGAGATGATTCCGCCGATGATGGCGCTTGCAGAGCGGACGAGGGCAGAGCTGATCGTGTATCATCTTGGGTTTGAGCTGTATGGAAACGGGGGAGAAATCATTGATCTCGGAGATATTCTGCTTCACCGGTATGTGAAATAACTAAAACTAGAGGGTATTTCCATATGCCTTCGGTTGGGTTCCACTTCTCGTGCGACAAACAGTCTAAAAACTATTTATTTGCGGATATCCAATACCATATGATTCCTAGGTTTTTTCCATGAATAAAGCGCAAAAGAAATGGCTGTTTATTTCAGTCGGCATCAGTGTGGTTGCACTCGTTGTGATGCTTCTTTTGACTTTCGACACCGATACACTTGTCGCGTTGGAAAAATGCAACCCCTGGTACATACTTCTCGGTTTTCTTTTGCACATCTTATCGATTGTGTTCTGGGCACTGCGCATCAAGCTGATGTGCTGGTCGCTTGGGTACCGCGTGCCGTTCTTCCATTCGATAAACTTGATCTGTGCAAACATGCTGGTCGCAGCCATTACGCCGTCGCAGGTCGGCGGCGAGGCAGTGCGGGTGTATGAGCTGTACAAATCCAATGTTCCGACGGCTGATGCGACCGCCGTGGTTCTCATGGAACGGGTTTTTGACGGTATTGTGCTCAGCATTGGAACGATCGTCGGTGTGTATCTGCTCGGTAATATGTTCAGTCATCTGAACATCCCTCTGGTGTATATGGGCGTTGCCTATCTTGCGACATTCTTCTTCATCGGAGCACTTCTGCTATTTGCCGTTCTCGTGAAACGACCGCAGTGGACAAAGATCATCGTTGCAAAGGTCTCGGGACTTTTTACCCGCCGCTGGGAATCACAGAGAATCGACCGGCTGCTTGGTATGCTTGATGAAAACATCGACCGGTTCTATGTGACCATCGGACACTTCGGCGGACGTTCAAAGATCGGCATGGCGCTTGGACTGCTTATGACCGTTGCGTTCTGGGTTTCGGAGTTCATAATCGCGTCGGTCCTGATGGTGGGTCTTGGTCTTGAGCCGATGTTTCTGATCTCGTTCATCTTCCAGTTGCTGATTGCAATGATCATGATGATTCCGTTAACACCGGGTGGTGTGGGCATCGCAGAGGTCAGTATCGCCGCGTTCTACTCGATCATCATTCCGCTGCCGCTGGTGGGTGTGTTCGTGCTGTTGTGGCGGCTGATTCTATACTACTTCAACGTGGTCGTTGGGTTTATTGCAAGTCTGCGGATTGTGCGGCGCGAATCCCGAGATTCCCTGAGAAAAACACAGGAGTAACTCTATATTTAAATTTCCAGCGGACAATGCAGTAAGTAAAGAGTTCTTGGTATCCTCATGGACACAAAACAGAAAAAGTGGTTATGGATCTCTATCGGGCTTTCGATGGCGATTCTCCTTGCGGTAATGGTTCTGACGTTTAATGAGAATACCATTGAGTCATTGCAAAATCTGAATCCCTGGTTCCTTCTTCTTGCATTCTGTCTGCACATGACGGCAATGTGCGTGTGGGCGCTGCGCATCCGGGTAATGTGTAAGTCGCTCGGGTATCTGGTACCGCTGCGGCATTGTCTGAATATGGTTTGTGCGGGACAGCTGATCGCATCGATTACACCGTCGCAGGTGGGGGGCGAGCCGGTGCGTATTCATGAACTCTACAAGGCAAAGATGCCGGTTGCGGATGCAACGGCGGTTGTCCTAGTGGAACGGCTGATGGAAGCGGTGCTGCTGGTCATTCTTGCGGTACTGCTTTCCCGGCCCCAGCTTATCCGGAAAATTGTGTTTAAGATTGCAGGATTTTTTTACGAAGAAGTGGGACAGCGAGCGGATTGCAAAACTCACCGTACAGATTGATGAGGCGATTGACCGGCTGTATCTGACGTTTGAGATGTTTGCTGGCCGGGCAAAGATGGGACTCGTACTCGGGTTTCTGCTGACGATTGTGTTCTGGGCCTGCGAGTATGCGATTGCGTCGGTGATTATGATTGGTCTGGGTTATCCGCCGAATTTTCTGCTGTCCCTTGTGTTTCAGCTGATCATTGCGGTGATTCTGATGGTTCCGTCAACACCGGGAGGGGCAGGTGTTGCGGAGATCAGCTACGCGGTGTTTTTATTCACTGATTCTTCCGTCGGCGGTTGTAGGAGTGTTTGTGGTGCTGCTGCGGCTGATTCTGTACTACTCGAACCTTCTTATCGGGTTCATTGCAAGTTTCCGGATTGTGAAGCGTGAGGCGGCAAATCAGCAGGTGGAGCTGGAGGAGGAGGCAGTCTGAACCGAGATTATATTCCTCTGCGCGACCGGGTCCGGTATGTTCTGACGAAAAATGACCGGACCGAGGATTTTTACCGGTATCAGTATGAGCGGCTGTTTTCACGGTTTTATTCTCCTGAGGAGGGATGTCTGCGGTTCGGTCCGCTTCGCCTGCCGAGGCTATCCATGTCCGCACATCCGACACGAGAGGAGGCCTACTATGCGATGGAGCTCGGAGATATTCTGTTTCCCGCGCTGTTCCGGAGGTACGGGTATGTGGATGAAGGGCCGTACGAGTGGGGGGCGGTGCGGGTTGCGCCCGGCGATGTGGTGTTTGACTGTGGGGCAAACCTGGGGGTGTTTTCTTTGCTTGCAGCATACCGGGGAGCGGAGGTGTTTGCGTTTGAACCAATACCAGAGGCACGAAACATTCTCGGCCAAACACTGGCACTGAATCCTGATTTGCAGGAACGGGTACATGTAGTGCCGTGTGCGCTGGGAGCTGAGGAGAAAACCGCCGAATTCACGGTTCTTGCGGATACGCTGGTCGGGTCATCCATGGTGCTGCCGCAGACCGGCAGGAAGGTCCGCGTGCCGGTGACAACGATGGATGCATTTGTCGAGATGGAAGGGCTGGATGCGGTGAACTTTGTGAAAGCGGATATTGAAGGCGCGGAACGTCAGATGCTTGCTGAGGCGGCGAATACTCTGCGGCGGTGTACGCCGAAGGTTGCGATCTGTACGTATCATCTTGCAGACGATGCAATCGTTCTTGCAGAACTGTTGCGAAAGGCAAATCCCCGGTATGTGCTGAATGAACGGTGGAAAAAGATCTACGGCTATGCTCCCTGAAGGATAAGATGCCTACGTTTATGTATCAGAAGAGCAAATATGGTAAAGCACGAAGACACTCCTGTCGCAGGATGTTTTTGGAAATTTGGGCGAAGGTAGCCAAGCCAGGTCAACGGCGCCAGATTCAGGGTCTGGTCTCATAGGAGTTCTGGGGTTCGAATCCCTTCCTTCGCACTTTCTTTTGTTTAGGTTTTTATACTGTTCCAAGAGTTTTACAAGTGGTTTTTTCAAGCCATGAAATGTATACGGATTCATCGATGGTGGGAGGCAGAATAAAACGCTCCCCTCCTGAACACGGTTCGTCAGAATCCAAAACTCTTTGTGCAACCCCTTTCCAGTATATTCTGATGAAATCAATATTTTCCGCCCCCCTGCACCTCCTCTATGAGGAAAAAGTCTGTGTCCGGTGCGGGCTGTGTGCTGCGCTGTGTACAACCGGCAGGATCATCGCATCAGAGGACCAGTCCCCGAAAATTCTGGGAGATTCCCCCTGTATCTCTTGTGGACAGTGCATTGCGGTCTGTCCGGAGGCCGCACTTTCCACCAACACTCCGGCATTTACCGCTCCGGCAGAGAATGCCGCATACCGGGAAGAATTAGACGGCGATCTGTTCTCCGGATATCTGAAGAGCCGTAGGTCTGTGCGTGTCTGGCAGAAAAAGGTGGTCGCGCATAGCGACCTCGCACAACTGATCGATGTCGCGGCATATGCACCTTCAGCCTGCAACATCCATCCGGTAAAATGGGTGATCGTATCCGATCCCTCAACCGTACAGGAGTTTGCACACGCCTCCATTGCCGCGTTGAAAGCACTCCCCGGCGATCACCCTCTCGCACAGCTGTCCCGGGCGCTGGTTGCCAGTGCAGATACCGGAGCTGACCCCGTCTGCCGTAACGCCCCTGCCCTTTTGATCGCGGCATCCGATGCGGATCAGCAGCACGGGCTGATTGACAGCATTATTGCACTGTCCTACATTGATGCGTTTGCGCCGTCGATCGGCCTTGGTACCTGCTGGGTCGGCTATGTCATGATCATGCTGCACCTGAAACCCGAGCTTGGGCGCATTCTCGGTATCCCTGATGACTGGACGCCGCAGTACGCAATGCTTGCCGGATATCCAGGTGTCTCCTTCTCCCAGATTCCTCCGCGCGAAGTCCCGGAGGTTGTCTGGAACTAATTTTTTTCAGATTTGTATATTCAGCCGTCCGGAACTCTCACGGAAAAGTATTTGAAGTCGCCTGCTGAGTGCAGAGTATGAAATTCCGCATGCTTCTTCTCCTGGCATTTGCCCTCGCAGTGTTCATGGCAGCGCCCGCATCCTAGAAATATAGGGGAACGGCGACGCAGCGGTAGAAGTCAGTTACGCGCCTTTTTGGCTTCCGGATCGAAGGCGTTGCATCAATCGACAACCGTACCTACACCACCCCGACCATTGATTTCACCCAAGCAGAAACAATTCTGCAAAGCTACCCGGTCATCGCGCAGATACTCACCATTGATCTCTCGCCCACCGTTATGAACATCATCTTCCCGGACGGAAAAGCCACAACCTATCACGATCAGATTCTGATACCCGCAATAACCCATACCATCTAAAACCCTGAGGTGGGTGCATGTGACGGGCAGGATTTTTTAAACACCGGAGCCGGCGAAAAAAAGAAAGGGGTCCGTAACTCTTAACGGACAAGAGCTGCTGCACGCTCTGCAGCGGAGCTCACGGACTCGGACTTGATGATCTCGATCTTGCGGATCGGGAAGATAGGCTTGCATGCCTCGACCATCTTCTTGGAAATCTCGCCCTTGACCATTGCAGAGACAAAGGTCTCAAAGTCTGCTTCCTTTGCGTAGTCCTGTACAACCTTCACCATCATTGCACGAACCTCGTGAATCTGGGAAAGTCTTGCGTGGTTGATCGTGAATGCCGTAATCGTCACCTGAAGCTCACGAACGCTGCCGAGCGGCTGGATCGTGATGGTGCTGTCGATACGGGATGCCCGCCTCTTCACCATTGCACGGATGAAATCTTTGGTCATCTCGTGGCCGTGGAACTGCGTGTATGCTGCATCTCCTGCAACATCACTGATTTTGAACGACATCTTCACATTCTGCTTGGAATAGTCCTGGATTAATTCACCGAGACTTGCCGACAGTACGCGACCCGGCAGGTTTGCCGTGTCAGAGGAGACGATCTCCCCGATAAACTGCTTGCCGAGGAACTCCGGGGCATAGACCTTGAACCAGCTCTTTGCCTTCCATCCCTCAACTTTGCGTCCACCACTCTGCTTTTTTCTTGCCATGGTATCACCTTAATTTTTGAAATTGGATTTGTGTACCCGGAAAACCCTGTGCTTAGCACAACCGTTCCGAGACGGATAAGTTCATCAGATAATCATCCACCGTCGCAATCACCGTTCGAAGCGACTCCCCCGCAATTTTTGCCGTAACACAGCCGTCGATAACCTCGACGGTCATAAACCCGTCCGAATCCGGGGAAAGTGCCGAGACCACATGCTCGGGGTGAGCATGGACCGACACAATCGTTCCGGTTACGTGCATGCTGCAACCTCCAGACCGGCAAGGAACTCATCCTCGCGATCAAGCGGAACATCAGCTCCGGCACGGAGCTGATGCCCGCCGCCGGAACCCCCGCAGGCCTGTGCCGTCGTCCGCAGGATCTGTTCCAGATTCACGGAAGATCCGCGCGGAGCGCGGGCAGACACCAGCAGGGAGGCAGCATCACGGCCAAGAACAAACATCGGGCCGTTCGCAGACTCGGCGAGAACATCCGCCGCATCACTTGCAGCGGCACCGTCGCCGACACGCCAGACGGTCGGAACATCACGGATCTTCTCAGCGGTTCTGACCGCCGCGATCACGCGGTTCCGGTAAGAGACTGCAATCTCCCATGCTTCATCCAGATACGATGCATCACCGCAGCAGAGCGCATAGGCAACCCCGGACTTTCCGGCTTTGCCGCAGGCGTCCACCACTGCAGTAAATGTATGGGCATTGGGGATGACCTCGCGTTCCAGACTCCATGAATCCCCGTAGAGGGTCATCAGGGCATGATACGAGGCATCCGAATCAAGCACAATCTGCGAGAGCATGCAGGAGGTATATGCATCGTCAGACACTTTGGACCTGCATGCGCTCTCAATTGCCGCTGCTTTCTCCTCATCACCCGAAAGGTTCGGGAGATACGGATGCAGGGAGTTTGCAATCTGCTCCTTTGTTGTTCTGCCGGCCAGGAGAACACCGAGACCCGGGTTTACCAGATTGTTTGCCACTGCGTCACCGATAATCGTCTGATTCCTTCCAGAAAGAGTCTGATTATCGCCGATGATGCCAAGCATCACAAGACCTGCCAGATTGCGATTGTCTCCAAGCGCATTTGCCACCAGATACGCACAGCCTGCTCCTGAGAGTTCGGTTTCACCGTCCTCGCCAAAGAGGCGCGGGTTGACATGATAGGGGGAGGTGTTGTAGGGAACATGATGATCGATGATCATCGTGTTCTCCGCAAGACCGGTACACGACGCACCGAAGTCACACAGAAGAGAGATTTCCGGATTCTCCACGTCAGCTTCAGAGATCCCCGGTAAAATCCGGAGTTTGAAGGCTATATCCGCCCGGGAAAGGGCGAGTGACATGATCGCAGCAGCTGCGATACCGTCCGCATCGTAATGGGAGTACATTTCCACGTACTCCAGGGATGCGAGATGATTCGCCAGGGTTTCTGCTGCGGTTTCCAGTGACATAACGGTGGAAAGGATGCCTTATCTGGACAGGAGAATCTCTGCGGTCTCCGGCTTGTAGGTCCAGCCCTGGGGCAGGAGGCCGGTGCCGACGTAGTATTTCACCAGTCTGCGGACTTTGGACTCGGTCAGCTGAAGCTGACGTTTGTTGTGAAGATCCTTCTTGTTCTCGCCAAGGTGCTTGCGCATGCCGAGCGCCTTGTGCATGAGGTTACGGAGGTCTTCGGGGATGTCGGTGTCAAGGTCGTTTTCACGGACGATGGCGTTGACTCTCTTGCCGGTGACAAGTTTTACGTTCGGGACGCCGAACTTGTCGCGTAAGACCAGACCGATCTCTGCGCAGGTAAGACCTGCTTTGCGCAGCTCGATGATCTTCTTTTCAATCTCCTGTACATTGGTGTTGGACCACTCAGGAACTTCCTGGCGGAATGGTCTGACCGAGGAGGCGATTCCTCTTCTTCTTGCATGTATGCGTGCCATTGTTTTCACCTCCGATGAGGACTGTCCGCCCCGTACAGGCGGATAACCGCTTCCTTTTCGGAATCAAATGGAAACAGCCGTAAGTCACGAAAAGAGCAGTTGCAACACATATCCTGTTGCTGATAAGCGTTTCCGCAGGAGTTCTGCGGAGCCGAACTGACTCGTCGTAATCCCAAAGCCGTGGTTGCGGCAGTGTCGTAAATGACAGACACGTCGGACTTACTTCAGCCAGCACTGTAAAGTGCTCCTTGTTTATTGGAGGGAAGATGAAATAAGGGTTGCGGGAGAATATACTGTACATGTTGGGCCGGGAGTATGACTGCATCGTTATCGGGGCGGGGCCTGCGGGTCTCTTCTGCGCAGCACATCTTGCTCCTGCACGGGTACTCGTACTGGAGAAGATGGTTCTGCCGGGAAGAAAGCTGCTGATTGCGGGTTCCGGTCAATGCAATATTACCCATGCGGGCGAGGTGAACAGTTTCACCGACCACTACGGGGATCACGGCGCGTTTCTGCGGCCCGCGCTGATGGCGTTTCCAAACACTTCGGTACGGAATTTTTTTGAGGAACGGGGAGTTTCATTTGTGGAGAAGGAGTCGAGCAAGGTGTTTCCGGCGTCACTTTCGGCGGATGATATTTTAGATGCGCTGCTGGATGCCTGTGATGAGGCGGGAACGGAGATTCTCAGTTATACTCCTGCGGAAATGGTTTCTTTTAACAACGGGATGTACGCGGTTAAGACTCTGCACGGTACGTATTATGCGAAAGTTCTGGTTCTTGCAACGGGAGGGAAGTCCTATCCGCAGACCGGTTCTACCGGCGACGGGTTTATGTTTGCTGAGACGCTCGGCCACTCAATTGCGGAGCCGCATCCGTCGCTTGCACCGGTGTATGTCAGCGATCACCGGCTGGCGGATCTGTCGGGCATCTCGATTCCCGGGGCAAGAATCTCGGTCTGGCGCGACGGGAGGAAACTGTTTGCGCGTTTTGGAGATCTGCTGATTACACGGTTCGGCTACTCCGGGCCGGTGATTCTGGATGCGGCACGATGGATGCGGGCAGGAGATCAGATCAGAATTGCATTTTCTCCAAAAAAGGCTGAGGAACTGGATGTTCTGATCCGTACTGCGTGTACTGCGTCCGGGACGAAACAGGTGAAGAATCTTCTGGATGATGTAGGGTGTCCAGACCGGCTGATAAAACAGATGGTAAAGGAGTCAGGTATTCCGGAAGGAACGACCGGTTCTCAACTGACTGCAGTACAGCGGTCACGGCTGGTAAGAAATCTTACTGCGTATCAGGTGGATATCGATCATGTAGGAGATTTCCGGGTTGCGATGGTGACGGCGGGTGGGGTGGTGCTGAATGAGATCAATAAGAAGACCTGTGAGTCGAAAATCGCACCCGGATTGTTCTGTGTCGGCGAAGTTTTGGATATCGACGGAGATACCGGAGGTTATAATATTCAGGCATGCTTTTCGACGGCGTTTCTTGCGGCGCAGCGCATCAGACAGATTCTCTGACTATGCAAAGGAACAATTTTTCTGGCATGTGCGAGGGAAGGGGATCTCTTCCGGCAAACGCTGACGGTCGGATTTTCGTCTTCAATTCATAATGTTTAAATTCGGAAACCTCCTACTTTGTTATCACACAATGCGCCTCAGTGGCTTAGTGGCATAGCGCGTCCTTGGTAAGGACGAGGTCGCGAGTTCAACTCTCGCCTGAGGCTCTTCTTTTTGATATTATATTATGTGTCCTTTTTAGAACACATACTGTGTCTTACCGTTCTGAAATAATACAAATGAATATCACTATATGCAAATATTTGCATATAGTGATATGTGGCCACGATGGAGATTTTTGAGACAAAAACAACATCCCCCTCAGATCTCGAAAATTTGCGGATAAGTGCATTGATTTCCCATCTTAAAGGAAACGGCATTCACATTGACCGATATTATCCAAGTGAATCTCCGGAAAAATTTCGCGATGACACCATCATTGGTCGTCTTATTGCACAGCACGGGGAAAATATTCTCCCAGTAATCATGGTGAACGGCTTTGCAATGATAACTGGAAGATATCCATTAAACGAAGAGATACGACAGATTCTGAATATTCCCAGACATCTTATTGAGGAAAAAAACGAGGGATGCTGTTGTATTCAAGGATGTTGTCACGAGGAGAAAAAGAGATGAAAAAAATTGCATTCGTCTGTGTTCACAACTCTTGCAGATCACAGATAGCAGAAGTTCTGTGCAAAATTTATGCAGGAGATCAGTTTGACACCTATTCAGCAGGAACGGATCCTGTCTATGAGATCAACTCCTCTGCAATTCGCCTGATGAAAACATACTACGGCATTGACATGACCCGTCAAAAACCAAAGACGATTTCCGAACTTCCTCAAATTGATATTCTCGTAACAATGGGATGTGAAATTACCTGTCCGACCATGCCGGTTTCCCAAAAAATATCATGGAGGATTGACGATCCTAACGGAAAATCCGATGAAGAATTTCTCGCAATTATTCACACAATTTCTGATCATGTCCGAGCGCTGGCGGAGACAATGCACTATGACTGAACAGATATTCAAAGCCCTTGGTGATGCAACGCGGCTTCGTATGGTCAGTCTTTTAATGCAGCGAGAACTCTGTGTCTGCGAGATCATGGACATCCTGAATATGTCCCAGTCAAATGTATCAAGGCATCTGACCATTCTCAAAAATGCCGGCGTTCTCTCTGGAAGGAAACAGGCACAATGGGCTTACTACCAAATCAGTGAAACGTTTCCAAAAGAACTGTACCAATATCTATCCCGCACACTACCTCAGACCTCCACCTATCCAGAGGACATGATGCGACTTGGAAACTGCAAAGCAGCAGACCACTGTGAACACACCATCGTGGAGTAACAATTATGAAAGACGAAAAAGAGAATGGGCTGTTCAAAAAGTTTAAAAAGATAATCTCCGGCAAAAATTGCTGTTGCTGCAATGTAAATATTGTTCCGGAAAAATCAGATGAAGAAAAAGGAGACTCGAAATGAGTCTTGCCGAAACACTCATTTCTACCGGATCATATTTTCTGATCATCACAGCAGAGTTACTGATTCTTTTCGTAGTAGTCAGTTTGCTGGTAGGCATTTTACAGGCATACGTTTCCCGTGAAAAGATGCAGAGGATCCTTGGTAGAACTGGGACTATAACTGGAAGTATACTTGGAGCAGGTTTTGGTGCGCTGACTCCGTTCTGCTCCTGCTCTACAATTCCAATCGCACTCGGTCTCCTGAAATCGGGAGTGGCATTTTCAAGTTCAATGGCATTTCTTTTTGCCTCACCATTGCTGAATCCAGTGATTTTGGCAATGATGCTGGTAATTTTCGGCCCGGTCATTACCGTTGTCTATGCAGTGGTAATGTTTGTCTTTGCCGTTGTAATCGGGCTCGTTCTGGATCGTTCCGGTTACCGGAAATATCTTAAACAGGTTGCAATTGAGGGAGAACTCATCATTTCTGGAGCAAAAAGTCAGCAGATAATTCATTTTGCCCTCACCATTTTTCGGCAGATGCTGCCGTATCTGCTTCTTGGGGCAGCTATTGGTGCATTCATTTATGGATTTCTTCCTACCGATTGGGTGTTGGCAGCAGCAGGACCGGAAAATTTCTTTGCAATTCCAGTAGCTGCACTTATTGGAATCCCACTGTATATTCGTGCGGAGACCATTCTTCCTATCGCGGCAGTGCTTCTTGAGAAAGGGATGAGTATGGGAGCAGTTGCAGCTCTCCTTATTGGAGGTGCAGGGATGAGTATCCCGGAGATTACTATGCTATCTGCAATATTTGAAAAGAGACTTGTTGCTGTATTTGTGACAATGATATTTGTTGCCGCCGTATCCACCGGCTGCATCCTTCAGATGATTACTTGGTGAGACAAAAATGCAAAATAACCCAACAGAACCGGCATGTCTCATCTGCGGTGCTCCTCTCCGTTATCAGGAGACCGCGCGAGAGATGACCTGTGCTCTCTGCGGCAGAAAATATGCAAGCAACGCCGCGTGCATACACGGACACTTCGTCTGCGACGCCTGTCATGCAGCGCCTGCTGCGGCTGTTATCCGCAGTGTTGCGATGACAACTTCGTCAAAAGATCCGTTTGTGGTTGCAGCCGCGATGATGCAGAGTCCTGCAGTACACATGCACGGACCGGAGCACCACATTCTCGCAGGTGCCGCACTTCTCGCCGCATACCGGAACGCCGGCGGGGAGATCGATCTCCCCGCTGCCCTTGATGAAATGATCCGGCGCGGTGCAATGGTGCCGGGTGGGTTCTGCGGACTTGCGGGGGCCTGCGGTGCTGCGGTCAGTGCAGGAATGTGCTACTCCATTGCAACAAAGACAAATCTGCTGAGTACGGAGTCATGGGGAGAAGCAAATCTTCTGACTGCTGCCTGCCTTACTGCGATTGGAAGGGTTGGAGGGCCGCGCTGCTGCAAACGTGATACGTACCTTGCACTCGAGACAGCCGTCCGATGCATCCGAGAGCATACCGGCATTGCGATGGAGTGGCCAGAGCAGCCTCGTTGCGAATTTTCCCCCCGAAACCGGGAATGTCTGCGAGAACGCTGCCCGTACTTCTCCAAATAATTTTTAGTACCTTCCACGGGTATTTATTGCCTGAGGACAAAAATCTCGAAAGAGCAATGTCTTCCATCCTCACCATAGAAAAACTCGGATTTCCTTTTCAGACGGAGAATCCCTTCCTCTTTTGTGCCCACCACAAAGACGCATATCCGAAAGGAGAAAAAGACCTCGGTCCTGCTGCATCTCTTGCAGGGAGAAATCTCGGCAATGACTTCACCGTCCGCGACGGATACCGCATGTATCACGGACACCGTGTTCCGGGATTTCCCGAACACCCGCACCGCGGCTTTGAAACGGTCACGGTTACTCTCCGGGGCTATGTGGATCACTCCGATTCCCTTGGTTCTGCGGGCCGGTACGGCAACGGTGATGTTCAGTGGATGACGGCAGGAAGCGGTTGCCAGCATGCTGAGATGTTTCCCCTGATTCATCAGGATACGGAAAACCCTCTGGAATTTTTTCAGATATGGCTGAACCTGCCCCGAAAAGACAAATTCACCGATCCAGTCTATAAAATGTTCTGGTCTGAAGATATTCCTGAGGTTATTACCGCTGATGCACGCAGAAATGAATACGTTGTGCGTGTCATTGCCGGATCATTTCAGGAAGTGCAGGCACCCGAACCGCCGGCTGCATCATGGGCGGCTGAATTCTCCCATCATGTAAGAATCCTTATGATCCGTATGAATCCTGATGCTGAAATTCTCCTCCTCGGCATATCCGAGTCACTTTCGCGCAATCTCTACTTCTACGAAGGTGACGAGGTCACCGTTGACGGCAGTAGGGTTGCGCCGTATCATCGCATCAAGCTTGCAGGAGAAGCTGACGTGATGATAAAAGCAGGCAGCAACCGCTGTCTTCTCCTGCTGCTCGAAGGAGAGCCGATCAATGAACCGGTTGTGCAGTACGGACCGTTCGTTATGAACAGCGAGCGTGAGATTCAGGAGGCGTTCCGTGATTATCAGAGAACCGGTTTCGGCGGCTGGCCGTGGAATGTGCCGGATCCGGTTCATGATACAGGTGAGGTGCGGTTTGCCCGGTATGCAGACGGTACAACGGAACAGCGCGGCCCGAACCTACCGGTACAGTAGAGCACTTGTAGAAAAAAGAATATATGCAGCTGTTCTGATGATCAGATTCAGCTGTCAATAAATTCTCTGAGTTTTTCCAGAAGGAACGCTTCTGCTTTTTTGATCTCTTCGGGCCTGCCGCGGAATGCGATCAGCTCACGTTCGTCATTTACCATGTTTGCATAGTTCAGCGGTCGCGTTACACTGACCATCTCCACCTCAAAGTTGAGGGAAATATCTCGGATAATCGTGCGGGGTGTTCCCGGCGGCACGACTAAATCCACATCTTCTGCTTCAGTCATATCAGCTCACCTTCCAATCTTCTGACGTTTGGCCATAATACACTTTCCACCGCGGACGCCGCCGATAGGACATTTCGGGTGGCCGAGACTGTTCATACATCTGCCCATCAGCGCTGCACCTCGTGCCAGTCCATCGTCCACGAACACCAGATGCGTCATGGGTTCGTCATAGAGACCGCGTTCGGTAACACCGTCCAAAATATACTGCGGTTTGTTGCCGGAGATGATGGCACGACCGGTAAATCCGATTGAGCTGTTTGGCGGGAGGAGTTCGCGTTCGCTGCAGAGATCAATGATCTTGAGTGCAATTGCCGCGCACAGTCGATCAATTACCTCGCGGATAACCTCTTTGCTCTCGTTCTTTGCAAGTTCGGCACCGATTGCCTCAAGCTCTGGAATCTTGTCACCGTCGTGACCGGCATCAACACCGAGGAGATAGATACCGGATGCTTTTGCGACGTCTGCACAGACCGGTACTTTACCGAAGTGTTTGCGATCGGCGGGAACTTCGGTGATGTCGAGGAGCGCAAGACACCGTTCCACATAGGGCATTGCTTTTTTGGTTGCGCGGTTTGCCGCAGGTCTGCAGCTTTCGCCAAAGAGGTCCAGCGCTGTTCCTTTCTTTTTGTCCACGAGGCCTGTGCCGCGGATAATGGCATCAGGAATTGCGCCGGCAAGACCGCAGAAGTTACCGATGGTTTTGGCAAACGGACTTTGTGCATTCGGGTCGACGTCGCTCGTGATACGGCCGTCAAGTGTTGTTCCAAAGTCCATGGAGATGCAGGGGTTGCGGAAATCAACGGGCGTCCACTTTGCTCCTTCTTTGATTCCTGCCATGGCAAGTTCGCCTTCCATCTCGTTTGCGACCATCTCCACACCAGATGCTCCGGCAGGCGGTGTAACGCCTGCCACGGCTCCGGTGAAGACCAGCCGATCGGCAAAGCTGAACTCGCGCAGTTTGGGAGGGAGGTTATCCTTTCCCATTGGCGGCGTCATCTTTTTGGGAGGAACACCCGCTTCAAGACAGCCGTTGGCAAGAGCCACGATGAACTCTCCCACCTGATCGGGGGAGTCCATCGCAGCAACAACACCGGTACTTCTGACTACAAAGTCCAGATCGGTTTTGATGCTCAGATCCGCATCACGATGACATTTAATCAGGGTATCCCGCACCAGTTCCGTCACGGACTCACGGGTCAGTTCGGTTCCGTCAAGTGTTGTGCCAAATACGGCTTCTCTGGGTTTGGGGGGACGAACGTCACGGCTCATAGAGACCGTTTTGTTGATTACATAGGATCTTCCCTCTTCCAGATCGGTCCCGGTAAGAATACATTTTGTTGTCGTATTTCCCATCTCAACGGATGCAACGATGAAATACGGTTTTGATTTGTATTCAGGAACACTCATCCCTGCTCCGTGTCCGGTAACCGGTGGGGGAACACTTTCCACAATCCACGGTTTCTTCGCGGTAAATCGGTCAAAAAAACCTGCCGTCATATTACAGAGAGTTCTATCGCTGATTGATAAATAGATTTCCATCGCAGCTGGATTGCTGTACTGCCGCGAAAGTATTTCACCCTGCTCTATAGCGAAACAAAACCCGCAGCAAAAAGAATTACGAAGATGATCGGGTTGTGGATCAGATAGATGAGAAGTGAGTGACGACCCAGGAACGCAACAGGTGCTGCCGCTTTCGGCATCTCACCGAGCCCGGCAAGCGCCTTGCAGCGGACACCACCCTTATAGAGAACAGAACCAAGGGCAACACCGATAAGCAGCACACCAAACCAGGGAATCAGCGGTTCATAGTCCAGCGTTGCAAATCCGACCGGTGTTATGCCGAATGGAATCAGAAATGCAGGACCCCGGACATAGTCAAGCAGCGGCGAAACGGCAATGATGATAATACCGAAACCAAAGGTGATCCATCCACTGATTTTCAGCACAACAAAAGGTATGGCAAAAATCGTTGCGCAGCCGATCAGATGCAGAATACCGAACACTATCATCTCGGACGGGAAAATCAGCCAGGACGCCATCGTGATCACCGCCGCAAAACAGAGGATATAGATGCCGCGGACAAACATCTTCCTCGCAGCTTTCGGCAAACTGTTCTCTTTTGCCGTGAAGAGGATGAGGGAAACACCTGCAATCGTCACAAATAAAAACGCAATCGGGGCACCGGTCAGAACATACGGGTTGAACCAGGGGATTTGGTCCGGTGCAAAAAAACTGAGCTGAAACAGTACGTGATATCCTATCATCAGAAGAATTGCCACGCCGCTGCCCGTGTCCAGCTCCCAATATCGTCCCATGGTGTAACTATCTTATGTTTTTTGCAGAACCATATCTATGTACCAGTTACGTGATTCCTATGGCTGACGAGCATATTATCGAAGCAGTTGGAATGACCCGCGTGGTCATTCGTGACGGCGTTGTCGCCGAAACCGGTGAACCAAAGATTAGATCCTGCCCGCTTGCAAAACGGTTTGCCAACCCGGTGGACCCGATCACAAGTAAATCCGTTGCCGCAAACATCTCGGCACGGATTCAGCGGTTCGGCATGTGTACCAGAGACCGCGAGGTTCTGGACAAGGAAACATTTGTGCTCTTCGGCGCATCCGAACTGATGAACACCGGTCTGCGCACGGGAACGCTGGAAGCAGCAATCATCGCCTGCGACGGGGCGGGAACAGTGGTCGTCCGCTCACCTGAAATGGTGCAGGGTATCGGCGGCAGGATGTCTGGTCTTGTCTCCACCACACCCTATCCTGAAGTCATTGCACGCATTGAGACAGAAGGCGGCATTGTGGTTAACCCTGACACAGGATCAATGGACGCGCTTGCAGGTCTTGCCAAAGCCAAGGAGATGGGATGGACGAAGGTCGCAGTAACCATTGCCGGGTTTCAGCACGAACTTGCCGAAGAGATTCGGGAGAAGTATCCGGACGCGCTGATCATTGTGGTGCACACCTCCTCGGTGGCGTCGCTTGAAGATGCGCTGCGGCTGGCAAAAGTGTCGGATCTGATCTTCTCCTGCGCGTCGAAGTATGTGCGGGACGTTGCCGCATCCACGGCACTGGTACAGGGAGGAGTCGGCGTGCCAGTCTTTGCCACATCAAAAGCGGGAAAGATGCTTATCATGGAACGACTGATTGAAACAGATCAGCCGATTTTGGTGAAGAATACGCGCCTTCCGGTAAGTGACATGGGCAGTATCCCCGAGCCGCTCATCTAACCTTCGGAGGATACTGATAAAAAAAGTTCTGGCGTTTATTTTTGACGGTTATGCCGACTGGGAGCCGGCCTTTGTCTGCTCCGAGCGAACGCATCTGAGACTGAATATGCCGTGAGGACGATCAGTTTCGATAAAGAGCCGAACGTTTCTATGGGCGGTTTTCGCGTCCTTCCCGACTACACGGCCGACGTCCGCAAGGATTTGCCAGGTTGATTCTCCCGGGACAGAGCATGGATGGGACAGAAGAATGATTCGGGGTTGCCGGTTGTCGCGTATGCGGTGGAGAAACACATTCCGGTGGGCGCCTGTAATGCGGCGAACTTCATGGTCGACCATGGGTATCTGGATGAGATTTCCCACACAGGAAATACGCTTGAGTTTATGATGAAATCCCAAGCACTGCATTATCACCGAAAACGGTTCTGCGGCACTGGAGTTTGCAAAGGAGATTCTGCTGCTGCTCAAAGTAAATCTGGAAGAGGTGGTTTTGGAAGGGTATAATGTGCGTAAATCAGGATTTTATTCTACACTGAACGAAAAATAAATATTTTTTCCCCGTATTTCTGGGATAATCAGGTCCGCGGATTTTTCTCTTTCCGTGCCCGGAGCGTGTAGTGGATCCCAAACGCAAGCATGGCAAGCCCTACCACACCGACGAGGACACCGATGATGTCTCCGACAACCACGACAGCAAACTCATTTGTAACGATTTCGGATGCCGTGAAGAGATACTGGTTGAATGCCCGTAGGCCGAAGATTGAAAGGATTAACGCAAAAGCACCCCCAAAGATCAACCCGGACGGATTTGTCTCGTACTTTTGGAACATAATACTTGATCCTCCTCTCTTACGATATTTATAAATATCGATCAAACTGAAAAATCAGAAGCTATCAGCATAATTTGAGAAAAACAGTGCGAGGGATGGGATTCGAACCCAAGAACTACTACTAGACTAGCCCCTCAAGCTAGCGCCGTTGACCTGGCTTGGCTACCCTCGCATATGGTCCAAAAACCCGTTCCGGGTTGTCAGTACAACTTATACATGTGGGTCACGCTGACTAATAAATCTACTGATGTGAAGGAACACCTGAATTCCGGCACACAAGGGACAGTATAAATACATTCGTTGATACACATTTTTGTACATGTGGCGCAGTATTCTTGAACCATTTTCCGACTCGCCGTCCCAGCAGCGGGTTGTCAGGTTCCTTCTTGAGAACGGATTTGGCATCAGCGACGCAGGCCGCGTTGTGGTAAACGGCATTGAGGTTTCGGCAACCGCAATCGCCCGCGTAGTCGGGGTTGACCGGCGTGTTGTGGACACAACGGTCAAACGCATCCTTGGAATGGAAGAGATCAAAATGACTTTTGCGCATCTGCGGGTGACGCCTGACCTCACCAATGTTGCAAAGAATCTTGGCTTATCCGTGATTACGATTCTTCCGAAAAACGCCGGGGACAAAAATATTGTTGCCTCCGCCGTCGCTGTCCTTGCCGCATATGATCTGCCGCTTCGCCAGATCTTTGTAACTGACCCCTACATCGTCGAATTGCCGCGGCTGGTGATCATTATTGACGGTGTGATTCCCGCAGCCGCAATTGAAGAGCTGCGCGCCCTGCCTGCGGTTGAAGCCATTATCCTGTGATACAGGCTTTGTTCACCTTCTGAATAATTCAGGCTTTGTATGAGCAAAAAATTTCGGAGTGAAAAATAATTTCCAAATTTCCATTATGTGGGAATCTTTGACTTTGGTTTTTCAGGAGGCATAAATCCGTCCCGAAAATGAATCTGTTCGTACGTTATGCGTATGTTTGGGCTTTACGAACAAGCCCGTGAAACAATCATCTTAATTAGGCTGGGTGACGAACAATAACGATATGGTATCCAGTATTGTCCTTCCCATAAAAAAGGTCAACTCCCTCGTAGACTCCAAGATCTCTGTCGAGATCAAAGATGAGGGACGCAAATTCGAGGGACGTCTTGTTGCAGTGGATGAGTACCTCAACCTCCATCTCGAAGAGGCAATTGAGGTGAGTGAGACCGCCCGCCGGAATCTCGGCACTGTGGTTATCCGTGGAAACAACATCCTGAGCATCTCTCCCATCAACTAATTTCCATGACTGCCCTCCAACTGAGTGAAACGGAGACAACCGTACTTGCACACATCCGGGCAAAACCCAACGATGTATTCCAGAGTGAACTCTGGAAAGATCTGGGTGTTGACAGCAGGACCTGCTCGCGCATTCTCAAGAAACTTGAAGACGGCGGATACATTGAGCGCGAAGAATGCAAAAAGGATGGTACCCGTACGTATCTCGTACGGATTGTAAAAGCCGAGAAAACCATCGACCCGATGCTTCTGATGGCGGGTGAAGTTATCGTTCCATGCGTTGCCTGTGATGAGGAGTGCGACGTTGAGCACTGTAAAATGCTTGAAGACTGGGTGTATGAACTCGTCTTTTCGGAAATGGAATAAAAATTCCGGAAAAATACCCCGCCTATTTTTCAGAGAATCGATACGTTATTTTATGCAGGCGTAGATGTTTTATGCATCATGCCACAGCGAGCCGCAGATGCTCTTTTTACCGCCCTGTTTTCGTTAACGGATGTCCGTGCACTCCTCCGTGAGACTGCGCCGTCCCATGAACTGGATGAATCCCAGAAAGCAGCCGCAGCAAAGTCACTCGCATCCGTCAAAAAACAGATCGCCATTCTTGAGGAGGAACTGTTATGAAGTGCGCGGCAAATATCGACGCCCGCATGGTTGAAGAGACCGCCATCAATCTGGACCCGATTCAGGTTGCCGGACGGCTGACGCCTGAAGCGATGAAAGCGATGATCGCCTGGGGCGATGGTTACTCCGTCTGTGACAACTGCAGAAAACCGTTCCGGCTGGACTACATCCAGAACCCGCCCTTAAAGGACTTCCATGTGGAGCTTGCCGAGTGGTTGGGAATGGATCAGGCGCGCACCGTACCGGGCGCACGCCGTGCATTCCAGCAGATTGCAGGGACCTATGTGGAGAAAGGCGATCCGGTGCTGATAGGTGCGCTTGCGCACTATACCTCGTACCTCTCCGTGGAAATTGTGCAGGGAGTGGTCCGTGAAATTCCCAAGACCGCCGACAACCACATCGTCGCAGAGGCCACAGCAGACCGCATCGAAGATGTGATCCGCGAGTTCGGCAAAGCGCCGAAACTGCTCTACATCGATCACGTGGACTATCAGTTCGGCAACATGCACGATGTTGCAGGCATCGCAAAGGTCGCACATCAGTACGATGTCCCCGTGCTCTATAACGGTGTCTATACGGTCGGCGTAATGCCGGTGAACGGGAAGAAACTCGGCGTTGACTTTGTGGTGGGTTCCGGCCACAAAAGTATGGCAGCACCCGCGCCTTCGGGAGTGCTGGCAGCAACCGAGGAACGTGCAGAAGAAGTGTTCCGCACAACAAAGATGACCGGTGATCTGACCGGCAGAACCTTTGGCATCAAAGAGGTCGGCATCATCGGTTGTTCCCTGATGGGCGCGCCGATCGTCGGCATGCTTGCATCATTCCCGAAGGTGAAAGCGCGGGTTGAGCACTTCGACGAGGAGATGGCAAACAGCAAAATCATCGTGGATGCGCTGAAATCAATTGAGGGAACAAAGATTCTTTCCGAGTATCCGAGAAAACACACGCTGACCCGCCTGGACACGACGGAATCGTTTGATGTGGTTGCGCAGACCCACAAGAAGCGCGGTTTCTTCCTTTCCAGCGCCCTTGGTAAGAAGGGCATCACCGGTATCATTCCGGGTGCAACCAAGATCTGGAAGTTCAACACCTACGGCATGACGAAAAAACAGGCCGAATACGTCGCTGACACCTATCTCAACATCGCTGAGGAGAACGGTCTGCGGGTTGCATAATGTTCTTTCATCTAATCGTGACCGACGATTGCAACCTCTGCTGTTCCTACTGCCGGGCAAAGATGTTTGAGGAGGAGGATCCGGCAGGCGGAACGCCCGGGAAGATCGATGAGACGATTGCGGAGACGATTGAATATCCGCTTGAGGAACTGTACGGGTTTCTTGCAAAAGACTTGGACTGTGTACTGACGTTTATTGGAGGAGAACCGTTGCTGCGGTCTGATCTGGTGATGGAGATTATGGATCACGCACCGGTCCGGCGGTTTATGCTTCAGACGAACGGCACACGGCTCGGCAAACTGCCGAGCGCGTATGTGAATCGGTTTGAAACGATTCTGATCTCAATTGACGGTGACCGGGTACTGACCGACGGCCATCGTGGAGACGGTATCTATGATATGGTACTGAAAACTGCGGCGCTGATCCGTGGGCGCGGGTACCAGGGGGAACTGATAGCCCGCATGACAATTGCAGAGGACACTGATATTTACGCGGCGGTAACGCATCTTGCAGAGCATTTCACTTCGATTCACTGGCAGATGGACGCGGACTTTACGGGCGACTACTCGCACCGCAGGTTCGGGGAGTGGAAAGAGTCCTACAACGACGGAATCCGACTGCTTGCGGCGGAGTGGGTAAACCGGATTGAAACAACGGGCAGGGTACCAAAGTGGTATCCGTTCCTCTCAACCACCGAGGATCTCCTCTCGGAAACATCGAGTAGTCTGCGGTGCGGATCGGGCTACTCAAACTACAGCATTATGACGAACGGCTGGATTGCACCCTGCCCGATTATGGTGGGGATGGCGGATTACTATGCGGGACATATCCGAGATGCTGATCCGCTGCACCTGCCGGAGATTCCGATTAGGGGGCCGTGTCTTTCCTGCGAGATTTACGGATTCTGCGGCGGCCGATGCCTGTACTCAAATATTGTGCGCCCCTGGCGGGAGCATTATACGCTTGTCTGTGATACGGTGCGCGCGCTGCACGATGCCCTTGTGGCGGAGCTGCCGCGCCTGAAAAGTATGATTGCAGAAGACCGCCTGTCACAGACAGCGTTTTCGCATACGCGCTACAACGGATGCGAGATTATTCCGTGAGATGAGATGAAATGGAGCCGATTTTATTTTGTCTGCTGATTGCGACCGGGTTATTTGCCGGGTTTATGTCAGGTCTTCTCGGTGTAGGGGGTGGGTTTATTTTTGCACCGATGATGTATTTTGTGCTGAAGACGTCGGGTGTTGCCCCTGATACTGCGATTTTAGTGGCGTTCGGGACGAGTCTGGCGGTTGCACTGCCGACGGTACTGACAAGTGCGTTCGGCCATACCAGGAAAGGAAATGTTGTCTGGCGCGATGCGGCGGTTATCGGGGTTGCAGGTATTGTCACCGGGTACATCGGCGGGACTGTTGCGACGTATATGCCTGTTGCGGTGCTGACCTTTTTGTTCGGCGTGATGCTCGTAATCGGTGCGATACGGATGATAACTGCGCTGCCGTCCGGCGCTTCACAGTCGCTGTCAACGTCTGCGGGCATTGGCATTGGCGGAACGGCAGGATTTTTCTCCGGTCTTCTGGGCGTGGGAGGCGGGACAATTGTGGTGCCGCTTCTGACGATTTTTGGGAAGTATCAGATGCGGTATGCGGTGGCGACATCTGCTGCGGCGATTGTGTTCATTACGCTCGGCGGCATCATATCGTACCTGACAAACGGCATACTGGCCGGAGTGAATCTGTCCTCGTACGGATTTTATCTGATAGGCTATGTGGATCTGGTAGAATGGACGATTCTTGCGATAACAGCGGTGCCTATGGCGCTGATCGGGGTGAAGTATGCAAGCAGGTTTCCGGATAAGATGCTCCGAAAGCTGTTTGTACTGCTGATGGTTGTTATTGCCCTGGATATGCTCGGAGTGTTTTCCCTCGTCAGAGGAATTCTCGGACTGTAACTGCCATGAAATAAAGTAAAAAAACAAAAAAATCTGAATCAAAGCGGAGAGGAAATCTCCGCTTTCGATATTTCTTTAGTACCGGGGAGAACGCGGTGCTCTGTGCTTTGGGAGGCAGTCACGGCAATAAACTGGTCTGCCCTCGGTTGGTTTAAACGGAACTTCGCACTCTTTACCGCAGTCTGAACAGATTGCTTTGGTCATTTCGCGGGGCGCGTCGTTGTATTGGCGGGGTCCGCCGTAGGAATTTCTTCTTTCCATTTTTTTTAACTCCATGAGCGGGCATGACTGCCGCGCCCATGAGTCTGCACGCATGAAACCCGGGGACACCCAAGGTTTCTGCGTAGATAACTCATGCAGACGAAACTGCAGTATAACATTGGTTGTGCATCGTTAAATAGTAATGTATTGTCCCTATTCCGCGCGCAGTCAACACGCAGTCAACATTATGTCATAATGAAATGGTCTGAGTAAATATTATTCAATTGACAAAGCCACTAATAATCAGCAAAAACAGTGAAAAACAAGGTTAAGTTAACTTTAGGATTATATGCGGCGGTCATCGACCTTTGTATGAACAATCATGGAAATGGAATATGTACCTACCACCTGTCCCTATTGCGGGACGGGATGCGGACTCAATATCATTGTGGTGGATGGAAAGGCTGCCGGGGTGGCTCCGTATCATCGCTCGCCTGTTGGTTCCGGCAAACTCTGTACCCGCGGACTGCATGCAGCGAAGACACTATCCGAGTGGCGGATAGAAAAACCATCCGTCAAGGGTGAACCGGTCACTTGGGACGAAGCGATTGCCGAGGCAAAGAAGCTTGCAGCCTATTCTGGTGACGAGATTGCGGTTGCGATCTCCTCACGCCTGACGAATGAAGCAATGTTTCTTGCGGCATGCTACGCCCGCGATGTGTTGGGTGCTGCAAACATCGGTGTTGTCGGCGGAGGATGCGGCGCGTCCACAATAACGATTGCTGATCTTGCAAAGGCAGACACTGTTCTGATGATCGGCGATGTGATGAAGAGTCTGCCGGTTACGGGCAACAAGCTCTATCGTGTACAGGCAAACTGCTTTACCTCGGACCTGAATCCTACACTGCGGTCCAGGCCGACACAGCGGTTATTGCAGACGAGTACACCGAGATTCCTGATGAGTTCTCCAAGGAACTTGCCGTGCCGCAAATCCGGTTGTGATGTATCTTGCAGGTGATGCGGCAGCATCTGCAATCTCTGCAGCCCTTCCGGCAAAAACTGCGGTTCTCTACGAAACAAACAACGGCCGCGGTGCAGCGGCACTTGGTCTTGATCGGTTCGTTCTTGGAGAGAAGACAAAGGCTCTGTTCATCATCACCGAGACACCGGAGCGCGAGGAGGATATTTATGCAGGCCTCATGCCGAATCTGGAGAAGCTTGAGATGGTTGTTGCGATCGGCAGCAACGCAACGTATCTTTCCGATGCTGCAACGGTTGTACTCCCGTCGGCTGCCGTAAACGAATATTCAGGAACGGTTACCAACTGGGAAGGCCGTGTCCAGAAAGTACGTGCCGCATCTGCGGCACCGGAAGGCGTCAAATGCCCATGCGAGATTATCAGCCTGCTTTCTGACGGTAAGTACGCATGGGAGGACAAAGCAGAAGTCTTCGCAGATCTTGCAGCAGCAGTTCCGGCGTATGCAGGCATTGTCTATGAAGAGATCGAAAAACCTGACGGCGTATTCATCAGGGAGGACTGAACATGACAGCAAAAGGTGATATGGTTTATGCATGGACGACGTCCTGCGATATTAAAGGTGAGTGCGGCGGCGCAGTCACGGCTCTTTTACAGCATGCGCTTGCAAGCGGTATGGTTGACGCGGTTCTTGCGGTCTGTCGCGGTGCGGATCTGTATGATGCGAAACTTGCACTGATTACAGACCCTGCACAGATGCCGAAGTCGGCAGGTTCTCTGCACTGCGGAACACTACTGTCGGCAAAGATGGTGAAGAAGTACCTCGGCGGAGCCGGGGATATGAAGATCGCAGTTCCGGTGAAAGGCTGTGATGCAATGGCGTTTTATGAACTTGCGAAGCGTCAGCAGATCAATCTTGACAATATAATTTTAATCGGCCTGAACTGCGGAGGAACGGTTTCCCCGATGATTGCCCGCGAGATGATTGCAGATAAGTATGCGGTAAATCCGGATGTGGTCTTTAAAGAGGAGATCGACAAGGGTCAGTTCATCATTGAGTACACCGATGAGAACGGCGCACACCAGCACAAAGGCATCTCAATTGAGAAACTGGAGGAGGAGCCGGAGAGTTACGGTCGGCGTCAGAACTGCCAGCGCTGCAAATGCAAGGTACCGCGCCAGGCGGATCTTGCCTGCGGAAACTGGGGAGTTTTCGGTGAGAAGGCAGGAAAGGCAACGTTTGTTGAGATCTGCTCGGAGAAAGGTGCCGCACTTCTTGATGCTGCGATCAGTGCAGGGGTGGTTGCAGCCTGTGCTCCCGAACCGAAGGGTCTTGAGATCCGCGGGAAGGTGGAGAATGCGATGCTGAAGCTTGGGGATAAGAACCGTGCCAGCCAGTTCGCAGAACTGGGTGAAGGACGTGAGCGGCTGGAAAAGATCATGAAACTGTCGTCCCGCTGTATTGCCTGCCGCGCTTGTATTGAGAACTGCCCGATCTGCTACTGTGTGGAGTGTTCGACGGCAAAACCGCATCTGGTGCGGTCCGGACAGGTGCCGCCGGACTTTATGTTCCATTTAATCCGGTTCGCCCATATCGCGGACTCCTGTATCAACTGTGGTCAGTGTCAGGAGCTGTGCCCGATGGATATTCCCAATGCATTGTTCATGCATGCGCAGCAGGTGGAGCTTGAAAAGATGTTCGGCCACAAGCCGGGCTATGATATGACGATGCCGGTGCTGGCGTTTGCTGAGGAGATGGAGGAGCGCGCCCGGCTGAATGCAACTGGGTCTGATATGATCTTTGAGAATGTGTTCAAAGAGTAGGTAGGGAGTATGCCGCTTCGACCTAGGAGAGATCCTCGGAACTTCTCTCTTTCTTTTTCTCCCGGGGATTTTTCTTCCGGTAATCCCCCCCATTCCCTCTCGGGATGAGCGGGGCGCCGGAATTTCTGTATTTCTTCTGTGATCGAAGGCTGACGGGTACTGCATTGTTATTCCCGGTATGCGATACTTCATCTTTGCCGCCGTCCAATCAACCTCTATGAACAAAAGGCCGATCGTTGCGGTAATCGGCGACGGATCGCTTCCGCCGCAGTCGGACAAGGAGCTGTTTGCTGAGGGTCTGGGAGAAGCACTCGTCACCGCAGGTTACCGGATAATCTGCGGAGGTCTCGGCGGGGTGATGGAGGCTGCCGCACGCGGGGCACCACCGGTCACCCTGCTACCGTGACGGTGACGTCATCGGGATTTTGCCGGGGTGTAGTCCGGACACGGCGAACGCATTCATCGACATCCCGATTGCAACCGGATTGGATCATGCACGAAACTTCATTGTTGCGAACAGTGATGCGGTGATTGCGGTCGGCGGCGGGTCGGGGACTCTGTCGGAACTTTCGTATGCGTGGATTATGCGGCGGCTTATCCTCGCCTACCGTGTCCCGCATCCGGCAGGGACATCTGACACATTTGCGGATTGGAGCGGGATTGTTGCTGACAAAAAACTTGATGACAAGAACCGATGTCCTGAGATCTCTGATGATCGGATCTTCGGCGTGGACACTCCCGAAGAGGCGGTCGTACTGCTCGGAGAGAAACTGGTCTGGTATATGGGACGACCGCCGTGTGCAGGGAGACGATAACGCAGGATGGATAAGCCAGCCCTTTTTTACTGCATACGGCGGTATTTTCCGAATATAATCTGATAAAAAAAGAATGAAGAAATTATTGTTTCATTCTCTGATATACTGTGTTATGTGCAAACTTTGAAGTGTCACATCCACATGCAATTGACGGCAGTGTCATATCATACCCTGGTTTGTAGCCAAACATCTTCTGATACTCAAGCTGCTGTACGTGCATGTACAGCGAGTTGGGGATGTCCATCGGACAGAGTTCACTGCACTGACCGCAGTTGATACAGGAGTGAGCAATGTGGGCGAAGCGGATCATCTGGAACATGAAGTCCGGAGGAATGATTCCCGGGCGGACAAGCTGCGGATTCTTGGTTGAACATTCCGCACAGGAACAGATTGGACAGTTCTCAATACAGCCGTAGCATTTGATACAGCGGCTTGCCGCCTCCATATAGTTTGCAAGGCCGTGGCCTGCCTCAGTAAGCTGCTTCTCCTGATTCTTCTGCCCCATCTTGATCATGACGTTCTCGATCTTACCGCGTATCTCAAGGCCTTTTGCCTCTGGTGCGCATGAATCTATTGCGCCTGCCTTCTGTGCCGCATCAAAGAGCATTGC
>JAISHD010000062.1 GCA_031262705.1 Methanocalculaceae archaeon | reverse complement strand
TTTCAAAATTTTTCTCAAAGCAACGTACAAAATATTTTCCGATTACATCCTTCCAAAAAATATTTTCCGGAAATTTTTCTTTCGAAAAATAGTTTCACCGGAAAAAATTTCTTCACTCCTCACTCCAAAAGTAATTCAAAGAGGAGATGGGTGATCTCTGTCAGCTATTTGTTCACAGCACAACTTTATATTTCGTGCAATCCTATTCAGATAGGATGTATTCTTTGGGGAATACGCGATGGAAGTGATCAGAGTGAATAGAAAAGATGATGCGGTTTCTCCGGCTATCGCAACAATTCTGCTTGTTACAGTCGTAGTGGTCATCGCCGCGATCGTCGCAGTGGTGGCACTTGGGATGGTAGGAGGAGATGATCCGAAGAATGTGGGTATGACGGTAACCTCAGACTATCGCAATGCAACCGTTACGCTGTTTACCGGCATCGATGTCTCAACGCTTGAAGAGCTGCGGGTCTCGGCGGTAAGCGGAAACACCGTCAGCAGAAACGATACGGGAATCAAGTCCATCGGCATGCCGCTGCTGTTTAAAAGTGTTGGCGGGACTGTTGCCGGAACAACTCTGGTGACCGTCACCGGAAAGTTTCTGGGAGGAACGGAGGTCGTGCTCTGGCAGGGGAATCTCGCGTTCAAGTCGCATCCGTGGGGCATCGAATCCAAAAAGAAAGAAGGTACAGGATATTATCATATATATATTACAGTTCCTCATGGATGGAGTATAGATGATGTTTATTCCGATCAACTTCGAAAGCAACTGAAACTAGAAATTCGGAATGGTAATGGAGATGTAGTGAATGCATTCGTTGAATCTGGCAAATCATCAATAATTGAAGGATTCTACCTGTTTCAGGGCAAGATTGATACTACCGAATCAGAACAGATAAAGAGAGAGTTAAGTGGATCTTATACTCTCTATGTGTATGAGCAGACAGTAGATCAGTCTAATAATATAATTGTGGACCCCGCTCTCATCTCCACCCAATCAATCACCTTTTAATCTTTTTTGAACCTCTCGGTCGGCATCTTCGGCTTACCCCAAATCCCTGAAACATCTCCTACTTGCAGGAACGAAAATTTTTTCCGAAGAGAAGTCCTGCATTGCGGCTCTCCAAGATACCATGAACAGCTCATGTACTCCTGAAAAATCGGTGAGTGAACAGGATGAAAAAATCCGCACCCAAAAAAATTATTTCCCCGTCTCCTTACATACAAACGAACACTCCGGCCTTCCGCAGCGTCCGTCGCAAGGGTCCAGATGCACAATCACCGACATCCTCGGCAGCTCCGCAACACGCTCATCCTCAATTCCCTTCAGCACCGCATGCGCCGCATCAAGCGGCGTTGCATGCGGCATCATCAGATGAAACTCCACAAACCGGTTCGGTCCCGACCGGCGGGTCTTCAGACTATGAAAATTCGTAAACTCATTCGCATGGCGGCAGATAACCTCCTTAATTACAATCACCTCATCCTCATCCAGACTCTCATCCATCAGATCCGCAAAACTCCGGCGAATCAAAGAATACGCCTCACGAAGAATCAGCAGCGCCACAACAATCGCAATCACCGCATCAAGAAACACCAGATGCGTAACCTGAATCAGCACAAGCCCCACAAACACACCCGCAGACGTCAAAACATCCGTACGCAAATGCCAAGCATCACTCTCCAGCGCAATCGACTCCGTCTCCTTTGCAACCCGCATCAAACGCTGCGACACAACAAAGTTCACCACCGCAGAAATACCCATCACAATCATACCCGCATACAACAGATCAAGCGACACCATCTCCCCGCCGGAGACCAACGTGTGACATGCCTCCCAGATAATAATCCCCGCCGCAAGAACAATCAGCAGCGCCTCAACCAGACCCGATGCATCCTCATACTTCCCATGGCCGAACGCGTGATCCGCGTCCGGTGGCTCGGCTGACTTCCGCACCGAAAAATACGCAATGCAGGAGGCAAGAAGATCCATTCCGGAGTGAATACCCTCCGAAATAATACTCACCGAACCAATCGAGATACCGGTCAGAATCTTTGCAACCGTCAGAAACAGATTCGAAAACACCGATAAACGAGCGACATTCTGCTTTTTGGCATCATCTGTCCCGGCATTCATAGTGATCACAACAGTAGAAAATATAGGTCAGCGCCACGTAAATAACTTAAGCGAGCAAGAGGCGAGCAAGAGAATACAACATGACAACCAAAGATGCACTCATCATCCGCATCTCCAGTCAGATCAGGGAAGAACAGGAGTACGGAAAAGCCCTCGAAGAGGGAGAACTCCGTCTTGCCAGAACAAAATACTGGGTTCCCCTCCCGATCATGCTCCTCCTCATCTGGACAATCATCTGTATCCTGCACGACAGATCTCCCGTTGACGTACTCATGATGTGGATCGTCGCAAGCCTCTTTATCTACATGTTCTACTTCTTCCTCATGATGATCCCTTCTCTTGGTTCCGGCACCAGTACTCATATCACCGACGCAAATACACATATCCGGATCCGCGAGTTCCTGAGGCTTGCAAACCTTCTGAAAACATTCCGCAAAAACAAGGTCACTTTTATTGAAATCTTCTGGAACGCATTCCTCATCAACGCAAAACCGCTCGCAAAAGGATTTGCGATCATCTACTGCGTCGATGTTGTCTGTGC
This sequence comes from Methanocalculaceae archaeon, assembly GCA_031262705.1. Taxonomy (GTDB): domain Archaea; phylum Halobacteriota; class Methanomicrobia; order Methanomicrobiales; family Methanocorpusculaceae; genus Methanocorpusculum. Next base: position 7,808 of record JAISHD010000062.1, on the reverse strand, counting down.
CGTCATCCTGTACGCAGAAGAGATGATCGATCTGCATCTGCTTCTGATCATCATACTACAGATCCTCGTCATTCTGGCCTTCTACGCGAAAATTGTCAGGACAAAACCCGACGCCCCGGGATTTTTCGTACCCCGAAGCGTCACTGCTGAAACACCGGAAACGGAAGTGGCAAAGTTCAAAATCTGGCTTTACATCAGCACTGCTGCAATGTTTACCGGTCTCTTAATCGTAGGCGCAATGCTGTTTCCGGGACTCACCTTAAACCAGTATCTTGAGTTCATCTCCATTCTCCCGACCGAGTACCCGATCATTCTCCTGCTTACACTTCTCACTCAGGCGGTCATTATCCGCTACTATCAGGGGGTGGAAAGCCGCAGACTTATGGCTACCTTAAACACCCGCCATATTGCAGCTCTCAAAGATGACCTGCTCCCCCGCGTCCGGGCTGTAGAACCAGAACAGATGAACGAACTGCGGCGGGAGTTCCTGATTCTCCGGATGAACAAACTTGTTGTACAGGAGTTCTTCAAGCGGTTTCCGGTCTATGCAATCCTGCCGAACTTCCTCCTCATCGCCGACCCGACCGCCCGCGAAGTGCTCGACAGTACCGGCGATGAAAAGAGCATCCGGGATCTGCTGTGAACGGCGGAGATTGGAATCTTTTCCGGAAAATGTACGGCGTAATGACTATCAGTATTATTGAGTGAACCAACCAAAATTATATCGTCCCGTTGTTGTGAGTATTTGTTTCTGGATTTACTTGGAGTGACCACACTAAAAGATAAAACACTTCCTTTTTCCAGAAAAAAATCACCGTGAAATCTTTCACCGCATCACAAATCACACCAGACACCGCATCAGCAGCGCAATCGTCTTCGCATCAGAAATCCTCCCGTCCATCACCATAGCCACCGCCTCTTTTTTCGCCACACGCACCACCTCAATAATCTCATCCTCATCGCGGGGGAAATCCTCGCACACAGAAAGACCCCGCGCCTCAAACAGCCACAGCTTCTCCGTACAAAATCCCGGCGACGAGTACACAAACCCTCGCGGGATCAGCTCACCGGCAGAAAATTTCGCCTCTTCCGCAAGTTCGCGCCGCGCTGCATCGATCGGATCGCAGTCGTCAGACTCCATGCCTCCTGCCGGAACCTCGTAAATATACGCATCAATCACTGCCCGGTACTGGCGGATCAGATACACAGACGACTCATCGGTCGGCAGAATGCACACCGCAGACACCGGCTGTACAAACAGATATTCACGGTCACGACCGTTGGGGAGATGCACCGGCTTTGTTTCGATCTTCAGACGCGGGGTATCATACAGAATCGGCATGGGAAAAGACTCACTGAAACTCCATTGGTCGTACAATAATAAAAATCCTCAGGCATCAGTATAAAGAATCACGGAGCCATATCTGTACTCACGAATCAGTCCATGAACATCGTCCTCCTTGAACCAATCGGTGTCCCTGACACCTGTATACAGGAACTCGCCGCAGACCTTATCCGTGCCGGACACAGCTTCACCTGCCATCCGACCAGGACGACCGACCCGCAGGAACTCGGACAGCGATCCCGCGACGCAGACATTGTCATCATCGCAAACACCCCGTATCCCGCAGAAGCTGTCCGGCAGGCAGACCATCTCAAAATGATCGACGTAGCCTTTACCGGCATCGATCACATCGACACCGCAGAGTGCAAATCTCGCGGCATCACCATCTGCAACGCCGCAAACTACGCAAACCAGACGGTCGCAGAACTCACAATCGGGCTTGCCATCACTCTGCTGCGAAACATTCCCGCAGCAGACACCGCTGCACGAACCGGAAAAACATCCGCAGGAATCACCGGCCAAGAAATTGCCGGACGAACAGTTGGAATCATCGGCACAGGCCGCATCGGACTTGCCGCTGCCCGTCTCTTCGCCGCGTTCGGCGCAAAGATCATCGCCTATTCGCGAAGTGAATCAGACGCGGCAATTGCCCTCGGCATCACGTATGTCCCGCTGGAGACTCTCATGCGGGAAAGCGACATCATCTCCCTGCATGTTCCCGCAACCCCTGAGACACACCACCTGATCAATGCCGAACGGCTCGCACTCATGAAACCCTCCGCACTCCTCATCAACTGCGCCCGGGGTTTGGTTGTGGACAACGAAGCTCTCACCCGCGCCCTCACCGAAGGAAAAATTGCCGGGGCAGGCATTGACGTCTTCGACACCGAACCACCTCTCCCGGAAAACTACCCCCTGCTCGCCGCACCAAACACCATCCTCACCCCGCACATTGGATTCTCCTCCGAAGAATCCATGCGCCGGCGGGCAGAGATCGTCTTCCAAAACATCACCGCCTACCTTGGCGGCAGGCCGGAAAACGTATGCAGACTGTGAGGCACGTATGATCACGGAGACCATCGCCGAATCTCTCGTTCTGGCCCTCATCTGCTGGTTTTGCGGCGGAATTTTCCTGGTCATTGCCGTAGCCACCTCCCGCAGCAAACGGGCAGTATCATTTTACGCCCAGCTCCCCGTTGCAGAAAAACGAATCACCAACATCCCCGCATACAACCGGGAAAACGCCGTTCTCTGGGCAGCATACAGCATCCCGTACTTCCTTCTCGGTACCCTTAGCCTGATTGCTGACACAGGGATTGTGGGGATTTTTCTGGTTGTCTTCTGTGTCGGCAGCATCCCCGCACTCATCCTCGCCTATCAGCGGATTTACCGGAGATACACAACATAAACCAAAAAAAGAAAAAAAAGATCAGCGGCTGGCGTAGGGAATCGGATCCGAAACACCCAGATCCGCAAACGCCTTCATCCGCGACAGACACGAACTGCACACACCGCAGGCAGAATCCTCCGTAGCATAACACGACCACGTATCCTCGTACGGCACCCCGAGCCGCAGCCCCTCCCGCAGAATATCCGTCTTCGTCATCGACACAAACGGCGTCAGAAGTCTGATCTCCTTCTCCGTCTGCGTCCCGATCGAAATCACCCGCTGCATCGCATCAATAAACTGCGGCGTACAGTCAGGATATCCGATGTGATCGCCCGACTGCACCCCGATAAACACCGCATCGCCGTCGCGTGCTTCGCAGTAGGAAGTCGCGATCGCAATCAGATTCGCATTCCGGAACGGCACATACGTATTCGGATGATCGGCGTGACCGCAGGTCCCCTCCTCCACCGGAATACGCATATCCGTCAGACTGCTTGCACCGAACTTCGCAAAGTAATCAAGCGTAATCTCCACAAAATCCACCGCATCCAGATGCTCTGCAATCCTCTTCGCACACTCCCGCTCTTTTGTCTGTGTCCGCTGACCATAGTTCATATGCAGCGCCAGAATCTCATAACCCATATCCTTTGCAACGTACGCAAGCGTCGTCGAATCCATACCTCCCGAAAGCAGACACACCGCTTTCTTCACGGAATATTCACCACCTTATGCAGCTGCAGCTGGAACCTGACCGGCAGCTTCTCCGCAATAATCGTCTCAATCAGCCACTTCATATCCGTCCCGAACACGGGCGTGATACAGACCGGCGCAGAAAGATGCGGATGCGCAGCCAGAACCTCAACCATATACAGATAATCCGCCTCATCCCCGATCACAAACTTCACCGAATCCTCCGGGCGCAGAGAGTCCAGCAGGGACAGATCGCTCATCTCCCCCGACGACGGACACTTCACATCCATACAGACGGACGCATACTCCCGCACCTCATCAAAGGGGATCGTCCCGTTCGTCTCAATATCCACAAAGACACCCGCCTCATGAATCGCCGCGATCAGTGGAACAAGCTCCTCCTTCTGCAGCAGCGGCTCGCCGCCTGTAATGCAGACACACCGCATCCCCGACGCAATCACCGCCTGCATAACCTCTTCCGGGGTCATCTCAATACCCTGCGAATCGTTCAGCGAGTACCGTGTATCGCACCATGCGCAGTGGAGATTGCATCCTGCAAACCGCACAAACATACAGGGCATCCCCTGCCGCTGACCCTCACCCTGCAGACTCACAAACGTCTCGGTGATTCTCACTCCGCATCCACCTCTGCATAACAGCCGTCCGACTCCCAGACCCGCACCGTCGTCACCCGGGCATCAACACCTGCCTCGCTGCAGAATCTGTTCAGCCGTTCGCGGATATCTGCCGCAAGCAGTTCACTGGTCGGATCACCGTCCGTCAGAACCGGTAGCTGGAATGGGGACAGGGCTTTGACCATCGGATCATCCTTGTTTAAAATCACCTGATGATCATACACCTCCACCACATGCTTGATAATATTATAGTCAAGAAGAATCTTCGATGTCGCATCGATCGTTCCCTCCATCCAGACCTCAACCTCCCAGCGATGACCGTGCAGCCGGGAACATTTTCCCTCGTAATGCATCAGCCGGTGGGACGCATCAAAGTGTGTTTCCTTAAAGATCCGGGTACTCATAGTTGACCACATATTGCTCGCGGGAAACTATAATAATAGAGGTAGGTCTGACATACTACTACGAATGAACACTCCCGCATACGTTTACGACGAGACCCGTATCTGCGGCAATATACAAAAACTCAAAAAAAACCTTCCTACAGTTTGCAATCCTCGCAGAAAATGTCCGGCTCCTGCATGCCGCAGTTGGCGATCGGATCACCTTTATCCATGCAGGAAGTTATGCCTGTACACTCTCTCCGCAACTCTTCGGCAGCCAGAAAAAACCCGAAGAAGTACTGTTCTCGCCGGACATAATCTCCCATTAATATTATTAGGACAGCCTGCTCATAAGTATAGGAACATGCAAGGGAAGGCTATCTCTCAAGACCCTGCCCTCGCATTCACAATATTCCAACAGAGGAATAGTTTCCCGTGAATTTACGTGCACGTTTTTTTTCGGGAAACACAGCACAGGCGACTGTGTTACAAGATTCATCTATCCAAAAATCTACTGTAACTGAGGTAATTTAATGGGACAGGGAAAATTCGCAGCAAGAAAACTTGTCCGTTCCGCCAAGAAATTCCGGTGGAGCGACTCGGTTTATGCGCGCAGAGCGCTTAAGCTGAAGCTGAAGGCAGACCCGCTTGAGGGCGCACCGCTCGGACGTGCAATCGTTCTGGAAAAGGTCGGTGTTGAAGCAAAACAGCCGAACTCCGCAATCAGAAAGTGCGTTCGTGTTCAGCTGATCAAAAACGGTCGTCAGGTCACTGCATTCGCAGTCGGCGACGGTGCAATCAACTTCATCGATGAACACGACGAAGTCACCATCTGTGGTATCGGCGGTCGTGCAGGACGTTCCATGGGAGATATTCCGGGAGTCCGCTTCGTCGTTATCGGCGTTAACGGTGTCACGCTCAACGAGCTTGTCATCGGACGCAAGGAGAAGGCACGGAGGTAAATAGTATGACAGAAGAACAGACCGCAACCAGCAAGATCCTGCTGTTCAACAAGTGGGACACGAGCGAAGTCGTTGTCAAGGACGCAGGTCTTGTCCGCTACGTGACCGTAACCTCCACCGAGGTTCCGAGTTCCTGCGGCAGACTCACCCAGCAGCAGTTCACCAAAAGCCAGATGGCAATTGTTGAGCGGCTCATCAACCGTCTGATGCAGACGGAGACCAACACCGGCAAAAAACAGCTGTGTACCCGTATCGTCATGGACGCATTCGACGAGATCAACGCAAAGACCAAGCAGAACCCGCTTCAGGTCCTCGTTGACGCAGTCGCCAATGCAGGTCCGCGCGAAGAGACCGTCCGTCTGAAGTACGGCGGTATCAACGTCCCGAAGTCCGTGGATTCCGCACCAATCCGCCGTGTCAACACTGCACTCCGCTACATTGCCATGGCAACTTGGAGAGGTTCCCACAAGACCAAGAAGCCGGCACACCTTGTGCTTGCCAACGAGTTAATCATGGCAGCAAAGGGAGATGCAAAATGCTTCTCCGTTGGAAAGAAGGAAGAAGTCGAGCGGATTGCGAAGTCTGCCCGGTAAACAAATATCAAATCTTTTTTAAAAAAGGTGTTTTATGTCACGCGGAAAGAAGATGGTTGAAAGAATTACGGAGCTCATGAACGATCCTGAGCACATCCGTAACATCGGTATCGTAGCACACATTGACCACGGAAAGACCACCCTCTCGGATAACCTCCTCTCCGGAGCAGGAATGATCAGCGAGGAACTCTCCGGCAAAGCCTGCTGGATGGACTCAGATGAAGAGGAACAGGCACGTGGAATCACCATTGATGCATCCAACGTGTCCATGGTCCACATGATCGGCGACAAAGAGTATCTCATCAACATGATTGATACTCCCGGCCACGTTGACTTTGGCGGAGATGTTACCCGTGCAATGCGTGCCGTGGACGGCGCAGTCGTCGTCGTGGACGCAGTCGAAGGCCCGATGCCGCAGACCGAGACGGTGCTGCGTCAGGCACTCAAAGAGGGAGTGCATCCGGTTCTGTTCATCAATAAGGTTGACCGGCTTATCAATGAGCTGAAAGTTGACCCGCAGGAGATGATGATCCGACTTGGCAAGGTTATCGACAAGGTCAACAAGCTCATCAAGGGAATGAACGAGGATCTCTACAACAACGGCGGATGGAAACTCGACGCCATGAAAGGAAACGTTGCATTCGGTTCTGCTCTCTACAACTGGGCAATCTCGATCCCCTACATGAAGAAATCCGGTGTGAGTCTGCAGACGATCATCGACAAATGCAACGAAGGTGACGCAAAGTACCTGGCAAAGGCTTCCCCGCTGCACGCAGTGCTGCTTGATATGGTGGTTACCTTCCTGCCGAATCCGCTTCAGGCACAGGGTAAGAGATGCCACATCATCTGGCACGGCGATGTGAACTCCGATGTCGGAAAGGCAATGTATGCCTGTGACTCAAAGGGTCCGGCAGCTATGATGGTCACCGACATCTCCTTTGATAAACACGCAGGCGAGATTGCAACCGGCAGACTGTTCTCCGGAACACTGACCCGCGGTCAGGAGTTATACGTCAGCGGCACTGCCGGCAAACCGAACAGACTCCAGCTGGTCGGTATCTTCATGGGCCCGACCCGTGTTGATGTCGATAAGATTGTGGCCGGCAACATTGCCGCGGTTTCCGGTCTGAACGATGCAATTGTCGGATCGACGGTTTCATCCCAGAAGGAGATGACGCCGTTTGAGTCACTGAAGCATTACTCCGAGCCCGTCATGACCGTTGCCGTTGAGGCAAAGAACATGAAGGATCTTCCGAAACTTGTCGAGGTTCTCCGTCAGGTTGCAAAGGAAGACCCGACCGTCCGCGTTACGATTAACGAGGAGACCGGGGAACACCTGATTGCCGGTATGGGCGAGCTGCACCTTGAGGTTATCACGGGGCGTATCCGGAGAGACAAAGGTGTCGATATCGTAACCTCACCGCCGATTGTGGTATACCGCGAGACGGTGGCAAAGACGCTTGAGGGAACCGTGGAAGGAAAGTCCCCGAACCGGCACAACAGATTCTACCTCTCGGTTGAACCGATGCCGGCAGCGGTTCTTGAGGCAATCCAGAAGAGTGAAGTCTCCATGAACATGGACAACATCTCCCGGCGTGACGCGCTTGCGGCACTCGGCATGGACAAGGATGAGGCAAAGAGTGTCAAGGACATCTACGGCTCGAATATGTTCATTGACTGTACGAAAGGTATCCAGTATCTGAATGAGACCATGGAACTGATCATTGACGGTCTGCACGAGGCGCTTGACGGCGGACCGCTCGCAGACGAGCAGGTGCAGAACGTGCTGATTAAACTGCATGATGTGAAA
>JAISHD010000040.1 GCA_031262705.1 Methanocalculaceae archaeon | reverse complement strand
TAATAGAGTAATCAGGAGCAGCTGTGAAATCCATCTATGTTATCGGCCACCGTCACCCGGATACAGACAGTATCTGCAGTGTGATAGGGTACGCCGCTTACCTCAATAAACAAGGCTCCGGGCAGTACACCGCCGCCCGCTGCGGCGATCTGAATGCCGAGTCCCGTTACGCCTTAGAGAAGTTCGGTGTGGAAGTCCCCGAACTTATTCTCAGTGTCGAGCCGTCCGTTGCGGATATTGCGTTCACGTATCCGCAGAGTGCAACGGCAAGTACGCCGACGATTGATGTGATCGAGGCGATGGACGCAAACGACCTGCGGAATCTGCCGATCACCGACGGGGTCGGGAAACTGATCGGTCTCGTGAGTGAGCACGGTCTTGCCCGTGCCTATGTGAGTACGATCAAGCGGGAGAACTTAACGATGTCCCCGATGCCGGTTGATACGCTGGCACGGATTCTCTCCGCAGATGTCCGCGTGAAGAAACACGAGGTTCTTGAAGGCTCGGTGTACATCTCGATTGATGCGCTGCATGTGATCCTGTCCCGCATCACGGCAAAGGACATTGCAATCGTCGGGGACGATGAGCCGACACAGCTGGCGCTGGTGTCGGCGGGAATTGCGGCGCTGATCATCGCGGACTCCGCCCCGGTCGGTGAGCGGCTGCTCTCGGCGGCTGAGTCACGCGGGGTTACGGTTCTGTCCACGGATGTTGATGCGTTCGGTGTTGCAAAGATGATTCATCTGACACTCCCGGCCGAGATGATCATGGCGACGGATGTTCCCACTGTTCATATGAACGATACGCTGGAGTACGTGAAGCAGCTGGTCTCGAACTCCAAGTACCGTACCGCCTGTGTGGTGGATGATGCAGGTACGCTGATCAGTACGATTTCCCGCAACTCGCTGATGGAGGATGCGGCCAAGTCGGTGATTCTTCTGGATCACAATGAGTACAGTCAGGCGGTCGAGGGTATTGAGACGGCAGACATCATTGAGATCATCGATCACCACCGGCTGGGGGCTATGGCGACGCTCCGGCCAATACGGTTTGATATGGAGCCGGTAGGTTCCACCTCGACGATTGTGACCCGCCGGTTTATGGAGTCGGGCATGAAGCCGGAGAAGGGAGTTGCAGGTGCTCTCCTTTCGGGTATTCTTTCCGATACGCTCGGTCTGAAGATGTCGACGACGACGAAACTTGATGAGGAGGCAGTATCCTTCCTTGCGGAGATTGCAGGAGTTGATCCGGAGGCCTATGCCCGGGAACTGATTGCGGAAGGAATGTCTCTTTCGGGCGTTTCGCAGATGGAGCTGCTTGACCGCGATACAAAGGAGTACACGCTGTCCGGCAAACGGGTGGTTGTCGCCCAGATTCTGACGCCGTCGTATGAATATGCCCGTGCGGCGGCAGCCGATATTTATGCGGCGCTTCGGGAGAAGATGACGAAGCCGAACGCTCCGGATATGTATATTGCTCTTTATACGAGCGTTGCGGAGATGGGTTCGGATATGTTTGCGGTGGCAGATGAGGCGACGATGCTGAAGATGCACTGGGGATCTGAGCCTCTGCATCTTGAGGGCGTGGTCTCGCGGAAAAAGGATTTCGTACCACACTTCGGAAGAATTCTGGCAAATATTTTGTAACGGGGCAGTTTTTCGCCCCGAATTTTTTTGCGGCTGTGCTACACCCTCTTTGAGTAGGATATAGTACATAATTAAATATTAAACTACCTGCAAATGGTGAAAATCCAGCAGAGTGTTTCCATTTTTTTCATGCGGTTTATATCACTGTTCCGCAGACTCTCCGCAAATCGCCTTTTCCGTGCATGATGCCAAAGATATCATTAAACCATAGACATTCTATTCTCAGAAAAAATATCGATTAAAACCTGCACACCCCCAAAAAACCGTTCAAAGGTAATCACGGGCTACATCCTACTCAAAGAGGATTCAATCGGCAGTTTTCTCACCGACTTCTGCGGAGAAGTACCTGACTGAATTTTTAGAGGAGATGTATTGATGGATTATTATCTGCGGCTGCATGGTATCTGTGGCACGAAGAATAGATTGAGGAAACTGAAAGCGGTGAGCAAGAACAGAGCAATGTCCGCGGGTGATGACGGGGTTACGCCGGCAATTGCCGTTGTGATGCTGATCGGTCTGGTTGCGGTGGCAGGGGCCGTCATCGGCCTTGCAATGTTTGCGGCAGTGGAGGATACGTCGGGGACGATGCCGGACGTACGGTTTCAGGTGTCGGCGGACGGAAAGAGTTTGTATCATGCAGGCGGGGATGTGCTGCCGCTGAAGAGTCTGGTGTTCTATAATACAGTGACGAAAGAGAATGTGCCTGTTCATCTGGTAAAAGGCGGAAGCACCAAGGCAGCAACTCCTACAGAATGGGATGTGTGGGAGACAGGAGATAAAATTCTCTTTGGTGAGGAGATGTTCAACGCTCTGTCAATTGTCGGACTTGATAGTCGTGGCCATCCTGTACTGTTGTGGATGGGATCGAATGCGGCAGTGTTGCCGGTCGGAGATATGGTACCGGATGAGTGGGGGGATATTTCTGGTGGAGGAGAGGAAAAGCCAGATTTTCCATATGTCATTGAACCCATAACTTCTTGGCAGGAATTTAAGAAGGAGGTTAATGCGCGTAATGAACCAGGGATGAATTGGGGCACGATGATTGTATTTTGGGATGTGGATACATCACTTTGGATTGCAATGGATGACCAATACGTAACGAAATCCCAAATATCGGATGATCCAACATTAGAAGAATATTCTCAAAAGTATTATACAGGTAAAATTACCTATATAGACACCTCCAGTAGAATACTTACCATTAAGAATGACACGACTGTTGTGGGATCTGATCGAACATGGAATACAGAAAATGGAGTGTCGGTTGCACAGAGAGGATCATTATGTGTAGACAATGGGAATCTCTACATCGCAACATCGACCCCTGGGTCCTGGGATAAGCCTCCTACTTTCCCATGGTCTCGAATAGGACATGAGATTTCTTAAAATCCACCTCAAAATTACCAAAACTATGAATATACACTATAACTCAATTTATTTTTTCGATGCCTCAGGGTTACCCAACTTGTGATATCACAACTCTGTGTTTTTTTTTTTCGTGGAATTCTGTGTGTTCCGTGGTTATCTGAAACAAAACTAAAGTCAAAATCACTCTGCACCCCCTCAAACAGAGATTCCCTCCTCTCTTTTTCATCCCCACCCGAATCTTTATCCCCCGTCCCGGTAAACTATTCATCTATGCCCGACAAAGCTGAAATACGGAACCAGCTCAAATCCGTTCGCGACGCTTTGACCCTCGAAGAACGCCGCGAAAAAAGTTACTATATCACAACCCATCTCAAAAAATTTCTCCAGCCCTACCGGACAGTCTTTACCTACGTCGCAAAAGAACCCGAAGTGGAATCGCTCGTCATCATCAACTGCCTCCTTGAGGACGGAAAAACCGTCATCGTCCCCATCATCCAGACCGACACGAAAACACTCCGTCTCTCCTACCTGAAAAATGTCGCCGACCTGGAGCCGGGAACATTCCATGTCCCCGAACCACTCTCCACAGAACTTCCCGCAGATGCCGACAAGATCGAGATCGCCTTAATGCCCCTCGTCGGGTTCGACCGGAGCGGCAACCGGCTCGGCTACGGAGCAGGATACTACGACCGGTTCTTTGAAGCCTACCCGGACATTCCCCGCATCGGCCTTGCCTACGCATGTCAGGAAGTTCCCGCTATTCCCGCCGATTCCTTCGACCGCAAAATGGACTGGATTGTCACCGAAAACGGATTTATCACCTGCAATCCTGCGCGACCACGATTCTGACGTATTGGAGTTCTATAAATCTCTTTTTACTCGCCGCAATTTTTTGCCCACACAAATATTTTAAATACTACATAATGCTTACGTAGAGTAAACAAGAAAATTACAGGTGATATACTCATGACAGATCCAATAACTCTTCCATTAATTGTACAGGAGGCAGACAGCAGCGACGTCGGGCGCGGATACGCGAGAATCAACAACGATGTCATGGCCAAACTCGGCGTTGACTCCGGCGACTTCGTCAAGATCACCGGCAAACGAACCGGTGTTGCCAAAGTCATGCGGTCCGCCCTCTCCGGCTCGGGCGGCATCGCAATAGACGGTGACACCCGCCGTGCGGCGGGTGCCGGTATCGGCGACACCGTCATGGTCGAAAAGACCGAACCGCAGACCGCAGCCAAAATCACTATCCAGCCCGCAGCCCAGAGCATCAAACTCGACAGCCGCCAGCTGGAACAGTTCATCGTACAGCAGTACGCCGGAAAACCGATCGCCAAAGGTCAGATCATCCAGATTCCGCTCGCAACCCAGACACGCAACGAAGATCCCTTCTTCGCCGGATGGGGCGGCTTCTCCAGCTACAGCACCGAATACTATGCATTCGTCATCTCCGACGTCTCGCCCGGCGACATTGCCATTATCGGATCGCAGACCGCCGTCCACTACAAAGACGCCGTCTATAAAGGAGATGATGCTCCGAAAGGAAAATCCGCCGGCAACATCCACTACGAAGATATCGGCGGTCTCGGCCGGGAACTCTCCCAGGTTCGGGAGATGATTGAGTATCCGCTCCGTCACCCCGAAGTGTTTGAAAAGCTCGGCATCGAACCGCCAAAAGGGGTTCTGCTTTACGGCCCGCCGGGAACCGGCAAGACCCTGATTGCCCGTGCGGTTGCAAACGAAGCGGGCGCATACTTCGACACAATTTCGGGACCCGAAATTGTGTCGAAGTACTACGGTGACTCCGAGGAAAAACTCCGTGAGATCTTCCAGAAGGCAGAAGAGAATGCTCCGGCAATCATCTTCATCGATGAGATAGACTCCATTGCCCCGAAACGTGAGGAGTCCAAAGGCGAGATGGAGCGGCGTGTCGTTGCCCAGCTGCTGTCCTTAATGGACGGCTTAAAGAGCCGCGGCAAGGTCATCGTGATCGCCGCAACCAACCTACCGGACGCAATCGACCCCGCCCTTCGCCGGGGAGGCAGGTTCGACCGTGAGATCGAGATCGGTGTGCCGGACAAAGACGGCAGAAAAGAGATTCTCCAGATTCATTCCCGCAACGTCCCGCTTGCCGAGAGTGTCGACCTGAACAAGTACGCAAACACCACGCACGGATTTGTCGGTGCTGACCTTGCCCTCGTGGTCAAGGAAGCCGCAATGCACGCACTGCGCCGTGAGTTCCCGGGCATGAATCCGGATGAGACCATCTCCAAGGAGAAGCTTGAAGGTCTGAAGGTCACCGCCGAGGACTTTGAGGCGGCACTGAAGATGGTGCAGCCTTCCGCGATGCGGGAGGTGCTTGTCGAAGTGCCGGACATTCACTGGTCGGATGTCGGCGGACTTGACGGCGTGAAAGAGGAACTCCAACAGGCGGTTGAGTGGCCCCTGAAGTATGCGGATGTGTACAAGCAGTTTGCCACCAAGTCGCCGAAGGGATTCCTGATGTTCGGTCCGCCCGGAACCGGTAAGACGCTACTCGCAAAAGCGGTTGCCAACGAGTCGGAGTGCAACTTCATCGCGGTCAAGGGTCCCGAGCTGATGTCGAAGTGGGTCGGCGAGTCCGAGAAAGGCGTGCGGGAGATCTTCCGCAAGGCCCGGCTTGCGTCGCCGTCGATCATCTTCTTCGATGAGATCGACTCGATCGTTCCCCGCCGGGGAAGCTACGAAGGCTCTTCCCACGTAACCGAGAGCGTGGTCAGCCAGTTCCTGACCGAGCTTGACGGTCTGGAGGAGCTGAAGAACGTGGTTGTGATCGGTGCGACCAATCGTCCCGACATGATCGATCCGGCCCTGCTCCGCCCCGGAAGGCTGGAACAGCACATCTTTGTGCCGCCGCCGGATGAGGAGGGCAGAAAGCAGATTCTTGAGGTGTACCTCAAGGGTGTTGCGGATATGCTTGCCGAGGATCTGAACGTGGACGATCTGGTTGCCGAAACCGACGGTTTTGTAGGCGCAGACATTGAGGCCCTTGTCCGCGAGGCGAAGATGGTTGCCATCCGCGAATTTGTGAAGGCAATGGCAGGCCGCGAGGCAGAAGAGATCAAACTTGCCGTAGGCTCGGTGAAGATCTACAAGCGCCACTTCGAGGAGGCCTTAAAGCGCGTCCGCCCGTCGCTGGACAAGGAAGGCCGCAGGACTGCGGAACGCGACTCCTGGCCGTACCGGTTCAACGAGGAAGAGCGCCGCGTGCTGGATAAGGCGCTGACTGCGCTGAAGATGGCCGAGTATAAGGCTGAGGAGGATGCAGAGAAGAAGGAGCAGACAGAAAAACTTGACCGGCTTCTGATGCGTCATCAGAAAGACTTTAGCGCAATCAAAGAGATAACTAAGAGCATAGAGAACTGAGAGCGGGACAGTGGATCCCCCTCCGGTTTTGGAAGTGATACAAATATGCCGGAGTCATCGGACGATGCCTACAAGGATCTGATGGAGATTATCCATCAGATCATTACTGCTCATGTTTCCGGCGAGGGCGAGGAGAAGCTCCCGCCGATCATGGGAGTAAAGTTTGTCTTAAACGGGAGTACGATTCATCTGGCCCCCGTCAATCCCCAGCCGAAGACGATTCCCCTGGAGGTTTTTGAGGATGCGGGAACAATTATTATTCAGACGGAGCTTCCCCCCGAGTGTCCGGATGATTTCTTTATCGCATATCAGGACGGGAAACTGCAGCTGAATGCAGACGCCCGCCGCGAGTACTCGGCGGTGATTCCGGTAGCGGAGATCGATCCGTCCCTGACGGAGACACATCTGCATAACGGTGTGCTTGAGGTCATCTGCTTTAAGAAAAATATGGATGAGTAATTGTTTGTGGAGGTTTACTCCGCAATATCTTTTCTTTCAATGAGATACAGTTCCGGACTTTGTTTTGCCAGCTCTCTGAGCCGCACGTCAAAGCCGGTTGCAGAGAAGAGTCCATACACAATTTCATATCCGGCAAGTTCGGGCGCCTGACATTTTCTCTGTAAATCCGCATACACACTCATGTCCACGACCCTGTCCCCGGAATAAAATTTGCATTCTCCGGCAAACAATTTTTTTCCGGAGTGATCGATTGCAACAACATCGATCTCCACGTCTCCACGTCCCCAGAAGGAGCCGACCCGCGAAGGTTCGAAGGAAATTTTTCCGCTGCTGCATACATTCCAGAAAAGTTCGCGGCAGACGTCTTCATAGACGAAGCTGACAAACCGGTCGATGAAGTGCGGTCTGATACGTTCAAGAACTGCATCGCTCTTCCCGATTTCCAGTTCACTTTTGTTGGGGGAGACGAACAAAAACCAGAATCTAAGGAAGCTGTCCTGAATGTGATATCTTCCTTTTTTGCTGTGTTCGGGTGCGGGTTCCGTTACCGGAACACGGCGTTCGATGAGATGGAGGTCGATTAAGGTGGTGAGGTAAGGAACAAGTGTGGTGGTTTTCATCTCAAGAGCTGCGGCAAGTTCGGAGAGTCGTGTCTTTCCTGCGGCGATGGATTTGAGGATGGAGAAGTAGGTGGTTGGCCCGTTCACTTCTTTTTCGAGGAGGAAGATCGGTTCTTCGTAGAGGTAGCCGTTTTTGTTGAGAATGTGTTGTTTGATGTTGGTGAATATGTCCGCGTCATTGTCGAAGAACTCCAGATATTTGGGAACGCCGCCGGTAACCGCGTAGAGGGTGACGAGTTCTGCGAAGGGTTTGTTGGTATAGTGTGCGGACAGTTCCGTGAAGGTGAGTAGTTGCAGGCGTATCTGGGCGGTTCTTCTTCCATAGAGCGGGCTAACGTACGAGAGGGCGTGGGTTTTCATCATGCTGATGTATGAGCCGCAGAGGATGACCATGATGTTGTGTTTGGAGAGTGTTTCATCCCAGGTTTTCTGAAGGAGGGAGGGAAATGCCGGATTGATCTCAGCGAGGTACTGGAATTCGTCGATGATGAGAATTTTTTTCTGAGCCGGGTTGTGTTCGGCAAAGAGGGTGAAGAGTGCTATCCAGTCGTTGATTTCGGCACTTTGCAGGTACTCTTTGCGGGTGAATGCGGCAAGCTGTTGCCGGAAGTTCTGCATGTTCTGCGTTTCCCGTTCTTCGGTTGCGAGGTAGTAGAGTGCCGGTTTGTTTTTGATGAACTCGGTGATGAGGGTTGTTTTGCCGACGCGACGACGACCGTAGATGACGACGAAACCTGCGTTTCTCCGGTAATTTTCCTCAAGTGTTGCGAGTTCCTGTGTTCTGCCAATAAAGTTCATATTTCCAAAAATGATTATTGGGATAATCATTATTCAGATTATCATTATTGAGATAATAATCTTTGGCCGAGGGCAGAGGTACGTGATGGGAAACTCATCGGCGGCTCCTCACCAAGGCAGAAAAACTTCGGATTTTATCGGGTGAAGGAAAGACAAAGGATAAAGTTTATCGAAGGACAGCAATGCCAACGTGAAAATAATTTTTTTACGTTCACGAGATCAGCCTGACAGGAGTTTGTTACAATGTGAAACTCCGATCGTTTTGGGATCAATCGCCATGTTGTGCATCATCACTGATGTTCTCTCAAAGAGAAGAGGATATTATTCATCCTTCGGCAGCATCCGCAGAAGGGTGTTGATAGTTTTCTGGAGTTCGGAGATGATTTCCCGCTGGGAGGCAGCTTCGGCTTCATAGTGGGCAGTTATTTTTGCGAGTGAGTCACGAACGTCAGCGAGTTCTGTTTCCATTTGGGTCAGGCGGTTGAGATATTCTGCGTCGGTGGTGATGTTGCCTTCGACGCTTATCCAGTACTTCAGCGCCCGAACGATCACTGCGGTGCGATCGGTGCCCTCTTTTTCTTTGAGCTGATCAAGTTCCTTGATCATGGCTGCCGGGAGGCGAAGGCTGATCTGCTCCGGTTTTACCGTATTTCTGACACTCCGCGTCATGCAAATATATGGTAGATGCGAGGCAGGGATTAGCCTTGGCAAACCGACATCTATTTAATGAAACCCATTGAATTTCTATTTGAAAACCATTAGATATCATATTGTGGGTGAATGGATGGACAAATGGAGTGCAGTGAATACCAAACTTACGAAGGAGGGCGGCGTACCGCGATCAACTGTTGTTCTCTGTGTTCTTGCCGGAGTTCTGATTGCGGGCGGGTTGTTTGTTGCGGGAATGTATGCAGCTGAGCCGATAATCGATGAGTATCTGAATGAAACCAAAGGGATCATGCATCTCTACGACTTTTATGATCTGAACATCGGAGAAGATCAGACCGCGGTGTACTTTATTGGAAGCAGTATTATCGGCTGTTCCATCTATCCACCGTATATCAATCAGAATCTGTCGATACAAGGCTACAATATTACCGCCTATAATCTGATTGTAAGTGGTGACACTCCGGTACGCCGTTCTGTTGAGATACAAAAGATCATTGACTCGTCACCTTCTCTCGTGGTTTTTGGGGTAACCTATCGAAGCGTCACTGATGAGACCGCATGGCCGGACGAGCGTGTCATCTTAGTCCATGACAGAATGGCTGTCCGTGATGATGACCAACATATTTACTCCGCTGATGAATGGAACGACTTGAAAACAGAATGCACTCCCAACTACAAAAAGAAATTTCTTCCCAGCGCGCTATCCCATTTTCCATCTGAGATCAGTAATACCCTCGATTATCAGAATGATCCCTACGGAATTTCCTCACGACTGTATAGAGACAGCCTGAAAAATCCGGAAAAGATGCTTGAAGAAGCAAATGATCCAACCGACATCTGGCATCCTGTTGTCACGAAGGAATCAACACGCTATAAACAGGCATTGATCTACAACGTTCAGACGTTACAGAATGCAGGTATTCCGGTTGTCCTGATCAACATGCCGCTTCATCCGTTAACGTCTGAAAAGATCACCGATGAATCCCGGAAATATTTTTTCCAGTTGCTGAACGAAACCGGAGCGAAATGGTATGACATGGAGTTTGGATGCGGTGACGAGTACTTCTATGACAGTCATCACATGACATTTTACGGTGCTACGCAGTTTGCTCCCCGTATGACCGAACTCATAATCTCGGAGGTGAAATTCGGTGCTGTTCACGACACCTGAGTACCTCATCTTCTTTGCCGTCGTCCTCATCGCGACCGAACTGCTCCGCAGAAAACTCTGGCAGCACTGTCTCCTCCTCGCTGCAAGCTACTACTTCTACTGGTGTTCCGGTTCCATCCACATTCTGCTGCTGGTCTTTGTTACCCTTGCCTCCTTCTTCTGCGGTGCAAAAATTTTTGCAACAGAAACAAAGCGCCGGAAAAAATGCTGGCTCGCTCTTGGCACACTCATCCCGATTCTCATCCTCGGCTGGTTCAAGTACATCGACTTCGGCATTGCATCGATCAATTCCCTGTTGGGTGCAGCCGGTATTGCCGTCTCCGTTCCCCTTTTGCAGGTACTCCTGCCGGTTGGAATCTCCTTCTTCACCTTTCAGGCACTCAGCTACATCTTTGACATCTACTTAGGCAAACTCGAACCCGAACCGCATCTTCACAAATACGCGCTCTTCATCGCCTTCTTCCCGGCTCTTGTTGCGGGCCCCATCGTCCGGGCAAGCGAGTTTCTCCCGCAGCTGCGCGAGAACATCCACATCAGCGGCGACAACCTGAAGGTCGGCATAACCCTCATCGTCTGGGGACTCTTCAAAAAGATGGTCATCGCCGATAACCTCGGAAGTCGGGTTGACTTTGTCTTCTCCTCGCCGGAGGCCGCAACCTCGGTATGGATCATTCTCGGTACTATCCTTTTCGGCATCCAAATCTACTGCGACTTCTCCGGCTACGCCCACATCGCCATAGGATGTGCCCGTTGTCTTGGATTCAGAATCCCGGAGAACTTCAACCTCCCCTACCTCGCTGCAAACATCCAAGTCTTCTGGAGAAAATGGCACATGACCCTCTCGCGCTTCATCCGCGACTATGTGTACATCCCGCTCGGCGGCAACCGCAAAGGACATGTGCGCACCTACGCAAATCTCCTCGCCTCCATGATCATCTGCGGCCTCTGGCACGGAGCCGCATGGACCTTTGTCCTCTGGGGAGGCTATCACGGCGTACTTCTCCTTCTCCACCGCTACTTCATCGATGAGAAAAAGATCTGGACTGCAAGTAAATTCCTCGCATCCAACCCGGGACTTCTGACGAAGATTCTCATCACGCAGGTGCTCGTCTTCTTCGGCTGGATGATCTTCCGGGCAAACAGCTTCGAGGACCTCCTCATCTGCATCCAGAAGATTGTCTTCTTCGACTTTCAGTTCTCCACCTTCACCAGACTTGCCGTCTTTGGCGGTGTGGGGCTGATCCTCCTCGCGTTTGTTGTCATGGCAAACAAACGCCTTGCGGCGTTTGCCAAAACCGCAGCAGTCTATGACTACCTCTCGTTCTGTGCACGGCTGCGGCCGTTCTACTGGACACTCTACCTCGCCGTCCTCGGCTTTACCATCCTGCTGTTGTCGCCCCCGGAAACCCCGGAGTTCATCTACTTCGCATTCTGAATAACAACGTGGGATCAAATTCCGGTCTCGGTCAACATCCTTTACACCCGAAAAACTATGTGGTTGCAAAAGAAATGAGATTCAGGTAAGAGGGGGACGAATACATAACCATCAATACAAACCGCCGGGGAATCCGATGAACATCCTGTTTGCCGTCTGCGGCGAAGGACTCGGCCACGCATCACGCTCAACAAAACTTGCCGCATATCTTGAGCAGCACGGCCACACCTGCACGTTTGCCTCCTACGGCAAAGCCTACGACTTCATTCAGAAACAGGGATTCCCCGTTCACGAAATCAGCCGCGAGGTCACGCTTGGAGGAGACTACGGCCTCTTCAGCCTCGTAAAAACCCTCTGGCTCTCCAAAACCGTCCCGGTATCCCTTCTCCACTCCTACCGCGACGCCCGCAGACTGCTCAAAGACCACAACTTCGATCTCCTTGTCGCCGACACCATGTATGCCGCAGGATACGCCGCAAAATCCCTTGACATCCCGAACGCATTCATCACCAACCAGAACACCTTTGCCGCCGCCGCATCCCCGGACGCCGCATACTGGAACTATCTCAGCAGGATTGTCCAGAAGTATCTCCAGAAAATTCCAGACATCGTCATCGTGCCAGACTTCCCCTCTCCGGATACTGTAAGCGGCTACAACTTTGTCATTCCCGAAGAGGAGATCCGTCATTATCGGTTTGTCGGCCCGATCCTCGACCGGGACCTCGGCAGTGTACCGCTATCACAGGAAACCATCTTCGCAAGCTTCGGCGGTGAACCGTTCAAACTCCCGCTGTATGCCATGCTCCGCGAAATCGCAGACGAAATGCCGGACCACACCTTCGAGGTCTTCTCCACCACCCCCAGCCTGCCGGAAAACACCGGAAACTTCCGGACATTCGGCTACGTCCCCGACCTTCAGCCGTACCTTGCCAAATCCCGCGTGGCGATTCTGCACGGTGGCCTCACCTCCCTGATGGAGTCGCTCTCTTTGGGAAAACCGGTCGTCATGATCATTGACCCCTACCATCCGGAACAGTGGAACAATGCGAAAAAAATCGAGGAAATGGGGGCAGGCGTCATGATTCTCGGCAACGCCGTCACCAAAGAAAAACTGGACGATGCAATCTCGCGGGCACTTACGATGACGCCTCCCGACCTGCGGCCTCTGCTTTCCGCATCGGACGGACGGGAAACCGTTCGCGGGATCCTGGAGAGTCTGCACTCATCATGAGTTCAGAGTTCAGAACTCATTCCAGTTTGAAGAAAAATCTCTCTGATCCGTTTTTTTCATTCTGACCACAAGAGAAAAAAATTCGTATCTCCCCTGTCGGGGAAGAGAAAATGGAAAAATCTCCGTCACCTCATTTTCAAAAAAAGGAAATGAACTCTGAACTCTGAGTTCACGAACCACTCACTTCGTGTGCCGTCCGTCCCAGTACTCCTCCGGTTCTTCGCGGCACAGGCGCTGTTCATGGAAGATCGTCTGTTTCCCGATCAGCATATACGCAACAGCCACCGCACCCATTGCCGGAACAAACAGTGAAAAGTCCCCCGTCATCTCAAGAACCATAATCATAATCGCGATCGGGGCATGGGAAATCCCGCCGAACAGAGCGAGCATTCCCACAATCACAAATGCCGGCACACTCGCAAGCGGCACAAGTTCCGGCAGAATCAGATGCAGAAACATTCCGAACGCCCCGCCGGCAAACCCGCCGACCGCAAGCCCGGGCGCAAACACTCCGCCGCTGCCGCCCGACCCGATTGTCAAGGAGGTGGTGATGGTCTTTGCAACCGGCAGAAGAATCAGAATCGACAGCGGCAGCATATTGTACATCGCCATCTGCACAAACCCGTACCCGCTGCCAAGACTGGCCAGTCCCACCATCATCGTCTCCGGCGAAAGATAGGAAAGAGCGATGATCAGAACACCGATCAGGAACGCACCCAGAACCGGCTGCAGTACTTCGGGATGCGGTAGCGGACGGCGAACCGGTCGAAGACCGCCTTTGTTCCGTAAAATGTTTTCACATAAAAGATGCCGACTCCTGCGGCAAGGGCACCGAGGAGAAGGAAGAGCGGAATCTGTGCGACCGACCAGACGAGCGAGGCCCCGCACCGAAGATCGGCGCGTAGCCTTCAAAGAATCCGATGATGGAGTAACCGATGATGGAGGAGAGGAAGGACGGCATAACCACGTCCGCCTCAAAGTCCCGCAGATACAAAATCTCGGCGGCGAGAATTGCGCCGCCGAGAGGAGCCTTGAAGATCGTACCGATACCCGCACCGATACCGGTTGCAATCGCGATCTTTCGTTCGCGCGGCGAGAGGTTCAGGATGTCTGCAATAAACGCCCCGAACCCTGCGGCTATCTGGGCAGTCGGGCCTTCCCGCCCGGCAGACCCTCCAGTTGAGATAGTGATGATGGAAGCAATCGCCTTGACGATAGGAACCCGCCAGCGGATTTTTCCGTCGCCGTGATACGCCCGAATCGCCGCGTCGGTGCCGTGGCCCTCGGCTTCCAGGGCGAAGAAGTACACGATGAGACCTGAGAGGAGAGCACCTCCGCAGATGATGGGGAGAATCAGCCAGACAACCGGCGGCGGCGTCCATCCGGCAATCTCTGCTGCGGTCTGGCTTTCGAGGGTAAGGTCTGCACAAAAGAGGATCTCCATGACAAGTGCCGTGCCGTACTCAAGACCTTTGAAGAAGAGATACGCCCCGAATCCTGAGATAACGCCGACCGTCACCCCGATCAGAATCAGTTTTCTGAAGGAACTCTCACACTTCTTTTCGCTCACGCACTCCATCCCCGCATGTAATCTGATACTTTCTCCTGCGGTTATAAAAAAGGAGAGGACTTGAAGTGTTCACGCGGAACTGCTTTTGAGTTTCTCTTCGTCGAGCATGTCGAGTTTTGCGGCGACGTCTCTCATGCGGCGTTCGATACTTCTCCGCTGTGCCATTTCTGCGGGAAGAAAGTCCCGCGTTCCGCGTGGTTTCTGCAGCATTATTATTTCCTATCAGAAACGCGTCGTGGGGCGGTCTCCGGTACGGAGCGCCGGGCCGCCGCAGTCCTGGCAGATGAGGATTGGAGGATGGTCAGGGGCCGGGACCGTTCGTCCAGTCAGAGAACTCAAACGCTGTGCCGCAGAGCGGACAGCAGTAGTCGGTGAGATGATAGGTATGTTCAGTCATCGATCTCCACCTCGGTGTAGGTTATCCAGCGGATGATGCGGGCGAGGGGTTCCATTTCTTCAGCCGGCGGAATCATGCCGCAGCGTTCAAGCATGCCGCGTTCGAGGTCTTTTCTGAGGAGACGGTACGCTGTTCTGCTGCCGCGCATGGCGATTGCGGGAAACGCGAGTTCGTGGAGCAGGTTGAAGTAGGTTTCGCGGATTTGCTCCCGAACTGCTGCTGCGTCATGGAGGTTGCCCAGCCAGTTTTCCATGAGGGGACCAGGGGTTCTGGTTTTGTCGGTAGAGTTTCCGTAGAGGAAGACGCGGGGGCATGCAGTGAGGAAGTCGGTTCTGGATTCAAAGGGTGTTTGTTCGAGTTTTTTGTCGAGAAGCTGTGCTTCGTTTTCGCTTACGGCGATATATGTTCCAATTCTCATGATCGTTTGGTGTGAGATCTGCTGACGTCAGACGTCAGATGTCAGACGTCAGAGTCAGGTAGATCTTTTTCGTCAGGAGGGGCCTGACGTTCCTTTTTATTCGTGTGTGTTTTCCGAGACAGATGAGTTGTATATATACTATCAGGGCCAAAGAGTACCTATGAACATGCAGTAATGCATTGTTTGTTCTGTTTTGCACAATGCAGGAATTTTTGTGATGCATGGGTGACGTCTGACATCTGACGTCTGACGTCTGTTGTCAGGTACTTGGTTGGTGCAGCGGAGTTACTGCCGGTACGACGACGACGAGAAGGGAGTTTGGAAAAGAGCTGAGTTTTGGCGGGTGGTACAGGGACGCGGTCTGCGATCCTGTTTCTCCGGTGAGGGAGAGTTTGTTTCTTTGTGTCGGTTCATGATTTTTGTCTCAGGTCAGGCATGTCTGGTGCCTGCCCCGAGTTTTCTGTTTGGTGTGAGAATATTTATGTGTTCATTTTGTCTTAGTTTTTTTATCACCGATCTTTCATAGTAAGAAATAATGACTTAAAAAGATGTATTCCCTCATTGTAATTATAACTCGCCATTACATTTATATTTATAAATTGTTAACCATAATTCATGGATGGATTACACGAAAAACTTGAGATATCAAGGTATACCTATTCTCAACTTAATCAGAGATTTGTGGATGAACGTGAATATCGAAAAAATGTAGTTGCAAAATCTCGTTTCAATATGAATATTCTCGGCGTGATTATCACAATAGGGATCACGGTATTTATTTACATTAGTACTCTGGGTTCATCACAAAAGATAGGTGAGATTACAATATCTCAAAATATTACTTGGCTTCTGATTGCTGCACTAATTGTCCTTCTTTGTTTTTGGCTGATTTGCCTCTGGATCATTATGTATTTAGAAGCGGATTTTTCCAAATTGAATCAACCTTGCGACTCTGATCTTATTAATCAGTTATCAATCAAATCCATTTCTGATCAGGTCTCATTGTTCGAGATGCAAAATCAGAGCATATATAAATATATTCTCAATCTATCCAAAAGAAACAATAACCTTGGGAGAATCATGTATTTCCTCGATTATCAGTTATTCATGTTAGGTATTCTTTGTTTGATGGTGATATGGTTTATTATTTCAGGTCAAAGTGAGCACTTATCTTGGATTCTCGTAATTGTATCAATCCTAATTTCTTTCATTGCAGCAGGAGTGATTCGTTTGATTAACAAAATTATCGAGAAATTTAGTAGTAAACATTATAACAAATCCGAGAAAACAAAACTATCTAAGTTTAGTGATGAAATAAGTGAAAAAAAGATATCTTCTCTCCCATTCCTCAAAGCATCCCCTGTAGAATCATGCATTGCACCAGATATCATTCCTAGGGTACAAAATGCATCCGATGATGCGAGGGAGGATGCGGCGATCAATTCCGAACTCAGATACCAGCATCAATGGGAATTGTCAAAGATGGTACGTTCACGCATTAAATTTATTATGGGTACGGTTGGAGTTATTGCGACAGTAGGTACGGCATTATTTCTCTCATTCAAGGATAATGAAGGTAATTTGGTCCTTATTGATCACTCTGAAACCATTGTCATTTTCTATGTACCGATTCAGCTGGAAAGCTGGATTTTCACCTCAATTATACTTATCTGTTTCTTCTTTATTTGTGTGATATGTTATTTATTATATTCTTATAGTCACAGAGAAGCACTCATAGGTACACCTGATAAAGAAAATCTTAATGAACATATACAGGCTTTTTGTCCGCATATAATAGCTATGCCAGTCACAGGCTTTATGGGGTAGAAGTATTATCACTAATCGTAATCTCAGTTTCAGTAATTTATATTCTGGTTGCTGTGAAAGAATGGCCTTTTCTCTGGTTATTTGTACTTGTTAGTCTTATACCCTTGATTGGTATTCTTAGACTGCTGCGATTAACCCTAAAATGGTATGGAAATGGTACTTCCAACACACTGTTTGATGAGATTATAGATTTATTCTCATAAGAATAATTATTTCAACAATTTTTTATTGGATCCCAAAAATTTGGAAATATTCATCTTGTCATGAGATTTCCTAACCAAAGATATTCGTACAATGTCTTCAATTCCTGAATTTCGTCAAGCAGGACATAGTTTTCCCGTCATCTACCATTTTTTCCCGAAGGTATTGGTCGAGTTTCTGGCTTGAGGTGAGGCTATCGTAGGCAATGTCTTCGAAATTGATTCTGATGATGTGATCAGGTCTAATGCCGCCGGAAATCAACTCGTTTTTTGTCAGGGTAAGGAGGGCGGATTTGCCGGATCTGCGGATACCGGTGAGTACTTTGATGATGGGTTTGTTGATGTGAGGTCGTATTTTTTGGAGATATCGTTCCCGAGGGTAGAGAGGATTCATGAGAATTATATGAATATTATTTTACGGAGTGAAATAACTTTGAGATTTCGAGAGTTGTTCACTCCATAATGAATTATTTATGATTTTTCACCAGGGATGTACTTCCGTAGTGAAAATATGTGGTAAGGACTGGTCAAGGGAGGCGAAGGTTTTGACATCCGGTGTTTCACTCCTCGGGGAGGACGGATTCAGCAGAGATGCGGGTGCAGAGGAGGCGGTACTCGGTTCGGATCTGTTTGAGTTCATTGGTTATCCGCTGCATTTCTTCATGGATGTCCGTGATTCCGGCAAGTTCTTCGGCGACCTCTGCTGAGGCGGAGAGTTTGAACTCGGTGAGGAAGAATTTGCGGAACGAATGAAAGTGAATGAGGGAGCGACGGATCACAGGGTCGATGCGGTATGTGCCTGATGTCCGGAAAATTCTGTTCAGCTTTGTTGAGTATGTACGGTTCACCGGCAGGGTGTTCTGGGAGTGTCCGGATTTTCTTAGTGCGTATGCGGAACGGTATGTGGTGGTTCCCCGGTCGTCGAGGAGGGGTGATGGGAAGACTGGTCCGAGGTGTATG